>DASTSW010000007.1:0-17872 GCA_035760445.1 Solirubrobacterales bacterium | reverse complement strand
TCTGGGATGCGAGCTACGCGACGACCCAGGCCTACGGCCCGATGGTCTGCGGCCAGCCCTAAGCTCGGATTGGCCAGCCGGCCAATCGATCCCTATATGCTGCGCCCTCGATGGACCTGACGCTGTCGCCATCGGAGGAGGAGTTCCGCGACGAGGTTCGCGCCTGGCTGCGGGAGAACCACCCCGGGCCTGAGCCGGAGGGTGCTGGGCTCGACGAGGTGATGGCCTTCCGCCGCGAGTGGCAGCTGAAGCTGCACGAGGCGGGCTGGGCCGGGATCTCCTGGCCGCAGGAGTACGGCGGCCGCGGCGCGACGATGATCGAGCAGGCGATCTTCGCCGGTGAGGCCTCGGCCCAGGAAGCGCCGGCCCCGGCGAACGTGCTCGGCCTGGCGATGGGCGGCCCGGTCGTAATCGCCCATGGCACCGACGAGCAGAAGGCCCGCTACCTGGAGCCGATCCTGACCGGCGAGGAGATCTGGTGCCAGGGCTTCTCCGAGCCCGAGTCCGGGTCCGACCTCGCCTCGCTGAAGACGCGCGCGGTCAAGGACGGCGACGAATGGGTGGTCACGGGCCAGAAGGTCTGGACCACCTTTGCCCAGTACGCGAAATGGTGCATGTTGGTCGCCCGCACCGACTCCGACGCGCCCAAGCACCAGGGCCTCACCTACTTCCTGATGGACATGGAGCAGGACGCGGTGCAGACCCGGCCGCTGGTCCAGATCACCGGCGAGGGCGAGTTCAACGAGGTCTTCTTCGAGGAGGCGCGAGTGCCCGACGCCAACGTCGTCGGCGGCGTCGGCAACGGCTGGGCGGTGGCGATCACCACCCTGATGAACGAGCGCGCCGGGCTTGCCTTCGGAGCGATCTCGCAGATCCAGAACAGCCTCGGCAGGCTCGGCAAGCTGGCTCGCGAAACCCCGTCGAATGGCGGCACCGCGGCCGATGACCCCTACTTCCGCCAGCGGATCGCCCAGCTCCATATCGAGGTGGAGACGATGCGCCTCAACGCCTACCGCGGCCTGACCAAGACGATGCAGTCGGGAATTCCGGGCCCGGAGGGCTCGCTCGGCAAGTGGCAGTGGGCCGACATCAACCAGGACCTGACCGAGCTGGCGCTGGAGATCGAGGGCGCCTACTCCATGCTGATGCGCGGCTCCGAGCACGCGGTCGCCGGCGGCGCGTGGCAGTACGGCTTCCTCCGCTCGCGCGCCAACTCGATCGAGGGCGGCACCACCGACATCCTCAAAAACATCATCGCCGAGCGGGTGCTCGGCCTGCCGAGGCTTCGCTAGGGCCTGGAGCTCCATGTACTTCGACCTCACCGACGAGCAGCAGGCGATCAAGTCGACCGCCAACGGCTTCCTCGCCTCGCGCTTCAAATCGGAGCGGATCCGCGAGATCGCGGCCAGCGACAGCGGCTTCGACGAGGCCGGCTGGCAGGAGATGGCCGAGCTCGGCTGGGCCGGGCTGGCACTGCCCGAGGAGTGGGGCGGACAGGGCCTCGGCGTCGTCGACCTGGCGGTGCTGTTCGAGGAGATGGGCTACGCCCTCGCCCCCTCGCCACTGCTCTCCAACACGATCGCCGGCCTGGCGCTCGCCACCGCCGGCTCCGACGAGCAGCGCGAGCGCTGGCTGCGGCCGCTGGCCGCGGGCGAGCTGCGCGGCGCGCCGGCTCTGCTCGACGCCGGATCCGCGGCCGTGCCGCTGCAGTTCGAGCTGGAGCCCGACAAGACTGGCGACGGCCTCGTCCTCAGCGGCGAAAAGACCTTGGTGATGGACGCGGCCAGCGCCGACTTCTTCCTCGTCGCCACCGCCGACGGCCGCCGCCACATCGTCGCGCGCGATGCCGACGGCGTCACCGTCAAGGCCGACGAGTCGATCGACCTCACCCGCCGGCTCTCCTCGCTGCGGCTGGACGGCGTCGAGGTGGCGCCCGAGAACACCCTGCCGGGGGCGGCCGAGGACTACCTGCCGGTCTTCCACCGCGCCTGCGTGGCGCTGGCGGCCGAGTCGACCGGGGTCGCCCAGCGGGCGCTGGAGATGTCGGTCGAGTACGCCAAAGACCGCCAGCAGTTCGGCCGGCCGATCGGCGCCTACCAGGCGGTCTCGCACCGCTGCGCGCAGATGCTGCTGGAGACCGAGAACTCGCGTTCGGCCGTCTACGGCGCCGCCTGGGCCGCCGATGCCGAGCCGGAGTCGCTGCCGCTGGCCGCCTCGATGGCCAAGGCCTACGCCTCCGACGCCGGCTGGCGGGTCCCCGACATGGCGATCCAGGTCCACGGCGGGATCGGCTTCACCTGGGAGCACGACCTCCACTTCTTCCTCAAGCGCGGGCGCGCCAACGCGGCCAGCTTCGGCGACGCCAAGTGGCACCGCGAGCGGGTCGCCGAGGCGGTCCTGGCCGGCGAGACCGCCCCGGCGAGCGCCTGACCCGAAACCAGATGGGCGCGCTCGACCGCATCTCCGTCGCCGCGATCGGCACCTCCGTCGCCGACCTCGAGGCGGAGACGCTGCGGGCCGAGGCGGCCGGAGTCGAGTGCGTCTGGGCGCCGGAGCTGTTCCGCAGCGCCGTCACCCAGGCCAGCTACCTGGCGGCGAAGACCGAGCGGATCGGGGTGGCCACGGGGATCGTCTGGGCCTTCACCCGCAGCCCCTTCATCCATGCGATCAGCGCCCTCGACGTCGACGAGA
Organism: Solirubrobacterales bacterium; assembly: GCA_035760445.1. Taxonomy (GTDB): domain Bacteria; phylum Actinomycetota; class Thermoleophilia; order Solirubrobacterales; family 70-9; genus VAYN01. The sequence goes on along the minus strand of DASTSW010000007.1, from coordinate 15,181 downwards.
TGTCCGGCGGCCGCTTCCGCTTCGGGATGGGCGCCGGGGTCAAACGCCTGAACGAGACCTGGCACAACGCCGACTACGGCAAACCGGCGCCGCATTTGCGCGAGGCGATCGAGGCGACGCGGCTGATCATGCGCCAGGCCAGCGCCGGCGAGCCGATCCGCTACGAGGGCGAGTACTACGACATCGACATCAAGGGCTGGATCCGGCCGCACCCGGCGCCGCGCGAGGCGGTGCCGATCTACACCGCCGCCGTGCAGGCCGGGATGGCGCGGATGGCCGGCGACGTCGCCGACGGTCTGATCGGGCACCCGATCCAGAGCCTGAAGTGGATCGACGAGGTGATCGTTCCCGCTTTCGAGAAAGGGCTGGATCGCTCGGACCGCGAGCGAGGGGCGTTCGACTACCTGCCGACGGTCTGCTGCGCGATCGACGACGACGAGGGCCGGGCGATCGAGATGGCCCGCCGCACGATCTCCTTCTACGCCACGGTCAAGACCTACATGCCGCTCTGGGAGCTGCACGGCTTCGCCGACAACGCGGTCGAGGCCGGCGAGGCCTTCCGCCGCGGCGACCTCGCCGCCGTCCCGGCGGCGATCAGCGACGAGATGGTCGAGGCCTACTGCGCCGCTGGCCCGCTCGACAAGGTCCGCGCCCGGGTCGAGGCGACGGCGGAGCGCGCCGACGGCCTCTTCCTCACCCCGCCGACCTACTTCATCTCCCCCGAGGAGCTGAGCGAGTTCCAGAACCGCATCATCGACGCCTTCGGCCCGGGCGCTTGAGCGCTGAGCTCGAAGTCCTGGAAAGAGTGCGGGAGATACCGGAGGGGTTCGTGCGGACCTACGGCGACGTCTCCCCCGGGGCACCGCGGTTCGCCGGTACCGTCCTCTTCCAGGCCGACGAGCCCGACCTGCCCTGGTGGCGGGTGGTCCGCGCCGACGGCTCGCTCGCCAAGGGAGACCGGCAGCGCGCGTTGCTGCGCGCCGAGGGCGTGCCGTTCCGCGGCGAGCGGGTCGACATGACCCAAGCCCGCGCCGCCGCTCAGCCCCGTTCCATCTCCCGCTGGACGTCGGCCTCGGTGATCCGGTTGCTGGGGCCGTAGGCCTTCCAGGCCTGGGTGATCGCGCCGATGCCGACGCCGAGGATCACCCAGATCGGCCAGAAGTAGCCGCCTCCGCCGAGCGCCCAGATGACGATGCAGACGAGGACCGCAAAGGCACCGCCGGCGGCGATGCCTTTGAAGTCCTGCTTCATCTTCAGGCGCTGGATCGCGAGCTCTCGCGCGTGCTCCGGCCCGTCGATGCCGTCCTCAGTCATCGGCCAATCCTAGAGCTCGCTACGGGCAGATCACGATCAGGTGGAAGTCGGAGTCCTCGGGGGCGCCGTCTTTGCCTTTGGTCCGCACTTCGATCGCGTTGGGGTTGGCGGCCGAGGTGTTGGTCTGGGCGTAGCCCGCGTTCGGCACCGAGGTGCCGGCGTTGTTGCGGGCGGCGACGTTGGCGCAGCCCGAGACGTTGAAGGGGAAGGTGACGGCGACCGCGCCGTTGCCCTCGACCGCGGTGATGTTGGGACCGCTGGCCCGCGCCAGCGCCGCGTTGCCGGGGCTGGCCGGGTTGTTGACCACTGCCCAGAAGGTGTGGGTCGCGACCTGCGCGAATGGCACCGTGCCGAGCTTGTTGTTGTTGATCTGGAACCCCGTCAGCGTGTCCTTCTTCAGCTTGCCGCCGCCGATCGTCTGCTTCTTGATCGCACCGCCGTTGATCGTCTGCGCCGCGTAGGCGGTCCCCGCCAGGGACGCGACGAGGGCGATCAGTGCCACCACCATCGCCGGCGACGGACGCCCCATCTTCAGCTTGCTCATCTCTGGACTCCCTTCCAGTCAGTTGCCGAGTACCCGAAATCAAGTAACCCGCCGGAGGGCGAGTCGGTGCGGTGGGGCTACCCGGGCAGGGAGGAAACGAAGCGCTCGAAGGCGGCGATGTCGGTCAGGGCTGGACCGTGGCCGGGGAGGATCAGCGAAGGGTTGAGATCGGCCAGTTTGCGGATCGAGCGACGGTTCTCGACCGGGTCCGGGGTGAGTTCGTCGGGGGGCTCGGCGAGCTTGGTCCTCGTCGTCAGGTAGGTGATGTTGCGGACCACGTCGCCGCAAATCGCCACTCGGTCGGAGTCGCGGAAGAAGATCACCTCGCCCGGCGCGTGGCCGGGGGCGTGGACGACGCGGAAGCCGGCGACCTCATCGCCCTCTTTCAGCACCCGGTCGACCTTGTGGGGCGGTCCTTCCCACATCCGGGCGAAGGCCTTGGCCCCGGGGTTGTTGGTCGCCGCGACCGGGCGGCGGCCCTCCATCGCGTCGAGGTCACCCTCGTGGCAGGCGAGCGGTATGCCGCGCGCCTCGCAGATCATCTTCGCGCAGCCCTGGTGGTCGGGATGGACGTGGGTCAGGGCCAGCATCGAGATCTCCCGTCCCTCGAGCTCGGCGAAGAGCCGGCGCTTGTCCCAGCGCCGGCCGGCGTCGATCAGCACGTCCTCGGCGAGGTAGACGTTGATCAGCGGGCGGGGGAACTCCTTCAGCCGCCAGACGCCGGGGGCGAGGTACTTCAATGCGAGATCCCGAGGCCTTGGCGCGGCTCGCCGCTGTTCTTCGAAAGCTCCTCGAGCCGGGCGATCTGGCGCTCGCCTTCCACCCGCGCGGCGTGGTCGGCCGGCAGCGCCTCGATCAGTCGGCGGATGCGGTTGCGCACCTGCAGGGCGAAGTGGGGGGTCACCGGGCCCGCGAGGGCGCGGATGTCCTCCGGCGTCACCTCTTTGGCCTGCCCGAGCAGCTGTGGGTTCTCGGCTTCGCTCATTCTCCGCCCCCGATCTTCGCAAGCTCGGCCAGTTCGTTCACTTCCGCCTGCTGGCCGACGCTGATCGCGCCCTGGTCGCCGATCACCCAGACGTGGTTGTAGAAGGCGCGGGTCGGGTCGGTGGTGTAGCCGGGCTTGACGTCGAGGAGGTAGTTGCGCAGGTCGTCCGGGAGGCTGGCGGCATCGTCGGTGAGCAGCAGCGGGCCCCAGGTGCCGGAGGCCGAGAGCGGTGCTGCGGCAGCGGCGTCGGCGGGCGAGTCGTCGCGGGCGAGGACGAAGCCGTGGCCGGGGTCGTTGACGTTCCAGCCGAAGCTGCCGTCGCGGTAGCGGGCGAGGGCGAGGGCATTGGCGACCGGGTCCTCGCCGGCGACGCGTTTCACCTGCTTGGCGATCTTGTCGATTTCGCGGACCACGTCGGAGGAGATCACCGAGGAGGGGCCGAGCACGTAGACCGGCACCTTGGGGTGTTTCTTCAGCGCGCCGGTGGTCGCCGCCGGCAGCTTGTCGGGGTCGGAGTAGAGGACCGGGTCGCCGGAGCGGGCGGCCCAGGCGGCGGCGGGCATCGCGAAGTCGGGGTGGGCGCTGGAGGCGATGACGATGTGGCGCGGCGGCTCACTGGCGAGGCGGTCACGCAGGGTGGCGATCTGGGCGGCGGTGGTCGCCGGGTCGCCGGAGTCGATCGGCGCCGCCTGGCCCGGATAGGTGACCCGGCCGACCGCGAACAGCGGCGCCTCGCCGGTGGCGGCGCTGCCCTGGGGATCGAGAGCATCGAGCGCTTCACTGGTCACGTCGGGGACCTCGTCGGTGCCGGAGAAGAGGATCGGCGCTCGCACCGGTTCGGCCATCAGCACCGCGGCGGCGATTGCCCCGGCCCAGTCTTCTTCGCCGACCACGGTCACCGCGTCAGGCCGCTGATCCTCGGTGATTGAAGGGAAGGCCGCGAGCGCGGCGCCAGCGGCGTTGGCGGCGGGCGTGGAGCCGCCGATCCGGGTCGTGTTGTTGGTCGCGAAGCTCGGGTAGCCGAGCGCCTCGGCACTCTGCGAGGGGGTGTCCTCCGAGCCCGACTCGCTCGTCGTCGGGGTGGGGGCGGGAGCCGGTGCCTCGGAGTCGTCCCCGCCGCCGCTGCCCCAGACGATCGCGGCGACGATGAAGATCAGGGCGAGGGCGACCAGGGCGACCAGCGCTTTCGGCGCACCTGGACCGCGCTGGTGCTCGGACGGCTCGGGCGCCGCCTCCGGCTTCTCCTCGGGCGCCTCGACCGGCGATTCCGCCGTCGGCTCCTCGCTGGCTGGGACGTCGGCGTTGATCGGCCGCTTCGGGATCACGCGCGGAAACGTATCGAGCGGTCGGGGCGGGGAGGAGTAGAGTTCCGACTGGCTGACTGACCAGTCAATCAATCGGCGGCGGAGAGGAAGAGATGGATTTCGCACTCAACGAGGAGCAAAAAGAGTTCAAGGCGCGGTGCCGGAAGTTCGCCAGCGAGGTGATCCGCCCGGCCGCGCGCAAGCATGACGAAGAGGAGAGCATCCCCTGGGAGGTGATCAAAGAGGCGCGGAAACAGGGCTTCGGCACGCTCGAGTCGATTCAGCGTTCCGCCGCTGACCCCGAGGGCCAGTTCCAGGTGATCTCCGCCGAAGAGTTCCACTGGGGCTGCGCTGGCACCGCCCTGGCGATTTCCGGCTCCGGCCTCGCTGCGGCGGGCATCGCCTCCTCCGGTACCCCCGAGCAGATCATGCGCTGGGTCCCCGAGTGCTTCGGAAACGCCGACGAGATCAAACTCGGCGCCTACGCGGTCACCGAGCCGCAGGCCGGCTCCGACGTCAAGAGCCTGAAGACGACCGCCAAGCGCGACGGCGACGAGTGGGTCCTCAACGGGACCAAGGTCTTCATCACCAACGGCGGCATCGCCGACGTCCACGTCGTCGTCGCCACCGTCGACCCGGCGCTCGGCACCCGCGGTCAGGCCTCGTTCGTCGTCGCCAAGGACACCCCGGGCCTCTCCCAGGGCAAGAAGGAGTCGAAGCTCGGGATCCGCGCCTCGCACACGGCGGAGATCGTGCTCGAGGACTGCCGCATCCCCGGCGACTGCCTGCTCGGCGGCGAAGAGAAGCTGGAAAAGAAGCTGCAGCGTGGCCGCGAAGGGAAAAAGTCCCGCGGCGCCGACGCGCTGGCGACCTTCGAGGTGACCCGGCCGCTGGTCGGCGCCTCGGCGCTGGGCATCGCCCAGGCCGCCTACGAGTGGACCCTCGAGTACCTCGACGGCCAGTCCTACGAAGGCGTGCCGATGCTCCAGGCGCAGCGGATCCAGCAGACGCTGGCCGACGTCGCGACCGAGATCGAATCGGCCCGGCTGCTGGTCCAGCGGGCCGCCTGGATGGGCCGCAACGGGGTGCCGATGACCGGCGGTCAGGGCTCGATGTCGAAGCTCAAGGCGGGCGACGTGACGATGTGGGCGACGACGACGCTGATGGACCTCGTCGGTCCCTACGCGCAGAGCACCGAGTGCCCGCTGGAGAAGTGGTTCCGCGACGCCAAGATCTACCAGCTGTTCGAGGGCACGGCGGAGATCCAGCGGATGGTCATCTCCCGCATGCAGGCCCGCGAATACGCCGAGCGCCTCGGCTACGCCGCCGAAGTCGCAGCCGAGGCTGCGAAAAAGGAGCCGGTTCCAGCGTAAGCTCGAACCGTGCACGGCCCGCACGGACACGGACATAGCCACGCCCACGCACTGGACGCCCGCCGCGCCGACAGCCGGCGGCGGATGTGGTGGGCGCTCTCGATCAACCTCGGCCTGCTGGTGGCCGAGGCGATCGGCGGGATCCTCACCGGCTCGCTGGCGCTGCTCGCCGACGCCGGCCACGTCCTCTCCGACGCCGGTTCGATCGTCCTCGCCCTGATCGCCGCCCGCCTGGCGACGCTGCCGGCGGCCGGGCGGCGCACCTTCGGCTACCAGCGCTCGGAGGTGCTGGCGGCGCTGGTCAACGGGCTGCTGCTGGTCGTGGTCAGCGTCGCGGTCGCGGTCGCCGCGATCGGCCGCCTCGGCGACCCGCCGGAGATCGACGGCTGGGGGGTGCTCGCGCTCGGCGTCCTCGGCCTCGCCGGCAACGTCGCCGCGACCATCGTCCTCGCCCGCGGCCAGCGCGAGGACATCAATCTCGAGGGCGTTCTGCGCCACTCGGTTGCCGACGCGCTTGGCTCGATCGGCGTCATCGTCGCCGGTGCCGTCGTTCTGCTCGGCGGCTCGCCGGTCGTCGATCCGATCGTCGGCCTGCTGATCGCGGTTCTGATCCTCGCCTCCTCCTGGCGCCTGATCAAGGAGCCGTTCGACGTCCTGATGGAGGCGGCGCCGGCCGGCGTCGACGTCGACCGAATCGGCGCCGAGATCTGCAGCGAGGAGGGGGTGCGCTCGGTCCACGACCTCCACGTCTGGACCGTTACCTCCGGCTTCGGCGCGATCGCCGCCCACGTCGTCGTCGCCCAGGGGGCCGACCGCGACCTGATCCGCCGCCGGCTCGAGCTGACCCTGCGCGAGGCCCACGGGATCGAACACACGACCCTGCAGATGGAGGAGGAAGCGAGCCAGGAGCTCCTCCACGTCGAGAACGCCCCACCCGCCTGAGCACGGACTCGGGCACTTGTCTACTTAATTTTAGTAGTTCCTATTTGCTCTCGGTGTGACTCCGCCTAGGTTGGGTAAGCGGAGGCGAAGCCCATGGTCAGGCAGGCGAGGAACTACATGGTGGGAGCGATGTCGGGCGCGGGATTGATCGCCGCTGCCGTCGTTGCTTTTGTATTGCTCGTCTCGGCCCTCGTCTTCGAGGACCTGCCTGTCGCCGGCCTGGTTGGCGGCGACGACGGGGCCTCGGTCTCGGCCAACGAACGGGCTGCTGCTGGAACGGCAGTGGCCGGGGCGACCACCGGTCCCGGTGCGTCAGCGGCAGGGGCTGCCGCCGACGGCGCTGGTTCGGCCAAAGGTGATGGCGCTGCAGGGGGGCTCGGCGATCAAGGAGCGCCGAGTGTCCAGGGCAGCGGCCAGCAGTCACCGGCCGGCGGTGGAACGACCACGGGTAATGGCGGTAACGGTGGCGATTCGGCCCCCGCCGCAACGACCAGCTCGGGTGGCGGGTCGGGCGGCGGTGCCACCGGAACCGCCTCAAACAATGGCGGTGGCTCGGGCGGAAGCTCTGGCGGGGGCGGCGGCTCGGAAGCCGGCGGCGGCACGACCGGTTCCTCGACCACTGGCAAAGTCACCAGCACCGTCAACGAAACGGTCAACCAGGTAGACCAGACCGTGACCGGCGGCGCGCTCGAGGCGACCGGCGTCACCCAGACGACCGAAGAAGTCGTCAACGGGGTCGCCGGCCCCGAATCGACGGTCGGCAAAGTCGTCGACGAAACCGTCAAGTCCGTCGAAGGCGTTCTCGGCGGCCTCGGCGGCAAATAGCCGCTCGTTCCGCCTGAGCCTCGGCTAATCGTCAAAATGCCCGTCCTATGGCGGAGCAAGAACAGGCGGGGTCGGTGGTGAGCGGGGATCCGATCGAAGGTTCGGCGGTGTTTCCGCAGGGCAGCCGGGTCAACGCCGAGGGCCACCTGGAGGTCGCCGGCTGCGACGTGGTCGAGCTGGCCGAAGCGCACGGCACTCCCGCTTACCTCTACGCCGAGGACGACATCCGCGCCCGCGCCCGCGCCTATCGCGAGGCGTTCGAGAACCGCGGCGCCGACTTCGAAATCCTCTTCGCCAGCAAGTCGCTGCCCTGCACCGCCGCCTACCGGCTCTTCGCCGAGGAGGGCCTCTCGGTCGACGTCGCCTCGGGCGGCGAGCTGCACATGGCGCTGAAGGCCGGCTTCGACCCCGAGCGAATCCACATGCACGGCAACAACAAGTCCGACGAGGAGATCCTCTTCGCCGCCCGGGCCGGGATCCGCCACCTGATCCTCGACTCCTTCGACGAGATCGAGCGCTGCGAGCGGCTGCTCGACGAACCGCAACGGGTGCTGATCCGGGTCACCCCCGGGATCAAGCCGTCAACTCACGACTACATCACCACCGGCCAATTGGACAGCAAGTTCGGGTTCGGACTCGAGGACGGGCTGGCGGCCAAGGCGATCGAGCGCGTGCTCGCCTCCGACAAGCTGGAGCTGGTCGGGCTGCACGCCCACATCGGCTCGCAGATCTTCGAGCTCGAGCCCTACACGCTGGCGATCCGGGCGCTGGGTGAGCTGGCCGGCGACTGGTGCCAGGTGGTCAACGTCGGCGGTGGGCTCGGCGTCGCCTACACCGCTGAGGACGAGCCGCCTTCGATCGATGCCTACGTCGACGTCAAGGTCCGCGGTGTCGCCGAGGTCTTCGGCGAGGGGGTGCGGATCCTGGTCGAGCCGGGCCGCTCGCTGGTCGCCAATGCCGGCGTTACCGCCTACCGGGTCGGCACCGTCAAGGAGATCCCTGGCGTTCGCACTTACGTCGCCGTCGATGGCGGCATGTCCGACAACCTGCGGCCAATGCTCTACGGCTCGGTGTACGAGGCGCTCGTCGCCGATCGCGCTGCGGCGGCCCCCGACACCCTGGTGACGATCGCCGGCATGCACTGCGAGTCCGGCGACGTGATCGTCCGCGACACGATGCTGGCCGAGCCGGCGGTCGGCGATGTGCTCGTCACCCCGGCCACCGGCGCCTACGGCTACGCGATGGCCAACAACTACAACGGCGTGCCGCGGCCGCCGGTGATCTTCTGCCGCAGCGGCTCGGCGCGGGTCGTGGTCCGGCGCGAGACCTACGAGGACCTGACGGCGAGGGACGTCTGAGGACGTGGGCGCCGAGGGCTCCAAACCCGTCCGCATCGGGCTGCTGGGACGCGGCACGGTCGGCGCTGCCTTCGCCGAGCTGCTCGCCGAACGGGCCGGGGCGGTCGAGGCGGCGACCGGGCGGCGACCGGAGATCGCCGGCGCCCTGACCCGCAGCGAGGGCGACTTCGGGGCGATCCTCGCCGGCTCCGACCTGATCGTCGAGCTGATGGGTGGGACCGAGCCGGCGCGCGAGCACGTCTTGGCGGCGCTGCGGGCCGGCAAGCCGGTCGTCACCGCCAACAAGCAGCTTCTGGCCCAGCACGGCGACGAGCTCTTCGCGGTCGCCCGCGAGGCCGGGGTGCAGCTGCGCTTCGAGGCGGCGGTGGCGGCGGTGATCCCGATCGTACGGACGATCCAGGAGAGCTTCGGCGTCACCGAGATCGCCAAGGTCTTCGGCATCGTCAACGGCACCACCAACTTCATCCTCAGCGAGATGGCCGCCAGCGGCGCCGGCTACGACGAGGTCCTGGCGCGGGCGCAGGAGCTGGGCTACGCCGAGGCCGACCCGACCGACGACGTCAACGGCGCAGATGCGGCGGCGAAGATGGCGATCCTCGCCCGGCTCGCCTTCCACACCCCTGTGACCCTCTCCGAGGTCGCCTTCGAGGGGATCGAGGCGATCCAGCCCGACGATCTCGCCTACGCCAAGGAGCTTGGCCTCTCGCTGAAGCTGCTCGGGGTCGCCGAGCGGCGCGACGGCGGCATCAGCGTCCGCGTCTTCCCCTGCTTCCTCTATCCCGGCCACCCGCTGGCGCCGATCGAAGGCGCCTTCAACGCGGTGATGGTCGAGGCCCCGGCGATCAGCGAGGTGACGATGTCGGGCCCCGGCGCCGGCGGTCTGCAGACCGCCTCGGCGGTGCTCGGCGACGTCGTCTCGATCCTCGCCGGCGATGCCCCGGTGCACGAGACGCGGGTCGAGCTGCCGCTGGTCGAGGACGTCACCTCCTCCTTCTACCTGCACCTCGAGGTCGCCGACCAGCCCGGCGTTCTGGCCCGGGTGGCGACGGTGCTCGGCGACCACGACGTCTCGGTCAAAAGCGTCGTCCAGCGCGGGACCGGTTCCGACGCGCGGCTGGTGATGGTGATCCACGAGTGCCTCGAGTCCCGCTTCGCGACCGCGGTCGAGGAGCTGGCGAAGCTCGACGAGCTGCGCTCGCCACCGCGCTCGATACGGGTCATCGAGAAGGAGTACTAGTGCAGGCCCCTGCAAATCTGCGCATCTCGGGGTCCTCGGTCGCTCCGGTCGGGTCACGCACCAACGAGTGCGCTCCCCTCCCTCCGCTCCCTGCGTCCCCCGACCTGCTTGATTTTCGGAGCCTGCACGACCGTGGCTAAGGGACTCATCGACCGCTACCGCGACCGGCTCTCGCTGGAGCCGGGCGACCCGGTCGTGACCCTGAACGAGGGCTCGACGCCGCTGATCGAAGCGCCGCGCCTCTCCGAGCGCATCGGAGCGCGTGCTTACTTCAAGTTCGAGGGACTGAACCCGACCGGCTCGTTCAAGGACCGGGGGATGACGGTGGCCGTCTCGCGGGCCAAGGGGCGCGGGGCGGAGGCGATCATCTGTGCCTCGACCGGCAACACCGCCGCCAGCTGCGCCGCCTACGCGGCGCGGGCGGGGATGCGGGGGGCGGTGATCGTCCCCGAGGGCAAGATCGCGATCGGCAAGCTCGCCCAGGCGCTGATGCACGGCGCCCGCGTCGTCGCCCTGCAGGGCAACTTCGACGACGCCCTGCGGATCGTCCGCGAGCTCTCGCAGAAGCACCCGATCGAGCTGGTCAACTCGGTCAACCCGCACCGGATCGAAGGCCAGAAGACGGCCGCCTTCGAGGTCGTCGAGGACCTGGGCGAGGCGCCGGGCGCGCTGGCGATCCCGGTCGGCAACGCCGGCAACGTCACCGCCTACTGGCGCGGCTTTCAGGAGGTCGACGCGTCCCCGATCCTCTACGGCTTCCAGGCCGAGGGCGCGGCGCCGCTGGTCCGCGGCGAGCCGGTCGACCACCCCGAGACCGTCGCCTCGGCGATCCGGATCGGCAACCCGGCCCGCTGGGAGGAGGCGATGGCCGCCTTCACTGCCAGCCGCGGCCGCGTCGCCGCCGTCGCCGACGAGCAGATCCTCAACGCCTACCGCTGGCTGGCCGACAACGAAGGCGTCTTCTGCGAGCCCGCCAGCGCCGCTTCGGTCGCCGGCCTCCTCGCCCACGGCCTGCCGGTCGTCGAGGGCAGCGCAAAGCCCGAGACCGTCGTCTGCGTCCTCACCGGCCACGGCCTCAAGGACCCCGACACCGCGCTGTCGAAAGCGCCGCAGGTGATCAACTGCGAGAACGACCTCAGCGCGGTCGAGCGGGCTGTCTTCGACTGAGATGACCGCGCGCCACCGACTCGTCCGCGTCCCCGCCTCCTCGGCCAACCTCGGGCCCGGCTACGACGCGATGGCGGCGGCGATGTCGATGCACCTGGACCTGGAGGTGGAGGAGGCTGGCGAGTTCTCCTTCGACCCCGGCGGCCTGGAGGTCTCAACCGGGCGCGACAACCTGATCGTGCGGGCCTTCGAGAGCCTGCGGCCGGCGGACGGGATCGCCTTTCGGCTGCGCAGCGAGGTGCCGCTGGCGCGGGGGCTGGGGTCGAGCGCGGCGGCGATCGTCGCCGGCCTCTACGCCGCCGACCACCTCTACGAGCTGGCGCTGACCAAAGAGGAGATGCTGGCGCGGGCGACCGAGATCGAGGGCCACCCCGACAACGTCGCCGCCGCGATCTACGGCGGCTTCGTCGTCTGCGGCAAGGGCGATGACGGGGCGCCGACCGCGGCTCGCTTCGACCCGCCCGAGGGCTTGGAGGGGATCGTCGTGATCCCGCCCGACGAGGTCTCGACCGAGCGGGCGCGCGAGGCGATCCCGGCCGAGGTGCCGCTCGCCGACGCCGTCGCCAACGTCTCCGCGGCGGCGACGCTGGTTCTGGGGCTGCGTGGCGCCGACCTCGACCTGATCGCCCGCGGCCTCGACGACCACCTCCACCAGCCGCGCCGCCGCGACCTCTACCCGCGCTCGATGGAGATCGTCGATTCGGCCCGTGAGTTGGGGGCGCTGGGAGCGACGATCTCCGGTGCCGGCCCGACCGTGCTCGTCTGGACCACCTGGCAGGACGCCGGCAACGTCGCCGGGGCGCTGGAGGAGCGCTGCGCCGGCTGGGCCGCCGTTCGCCGCCTTCCCTTCAGCCCCCTCGGCGCCGACGTCCCCGAGCTCTGAGCATGGACTGGGTGGTGCAGATCGGGCTGGTCGAGCTGGCGCTGGGCGGCCTGCTGGGCTGGGCGATGGTGATTCGGGACGAGCGGCCCGAGTGGATACGGCGGATCGGGATCGTCGCCCCGCAGCGGATCCGTCAAGTCCACCTCGACTACGTGATGATGGGCCTGATCCTGATCGGGGTCGGGCTGGCGGTGCCGGACCTGCCGACCGCGGTCGCGGCCGCGCTCGTCTTCGGCACCTTCGTCAACCCCTTCCTCTTCGTCCCGCTGGCCTTCGATCCCGACGTGGACAAGCGGCTCTGGTACCGGGTCTTGGCCGTGATCAGCTTCATCGGCGTTAGCGGCGGCCTGGTCGTCGCGGCGATCGTCGGACCCGGCTGAATCCTCCGGTCGCGCGGTTAGCATCGCCCGCATGCCGATCCTCGCGAAGCCGAAGCTGCTCCTGCCCGCCCTCGTCATCGCTGCGCTGCTCGTTTTACCCGCCGGTGCGAGCGCGACGCTGAGCTACGTCAAGAACCCCTTCAACTCGACGGTCTTCGTCGCGGGCGACGACGGCAGCGGCGCCAAAAAGGTCGAGACCGGGCACAACCCGCACGTCGCCCCCAACGGACTCGCGGTCGCCTACCTGCATGAAGGGGCGAAGAACGCCCAGGAACTGAAGATCGCCCCGGCGACCGGCGGCACCGGCACGACGCTGATGTCCAACCTGCGCGAAGCCTTCTACGTCACCTGGTCGCCGGACTCGAAAACGATCGCGGCGCTGCGCGGTCCCGAACTCGGCAAGCGCAAGCTGGTCGTGATCGACGTCGCCACCGGGTTGCAGAGCGTCATCGCCACCGGCTTCTTCAGCGGCTTCAGCTTCTCCCCGGACGGCACCGAAATCGCCTACTCGGTGGCGGGCAGCGAAAAGTACCCGCCGCGCAGCGACGTCTTCCGCTTCCCGGTCCCGATCCCGGGCGTGGTCAACGTGCGGGCGCCGGAAGCGGTTCGCCTGACCAAGGACCACCGCTCCTCGCAGCCGCTCTGGGGGCCGCAGCGGATCGTCTTCGTCAAGACGCTGGGCAAGAACCGCAAGTACGGGCCGAAGAACGAGCTCTTCCTGATGAACTCGCAGGGCAAGCAGGTCAAGCGGCTGACCCACACCAAGGTGCCGCCACTGCTCCAGGGGCTGTTTCCGACCGACTGGTCGGCTGACGGCAACCGCCTGCTGACCGAGTTCCAGGGCCAGGACACCAGCTACGCCGTCGTCGTCAACCCGAAAACGGGAGCGCAGCGGCCAGTGGCGGGGACGGGGGAGAGCGGCTTCGTCGGCACCGACCTCTCCGCCGACGGCAGCGTCGTGCTCGGCTTCAACGGCGGCTTCGAGGTGGGGCTGCGAAACAACAAGGTCCAGACCGTCCCCTACGCGGGTGGCAAACCCAAGACGCTGGTCAAAGAAGCCTACGAACCGAGCTGGAACCGCTAGTCGAGTAGCCCCACCTGGCGCAGGATCGAGACGCTGTCGGAGTAGACGTCCTTGCGCTTGACCAAGCCGTCCTCGAAGGGGATCACGTCGAGCCCGTCCCATTCGACCCGGTTGCCGGTCGGCTCGGCGACGAGGTCGCCGCGGCGCATCGTCTGCGTATGGGTGGCCGTCGCGGTCCATTCCTGCACGACCAGCCCCTCGCGTACGTAGAGGCGCCGGGTGGCGAAGGCGATGTCGGGCCAGGTGGCGAAGATCGAGCCGATGTGGGCGCGCGCCTCCTCGCCTGCGGCCGACTCGCCAGCGGTGTGGTTCTCGAAGACCATGTCCGGCGCGTGCATCGCCATGATCGCCTCGAGGTCGTGGGCGTTCCAGGCGGCGTTGTAGCGGTCGATCGCCTCCTGCAGCGCCTCGGGGGAGTCCTTGCTCGGGTCGGTCATCGCGGTTAGGGTCGAACCTAATGGCGGAGAACTTCACGATCAAGCACCGCGACGAGTTCGAGCGGATGGAGGGGTCGGGCGAGTGCACCTGGCTGCTGGCTCGCAAAGCGCTCGGCACCGGCGCCTTCGGCTACAACCTGGTCGAGATCGCGCCCGGCGGCCAGATCCCCGAGCACGACGAGTCCGGCAGCGGTCAGGTCGAGCTCTATTTGATCCTCGACGGAGAGGCGACGATGCGGCTCGACGGGGAGGACCATTCGGCGCCGGCCGGCACCTTCGCCTCGATCGAGCCGGCCGCGACTCGCACGATCCTCAACCGCTCCGAAGCAACCGTCGTCGCGATGCTGATCGGCGTCCAGCCCCAGGGCGGCTACGAGCCGATGTCGTGGGCTTGACCGCGGCCCCTATAATCCCGTAACCCGTCAACCCGTCGCGCGCCCGCTCGAAGAAGGCGTGGAACCCGGGAGGTACGAACTTGAAGTCCCAGTCCGACCGCAGCGCTCGCGTCGAGCGCTACTCACCAGAGCGCCCCTACCGCCCCCTCGTTTCGCCGCCGAGCGTCGAGGACAAGGACGCCTGTGCCATCTACGCCTCGGTCCGCAAGGACGCGACGCCGAACCACGAGCCGATCGAGCTGGCGATCCCGGCGCTGCAGAAGATGCTCCACCGCGCCGGCAATGTCGACGGCGAGGGCGACGGCTGCGGCCTGCTGCTCGACATCCCGCGCAAGATCTGGGCCGAGGAGGTCCGCTCCGGCGGCCATGACCCCTCGCTGGCGACCGACGACGCCTTTGCCGTCGCCCACATCTTCATCGAGCGCTCCCAGGACGTGGAGAAGATCAAGCACGACGCCCGCGAGCTGCTCGCCGAAGGCGGCTTCCGCGTCCTCGCCGAGCGGGTCGGCGTCGTCGACTCGCCCGCCCTCGGCCCGACCGCGCGCGAGGAGGAGCCGATCTTCTGGCAGTTGGGCGGCCTCGTCCCCGACGCCGGCAGCCGCGACGCGGTCCTCTTCGACCTGATGATCTGCCTGGAGAAAGAGCTCGGCGTCCACGTCCCCTCCTTCTCCGCCACCACCTGCGTCTACAAGGTGATGGGCGCGCCGAAGGTGCTCGGCGAGTACTACCCGGATCTGCGCGACGAGCGCTTCGAGACGATCGGCTGTTTCGGCCACAACCGCTACTCGACCAACACCTGGCCTTCGTTCAAACGGGTGCAGCCGTTCTCGGTCCTCGGCCACAACGGCGAGATCAACACGATCCAGCAGCTGCGCCAGGAGGCGAAGATGCTGTCGGTCCCGATCCAGCCCGACTCCTCCGACTCGCAGGACCTCAACCGCACGATCGACACC
>DASTSW010000006.1:0-3172 GCA_035760445.1 Solirubrobacterales bacterium | reverse complement strand
AACATCGAGCCATAGCGAGATGTGTCTGGAGGGGGTCACCCGGACCCCTCCCACACCGCTCAAAGCTCGAGCTCGGCCTCGGCGTTCTTGATCAGCGTCGTCTCGCCCTGCTGCGCGACGGTGTCGATAACGACCCGGCTGCCGTCGGCCGACTTGACCGTGCCGGTGACGACGATCTCCGCCTCGGGGACGCCCATGCCGCGCATCTGCACCGAGAGCCGCTTCAGCGCCCGCGGATCGCCGTCGGCGGCGGCCGCGTTGGCTTTCGCCACCAAGCCCATCGAGTAGAGGCCGTGGAGGATGTTGCGCGGCAGGCCGACGGCTTTCGCCAGCTCGTCGTCGATGTGGATCGGGTTGAAGTCGCCGGAGGCGCCCGCATACCGATGCGGCAGGTACTTGTCCGGGGTGACCTTCTGCTCCGTGATCTGGTCGCCGACGTTCAAAGTCATTTCAAACCCCCCTGACGATCAGCGTCCAGGTGCCGCGGGCGACCTGGGCGCCGTCTTGGTTGACGGAGTTGGTCTCGAACACGTAGAAGCCCTTGCCGTCACGCTCCTCGATCGAGAGGCACTTGGTGCTCGTGGTGATCTCGTCGCCGGAGCAGGCCGGCTCGTCCCAGGCGAACTCCTGGCCGCCGTGGACCATCGCCGCGAAGTTCATCTCGACTTCGGGGTCGAGGATCGCCGGCCCGAGCGCCGGGCTGCTGTAGACGACCGCGAACATCGGCGGTGCGACCACGTCGCGGAATCCAGCCGCGCGAGCCGCCTCGACGTCATGGTGGACCGGGTTGTCGATCCCCAGCGCGTTCGCGTACTCCTTGATCTTCTCCCGTCCCACCTGGTAGGTGGTGGACGGCCATTCCTTGCCTACCGCATCGGTCTTGAGTGCCATGGGCGGGACAATACTGGCCGCCTGGCCAAGCAGGGCGGGTGGGCTACTCGTCGATCTCCAGCACCGCCAGGAACGCCTCCTGCGGCACTTCCACTCGGCCCACGGCCTTCATCCGTTTCTTGCCCGCTTTCTGCTTCTTCAGCAGCTTGTTCTTGCGGGTCACGTCGCCGCCGTAGAGCTTTGCGGTGACGTCCTTGCGCAGGGCCTTGACCGTCTCGCGAGCGAGGATGTTGGAGCCGACCGCGGCCTGGACCGGGACGTCGAAGAGCTGGCGCGGGATCGTCTTGCGCAACCGGCCGACGAGGCGCTTGCCCTGGTCGTAGGCGAAGTCGCGGAAGACGATGATCGAGAGCGCGTCGACCTTCTCGCCGGCAAGCAGGATGTCGACTTTGACCAGGTCGGAGACGCGGTTGCCGATCGGCTCGTAGTCGAGCGAGGCGTAGCCGCGGGTGTTGGACTTGAGCAGGTCGAAGAAGTCGAGGACGATTTCGGCCAGCGGCAGGTCGTAGCGGATCTGCACCCGCTCGGGGCTGAGGAAGTGCATGTCGACGTGGGTGCCGCGGCGCTGCTGGCAGAGCTCCATCACCGCGCCGACCTGCTCCTTCGGGCAGATCAGCGTCGCCCGGATGTAGGGCTCTTCGATCGTCTCGATCGTGCCCGGGTCCGGCAGATCGGTCGGGCTATGGACCTCCTTGACCTCGCCATTGGTGAGGTTGACCAGGTAACGGACGTTCGGCGTCGTCGCCAGCAGGTCGAGGTCGTACTCGCGCTCCAGCCGCTCGCGGACGATCTCCATGTGGAGGAGGCCGAGGAAGCCGCAGCGGAAGCCGAAGCCAAGCGCCTCGGAGGTCTCCGGCTCCCAGGAGAGGGCGGCGTCGTTGAGCGAAAGCTTCTCGAGCGCGTCGCGGAGGTCTTCGTAGCGGTCGGTGTCGATCGGGAAGAGGCCGCAGAAGACCATCGGCCGGACCTCGCGATAGCCCTCCAGGGCCTCTGAGGCCTGGTTCGTCTGCGAGGTGAGGGTGTCGCCGACGCGCAGCTTGGTCACGTCCTTGATCCCGGTAATCAGGTAGCCGACGTCGCCGGCATCCATTCCCTGCACCCCGGTCATCGCCGGGCGGAAGAAGCCGATGTCGTCGATGTCGGCTTCGGTCCCGTTCTGCATCGCCAGGATCCGGTCATGCTTGCGGAAGGAGCCGTCGACCATCCTCACATAGGCGATCACGCCGCGATAGGGGTCGAACTCGGAGTCGAAGATCAGCGCCCGCGGCGGCGCCTCGGGCTCGCCCTGCGGCGGCGGGATCCGGGCGACGATCGCCTCCAGCACCTCGGCGACCCCCTCCCCGGTCTTGGCCGAGATCCAGAGCGCTTCCTCGGGGTCGCCGCCGAGCAGGTCGGCGATCTCCTGGGCGACCCGCTCGGGCTCGGCGCCGGGCAGGTCGACCTTGTTGATCACCGGGATCAGCTCCAGCCCGTTCTCGATCGCCAGGTAGGTGTTGGCGACGGTCTGCGCCTCGACCCCCTGGGCGGCGTCGACGACCAGCAGCGCCCCCTCGCAGGCGGCGAGGCTGCGCGAGACCTCGTAGGAGAAGTCGACGTGGCCGGGGGTGTCGATCAGGTGCAGGTGGTAAACCTCGCCGTTCTCGGCGGTGTACTCGACCCGCACCGCCTGGGCCTTGATCGTGATCCCGCGCTCGCGCTCGAGGTCCATCGAATCGAGCAGCTGCGCCTGCATTTTCTTCGGGTCGACGGCGCCGGTCAGCTCGAGGATGCGGTCGGCCAGGGTCGACTTGCCGTGGTCGATGTGGGCGATGATGCTGAAGTTTCGGATGTGGTCCATGGGGCGGGTGAGGAGTATGAGGGACGAAGGGTTCCGGGCGCGCGGGTCCTGTCGCCGCAGGGGACCCACCTCCCCCAAGGACACCTTGGGGGAGGTCCCCCCTACGACGCCACCCGCGCGAGGCGCGTCTTACTTACACGCTCCCGGACGGAGGTCTTCAGGTAGCTCGAATACGACCGTGGGGGGTTTCTTCAGGAGTGGTTTTCCTCCGGCGGCTTCGGTCCATCTGGCCGTAAGGGGATATGGGGGCTTGCCGGCTTCGACACGGTCCTTGGTCGCCACTACGTAGTCGTAGTTGCCGGCTCGGAGTAGGTGGAGGTATTGCTGGCAGGTGGCCGGGGGCTCGAAGCCGCCGTGAGGTTGTTCGGTGCCCAGGTACTGGACCTGGTTGCTGAGGTCGGTGCCGAAGAGGGGGTACTGGCGGGTGCTGGTGGTGGCTATGCG
>DASTSW010000005.1:0-9586 GCA_035760445.1 Solirubrobacterales bacterium | reverse complement strand
CCGGCGCGGGCCTCGTAGACCATCTCCTCGTCGAGCTCGCCGACCCGGCGGCCGTCGGGCAGGTGGACGCCGTAGAGGCCGCGGTCGGGGATCGTGCCGGCGTTGGTGACGACCAGCTGGCGGGCGCCTTTGCGGCCGTGGATCGTGCCTTCGGTGCGGTCCCAGACGATCCGCGGCCGCAGCTCGGCGAAGCGGTCGGAGGGGTAGCGGCCGTCGAGCATGTCGAGCACGTTCTCCAGCTGTTCGCGCGAGAGGTCGTGGAAGGACTGGGTGGCGGTGACGACGCGCTCGACCTCGTCGACCTCCCACTCGTCCAGCGCCGCCATCGAGACCAGGTGCTGGGCGAGGACGTCGAGGGGATTCTGCGGGATCGTCGTCTCCTCGATCTCGGCCTCGCGCATGCGGCGGGCGACGACCGCGCACTCGAGCAGGTCGCCGCGATATTTGGGGAAGATCCGGCCTTTGGAGACTTCGCCCATGCGGTGGCCGGCGCGGCCGATCCGCTGCAGGCCGCGGGTCACCGACTTCGGCGACTCGACCTGGATGACGAGGTCGACGGCGCCCATGTCGATGCCGAGCTCCAGCGAGCTGGTGGCGACCAGGCAGGGCAGCTCGCCGGACTTCAGCATCTCCTCGACGACGGCGCGCTCCTCGTGGGAAAGGGAGCCGTGGTGGGCGCGGGCGATCTCGACCTGCTCGAGCGGCTCGCCGGTGTCCTCGTGGTGACCGGCGTGCTCGGTGGCGGGCAACTCGCCTTCCCCTTCGCCGTTGGCGAGCTCGTTGAGGCGCTTCGCCAGGCGCTCGGCCGCGCGGCGGTTGTTGACGAAGATCATCGTGCTGGTGTGTTCCTGGACCAGCTCGAGGAGCTTGGGGTAGATCGCCGGCCAGATCGAGCGGACGTGGGCCGAGGGCTCGATTTCGGTCGGTGGCGGTCCGTCCTCGCTCGGGTAGGCGGGAGCGCCAGGGTCGGCCATGTCCTCGACCGGCACCACGATCTCCAGGTCCAAAGCCTTCTTCTGCCCCGCATCGACGATCCGGCAGCTGCGCTTCGGCCCCACAAGAAACTGACCGATCCTCTCCAACGGCCTCTGGGTGGCGGACAACCCGATCCGTTGGATGGAGTCCGGTGAAGGGTCGCCGGACCCTCCCCGATGTTTGTCCGCCGACCCTTCACCGGACTCCTTCACCCACTGGTCGAGCCTCTCCAGCGTCAAAGCCAGATGACTTCCCCGCTTGGTCTGGGCGACGGCGTGGATCTCGTCGACGATCACCGCCTCGACCCCGGTGAGGATCTCGCGCACGCTGGAGGAGAGCATCAGGTAGAGCGACTCCGGCGTGGTGATGAGGATGTCGGGCGGAGTCTTGGCCATCGCCCGCCGCTCTTTCTGCGAGGTGTCGCCGGTGCGCAGGCCGACGGCGATCTCGGCGCCGATCCCGCGCAGCGGCGCCCGCAGGTTGCGCTCGATGTCGTAGGAGAGCGCTTTCAGCGGCGAGATGTAGACCAGCTTGACCCCGGTCCCGAGGTCTTTCGCGCGGGCCAGCTTGTCGATTCCCCAGAGGAAGCTGGCGAGCGTCTTTCCCGAGCCGGTCGGGGCGCAGATCAGCGCGTGCTCGCCGCTGGAGATCGCCTCCCAGCCGCCGGTCTGGGCGGGCGTCGGCCCCTCGAAGGAGGCCTCGAACCAGCGCCGCGTCGCCGCGCTGAACGGCGCCAGTGGATCGGTTTTCTTACTCGCTTTCGCCTTGGAAACCAACCCACCGATCTTACGCAGATCGATGGGTCGGCTCTAGCTCATTACGGCGTGCCGCCGGTGAGCTTGACGAATTCGAACCAGGATTTCCTCGGCGTGAAGCCGGGGGCGAAGAGGCCCGAGTGGCTGCAGAAGTTGCAGGCGCCGGGGGCGTCGTCGACCGAGAACCAGAAAACGCTCTTCAGCTTCCATTTCACCTGCTTGTTGCGCAGCAGGGTGAGCGAGGTCTTCAGTTCGCGCGCCTGGCCGGCTTCGCCCTTGGCGAAGAGGTTGCTGCTGCTCTTCGGGCCGGCGCTCCAGCCGAGCTCGGTCACCCAGAGGCTCTTGGCGGCGTCTTTGTTCGCGGTCAGGACTTTGCGGAATTCTTCGGTGACTTCCGGCAGTTCGCGGGCGTTGATCGTGTACGGGTGCAGGGCGGCGCCGCTGTAGCTGGCCTTCAGGCCCGGCGTCGTTTTGTACATCCGGTCGAGGAAATCGCTCGCGTACCAGTTGAGGCTTTTGTGTTTGCCGGCGGCGTTGCGCGCGCCCTTCGGCCGCGAGAAGAGGCCGGCGAGGACGACCTGCGACCCCGGATCGGCGGCCTTCAGCGCCGTGTAGGAGATCTTCACCAGCTTCCCGTATTCGGTCGGGTTGGGCTTGGCGATGAAGTACTTGAAGTTGGGCTCGTTCCAGATCTGCCAGACCCGGATCGGCCGTTTCGGCACGCCGGGGTGCTCCGACCAGAAGCTGCCGGTCGGCCCGTAGCGGGCGACCGCGGCGGTGACGAAGGCGACCCAGCCGGTGCGGCCGGCGCCGCTGACCGGCAGGAAGGCGGGGGCTTTGAGCCCGCCGGCGCCGGGAACCTTCTTGGCCGGCACGGCCCATTCCGGGGCGCCGGAGAGGAACGGCAGGACCTTGATCCCGGCTTTCGAGGCCGCTTCGACCTGACTGTCGAAACCGCTCCAGTCGAAGGCGCCGTTCTTGGCCGGCTGGACCGATCCCCAGCCGACGGGGATGCGGACGCTTTCGGCCCCACCCGCTCCGAGCCGCTGGTACTGGTCGGCGCCGAGGTTGCTCTGCGGCACGACGCCCCAGAAACCGGCCGGCAGCGCCTGCGCGGCCGAGGCGAAGAGCGCCAGGCTGGCGGCGACCGCCGCGAGGGCCGTCCAGACGCGCACCAATCTCCCCTTGTTCCCGCTCGATTTCGGCATCGGTCAGCCCGCCTTCGGCGAGGAGACAGGGGAGCCGGAGCCCGGGCGGCGCTGGCGGTAAACGAAGTAACCGATCGAGATCGCCGCGAGCACGGCCACCGCGATCAGAATCGGCACCAGCGGCGAGGAACCGCCACCGGAGTCGGTTTCAGCGGCAGGCGCGACGTCGAGCGGCTGCGCGGCGTTGATGTTGCCGCCTGAATTCTGGGAGCCATTCTGGGCCTTTTGGCCGTCGCCGCCCCCAGCTTGGCTACTCTGGCCGCTCGGGGTACCCCCACCCTGGCCGGAATTTCCGCCCCCACCGGTAGAACCACCGGCCGGGGTGTCTGACTTCGAAGCTTCGGATTCGGATTCCGACGGGGCGTTGGTGCCGCCGGATTTGTTCTTCGAAGGAATATTGGAACTTTCGTGACTGGGCACGGTTGGTACGTCAGTTTCGTACTGGATTCCGTCGTTTTCTTCAGCTTGAGCCAGACCCGGAAAGCAAGCAATTGCCAGCACAGCAAGCACTGACAGAAGCGCGAAGGCAGGTCGGGCCGAGCTACGGTCGCGGGGGCGGCGGGTCCGAGGCATGGCGCGCAAGATTAGAGGAATCATCGGCGCTGATAAGTCCGCTTGCCCTGATTTTGGGTCTGACGCTGGCCGGCGGTGGCTTCGTGCTGAGCCAGCGTCACATCGCTGGGCTCGCGGTTTGGGGAGTCGTGGTGCTGCTGCTGGCGCTGGGCGCCGCTGGACGAGCGACACTGGGCCGTCCTTTCTACTGGGCCACGGGATTGATAGCTGGACTGGCGGTTTTCTCAGCATTCTCTTCTCTCTGGTCCGGGTCGATTGAGCTCAGCGTCACCGAAGCAGACCGAGTTCTGGTCTACCTCGGCTTTTTCCTTGCCGCATTCCTCATCGCCCAAACCGAGCAAAGGCGCCAACGTTTCGCTGAAGGGATCGGAATTTCGCTGATCGCGATCGCGGTGATCGCGCTATCTACGCGACTTTTGCCCGATCTGACTTGGTTTGGGCCCGATCCAGGCGGCAACGCCCGCCTCGGATATCCGCTTGGTTACTGGAACGCAAACGGCCTTGCATTCGGGATCGGCGTGGCGATGGCGCTGTGGATGAGCCGCCGTTCGCTGAACGCGACCCTGCGCTGGCTGGCGGTGGCGACGCTGCCGGTGCTGATGCTGGCGCTTTACCTGACCTACTCGCGCGGCGGCCTGCTGTCCCTGGTGGTCGCCTGCGGCTGCCTGATCGCCCTCTCCCACGACCGGATCTGGCTGCTGGCGACGCTGGCGATCGGCGCGGTCGGCGCCCTGCCGGCGATCCTGGCGACGCAGGACCGTCGGGCGCTGGCCGACAACATCGCCGGCCAGGCGGCGGTCGACCAGGGGCTGACCGTGTTGGCGATCCTTGTCGCCGGCTGCCTGCTCGCGGCCGGGCTCTACTGGCTCCTGCGCCGGCTCGAGCGCAGCGAGAACGAGGTGACGGGCCGGGCGGTGGCGCTGTCGCGCAACCCGCGGCTGCTGAAAGGCGTGGCCGCAGCTCTCGCGGTGCTGGCGCTCGGCGCCGCGGTCGCGGTCGGCGGCCGCGCCTGGGACCAGTTCTCCAGCCCCGACGTGCAGTTCACCAGCTACCCCGAGAGCCACTTCAACGACCTCTCCGGCTCCGGCCGCAGCGAAATGTGGCGGGTGGCGCTGGACGCCTTCGGCGAAGACCCGGTGGCCGGGCACGGGGCAGGCACCTACCGCTTCTCCTGGAACGAGCTGCGCGAGATCGAACTGAAACTGCTCGACGCTCACTCGCTCTACCTCGAGGCCTTCGCCGAGCTCGGCCTGATCGGTGGCCTACTGGTGATCGCCCTGGTACTGACGCTGCTGTGGACCGGGTTCGCGGCCTGGCGCGCCGCCAGCGGGCCGCGGCGAGAGCTGCACGCGGTGCTGCTGGCTGCCTGCGTCGCCTTCGCCGTCGGCGCCGGGATCGACTGGTTCTGGGAGATCGCCGCGGTCGGGGCGATCTTCTTCCTTGCCGCAGGGGCTCTGGTGGCGGCCCGCTGCGGCCAGCTCGCCCAGGCCCGGGTCGAGGCCAACGGGCAGGGGGAGCGACGGCGCTTCGGGCTCGCGGTCGCCGGCCTGGCGGTGGCCTGGATCACCGCCCTGGCGCTGATCGGTCCGCTCCTGGTCGACCGCGAGATCGACGCCAGCAACGCGGCTGCCGCCGACGGCCAGATCGAATCGGCGATCGACCACGCCGACACCGCTCGCTCGATCGAGCCCTGGGCGGCCACCCCCTACGTCCAGCTCGGGCTGCTGGCCGAGTCCCAGGGCGACTACGCCACCGCCGCCGAGCGCCTCGCCCAGGCGATCGACCGCGAAGAAGACAACTGGCAGCTGTACTACCTGCGGGCTCGGGTCGAGCGTGAGGGCGGCGACCAGGCGGCGGCCAGTGCCGACCTGGCCGAAGCGCGCCGCCTCAACCCCGAAGAAGCCTGCCTGCGCGAAGGGTTCGAGGGATGCGGATGAGCCACGTGCCGGACACCGAGCGCCAGACCCCGGCGGCGAGAGAACCGGCGCCGCGGCGCCCCTCTGGGCAGCCGGAGGGGCCGGGCGCGATCGAGTCGCGGCGGCGCGGGGCGCTGCTGCGGCGGCTGCTCGCGCTGGGCGATTGGGGGGCCCTGCTCGCCGCGCTCAGCGTCGTCACCGCCACCACCTCCAGCACCGACACCGGCGCCTTCTTCTGGGCGGTCCTCGTCAGCCCGTCCTTCGTGCTGGTCGTCAAGCTCCACGGCCTCTACGACAACGACCACCGGCGGATCCGCCACAGCACCCTCGACGAGCTGCCCTCGCTGGTCTCGGCCAGCGTTCTCGGCACCCTCGTGCTCGACGGCCTGCTGGCGATCAGCCCCGCCGGGCCGCTCTCGCCGGCCAGCGCGATCGGGGTCGGGGTCGGGGTCCTGCTCGCCAGCTTCGTCGCCCGCGGCGTGATCCGCTTCCTCTTCCACCGCCTCACCCCGCAGGCGCTCGGCCTGGCGATCGGCCCGCCGAAGGCGGTCGACATGGTCGCCCGCCGCGTCTCCACCCACCCGGAGACCCGCCTGGAGCTGATCGGCTACCTCTCCAGCGAGAGCGAGGAGACCGCCGGCGAGCTGCCCCGTCTCGGCTCCCCCGCCGACATTTCGCGGGTGGCGCGGGAGCTGATGATCGAGCGGGTCGTGGTCACCGAACTGGAGATGGCCGGCGTCGATACCGAGCACCTGATCGAGGAGTGCAAGGCCGAGGGGCTGGCGCTGACCTTCCTGCCCCAGCACTACGGCCTGCTCGGCCCGGGGATCGAGCTCAACCGCCTGGCCGAGCTGCCGGTCCTCGACTTCCGCTTCAGCGACCCACCGCGCTCGACGATCGCGATGAAGCGGGTGATGGACATCGTCATCTCCATCCTGGCGCTGATCCTGCTCTCGCCGCTGCTGATCGGGGTGGCGATCTGGATCCTGCTCGACGACCGCGGGCCGGTCCTCTTCCGCCAGCGCCGCGCCGGCAAGGACGGGGCGCCGTTCACGATGGTCAAGTTCAGGACCATGGTCACCGACGCCGAGCAGCGGCTGCCAGAGCTGGTCGACATCGAGAACCTCGAGCAGCCGGCCTTCAAGATCCCCGACGACCCCCGGGTCACCCGCAGCGGGCGCTGGCTGCGGCGGACCAGCATCGACGAGCTGCCGCAGCTACTCAACGTCCTGCGCGGGCAGATGTCGCTGGTCGGCCCGCGGCCCGAGGAGGAGAGCGTCGTCGCCCTCTACGACGAGCGCCAGCGCACCCGCCTGGCGATCAAGCCGGGGATGACCGGGCCGATGCAGGTCTACGGCCGCAGCGACCTGACCTTCGAGGAGCGGCTGGCGATGGAGCGCGACTACCTCGACAACCTCTCGCTGCTGACCGACCTGGAGATCTTGATGCGGACGCCGCGGGCGATGGTCCGCGGCGAAGGCGCCTACTAACAGCGCCGGCAAGCCGGCAAGGAATCGGACTATCGCCCTCGCACTCGAGATCGTCGTTGTCAGCCACGGCGCCGAAGCGCTGCTGCGCCGCTGCCTGCGCTCGCTGGAGGAGCACCCGATCTCCGAGGGTGAGATGCGAGTCACCGTCGTCGACAGCGGCAGCCCCGACGGAACGCCGGACATGGTTGAGCGCGAGTTCCCCTGGGTGCGGCTGCGGCGCGAGGAGAACATCGGCTTCTCGGCCGCCAACAACCTCGTCCTGCGCGAGGACGAGGCGGAGGCGGTGCTGCTGCTGAACCCCGACACCGAGGTCTACGCGGGGACGCTCGACGCGGGACTGGCGCGGCTGCGGTCCGATTCCGAGATCGGGATGGTCGGGGTGAAGCTGGTGACCGAAACTGGCGAGCTCGACCACGCCTGCAAGCGCTCCTTCCCCACCCCGCTAAGCGCCCTGGCGCACTTCACCGGGATCGGCCGCGGCGAGGGGGCCGGCGAGGCGCTGGGCCAATACCGCGCCACCCACCTCGGCGACGACGAGCCGGGCGAGGTCGACGCGGTCAACGGCGCCTTCATGCTCTGCCGGGCCGAGGCGGTGCGCGAGGTCGGCCTGCTCGACGAGGGCTACTGGCTCTACATGGAGGACCTCGACTGGTGCCACCGCTTCTGGGACGCCGGCTGGAAGGTCTTCTACGAGCCGGCCGGGGTGGCGCTGCACGTCAAGGGCGGCTCCAGCGCCTCACGCCGCGCCCCGAAACAGGAGATCGCCTTCCACCGCGGCATGGGCCGCTTCTACCGCCGCTTCGACGCCCCGGAGCACAACCCGCTGCTGAACGCCGCGGTCTACGCCGGGATCGGGGCGAAGTTGGCAGTGAGCCTGGCGATTACCGCTTGCAAGCGCGGCGGCGCTTAGAGGCTTTCGCCACCTTCTTGCCGCTCTTCTTGTGCTTTGCGCACTGGGGCTTCTTGCGCTTCGGCTTGAGCGGTGCGGATGGCGTCGGAACGGGCGGAGTCGCCAGCAGCGACGGCAGGGCCTGAAACTCGGCGTCAACCGTGGTGGCGGTTTCTTTTAGGCTCAGATCGCAGGTCGGCGACGCGCCACTGCAACCTTCGCCCGACCAGCCGACGAAGGTCGAGCCGGGATCAGGAATGGCGCTGAGGGTGACAGAGGGCCTGTCGTTTACGTTCGGCCCCCAGTAGTAGCCGGCCTGACAGGTGCCCCCGCAATCGATCCCGACCGGATCGGAGGCGACGGTGCCACCGCCGCTGCCGCTCCTGGTTACGGCCAGGAACCGCCGGGGGACCCACCCGAAGGCGGTCACCAGCTTCCAGGTTTTTTCCGCATGGCCTTCGACAGCGATCGAGTAGGTAGTCCCCGCTTTCACATGGAACCTCGGTTCGATCGGCTCGCTACAGGGACCGCCGCCCTTGCCGCTCGCCACGAGATCGAGGCGGCCGAGGGAGGAGCCCGTGTAGACCGCGATGCTGGATCCTGACCAGTAGACGCAGTTGTAGATCCTGGCGAAGCCGCTTTTCCAAGGAGTCCACCGGTACCAGACCGAGTTGCCATCCCCGTTTCCGGGATGGTCTGGCTCACCCGGCTCGGTGGTCGCGAGTTGGGGATCGACCTCCATGGTCGAGGGGATCGTGGAGACGACGGTGGCGTCGGCAAAGTCGTCGTTGGGGGCGAAGCTCTCCATCCAGAAGTCCATCGCGGTGGTCCCCGGGCTCGACTTCGCGTCGACCGCGATCCGATAGGTGACCCCTTCTTCCGCGTCGAACCGGACCACCGCACAGCCCGCTTCGGTCTCTTCGCCTTGGCTGGCGACCTCGGTCAGTTCGTTGACGGCGGTGCCGGTGTAGACAGCGATCACCAGGTCGGCTTCTTTGGCGCCGCAGGCTCTTGCCTGAACGTCGGTGTCTTCGTGGAAATGCCAACTGATCCAGGCGGAATGACCTCCCGGGTAGCCGGCGTGATCGGGCTCGCCCGTCTCCTTGGTCGCCAAGCTGAGTTTCACGAAATAGGGTTCGACCCAGTCCTTGCCGCTGTTGCCCTCAGGGTGGGCGACCGAGACCGCGAAATCGTCGGCGAAGCCCGCTGAGGCGGAGGCCGGGACCGCGAGCAGCGAGACGAGAGCCGCAGCGACGAGAAGAGGCGCCCAGCGCCGAATCACGGCGAGCGCGATTACCGCTTGCACGCGCGGCGCTTAAAGGCTTTCGCCTTCTTCTTTCCCTTCTTGTGCTTCGCGCACTTGGGCTTCTTGCGGTGCGGAGGGGGTGAGGCTCGAGGGAGGGACGCGGCCGGGACCGGCGAAGGCGGGGTCGACTGAAGCGTGTCCGAGCGCGATTCCCCTCCCGTTATCACCAGCGAAGGAACTTCTTCGAACTCGGCGGTGACTTTGGCCGGGGTCCCGATCATGAGGAATTCGCAGACCGGTTCGGAGCCGCATTCGGGTTCGCCCCAGTCATCTTTCGGCGACCAGGTCAGCCCCGACCAGCCTTCGCCGGACCAGCCGACAAACACCGATCCTGGGTCCGGGGTGGCGGTGAGGGTGATCGGCACCTCGCCGTAGTCCAGCGGTCCCCAGTAGTAGCTCGCTTCGCAGCTGCCGCCGCATTCGATCCCGGCCGGTTCGGAGACCACCGTGCCGCTACCGCTGCCGCTCTTGCTC
>DASTSW010000004.1:0-59508 GCA_035760445.1 Solirubrobacterales bacterium | reverse complement strand
GGCTGGTGGGAGCGCGAGCACGAGCTCTACGGGTTCGAGCTGCCGCCGGTCGGGCCGCGGATGGAGGGGCTCGAAGAGCAGATGCAGATCGTCCGCGGCCACTGGGGCGAGGGCCCGTTCAGCTTCGACGGCGCCCACTGGTCGGCGCACGAGCTCGACGCGCGGCCGAAGCCGGTGCAGCAGCGGTTGCCGCTGATCCTCGGCGCCAAAGGCGGGCCGCGCAGCCTGCGCTTCGGCGTCCGCTACGCCGACGAGTACAACACGGTGATGTCGACCGCCGAGGAGATCGCCGACCTGCGCCGGCGGCTCGACGAGGCCTGCGAAAAGGAGGGGCGCGACCCGGCGACGCTGCCGCTCTCGATGATGACCGGCTGGCTGGTCGGCGCCGACCGCGGCGAACTACTGGAGCGCGCTGGGCGGCTCTCGGAATGGAAAGGCGGCGATGGCAATGGCGAGGCGTTCATCGCCGACCTACGCGAGAGCACGATCTGCGGCACCGCCGAGGAGGCGATCGAGCAGCTGCGTGAGCTGGAGGCGGCGGGGCTGACCCGGATCATGGGACAGCACCTGCTGCACCGAGACCTCGACGCGGTCGCACTGATGGGGCGGGAGATCGGCCCGGCGCTCGCCGGCTGAGCCGATCGCGCGTCAGTCGGAGACGACTTCGCCGTAGATCGCCCGCAGCCAGATCTCGATCAGGACGTCGAGGACGCGGTCGCGATCGAGCGATGGCTCCTCGCCGAGCAGGGTCGCGTACTGGGCCCGCTCGTTCATCTGCACCAGGGAGATCGCCATCTCGCGGGCCGGCGGGCCGGGGGGAGCGGCGCCGCGGGAGCGCTCGAACTCGATCACCGCGGTGACGTCGGCGACCCAGCCCTCCATCACCGCTGACCAGAGGTCGCGCGCTTCCCCGTTGGTGGGGCGCAGGTCCGACCCCGCCCGGACCACGCCGGGGCGGGAGCGGAAGGCGGCGTAGAGGTTCTCGAGGCTGGCGCGGAGCCCCGCCCGCGGCCCGCTCTCGGCCAGCGCGGTGAGGATCTCCTCGCGGCCTTCGGCGGCGTCGGCGACGAGGCGGTCGATGATCGTCAGCACCACCGCGTCCTTGGAGGGGAAGTAGAAGTAGAAGGTGGGGCGGGAGATGCCGGCGCCTTTGGCCAGATCGTCGACCGAGATCTCGGCCAGCGGGCGCTCTTCCAGTAGCCGCTCGGCCGTCTCCAGGATCGCCCGCTCGCGATCGTCGCCGCTGGCGCGGGTGTCGCGGCGGCCACGTCCTTTCGGTGCGGCGGCGGGTGGGGATTTGGCTTCGGGGAGCGCTGCCATCGTCTCTCACCATACAGCGCGTCGAGAAATTCGACAAGTCGTTGAACTTCTCGACACAGTGTTGATACAGTCCTCAGCGTGAACTCCAGCAAGCGCGTGATCATCACCGGCGCCGCCAGCGGCATCGGCGCCGGAACCGCCCAGGCGCTGCGCCAGCGCGGGGCCCAGGTCGTCGGCCTCGACCTCAACCCCGGCGAGGACACGATCGCCTGCGACGTCACCGACCAGAAGTCGGTCGAACGGGCGATGCGGGAGGCGGTCGAGCGGCTCGGCGGCGGCGCCGACGCGCTCGTCAACTGCGCCGGTATCGGCCTGCCGCAGAGCGCCGTCCTGCCGCCCGGGCCCGACGCTCTGCGCGTCCTCGACGTCAACCTGCTCGGCACCTGGCGGGCGACCGCCGCGGCGCTGCCCGCCCTGCGCGCCTCCCACGGCCGCGTCGTCAACGTCTCTTCCGGACTCGCCCACCTCGCCGTTCCCTTCGCCACCGCCTACGGCGCCAGCAAGCGCGGCGTCGTCGGCTACTCGGAGCAGCTGCGCTCCGAGGTCGGCGACGAGATCACAGTCACGACCGTCTACCCCGGCTACATCCGCACCCCGATCCACGACGCCAGCCAGACCGCCGGCGCCGGGCTCGAGGGAATGGTGCCGCCGGAGCCGATCGGCGCCGCCGTCGGCACGATCGTGCGGGCGATCTACGGCCGGCCCGCCCGCGACCTCGCGACCACGCGGCGCGGCGCGATGTCCTACCGAGTCCTTGGCCTGCTTCCCAAAGGCCTGGTCGAGCGCGGTATCCGGCGCCAGATGCGCGCCGGTGCCAAACGGGGTGCCTTCAAACAGACCTCGATGACGAGCGACCTGCTCGCTCGCCTCAACCGCTAGGAGCCCTCCTGATGACCACCCATCAGTCGCAACATCGCGAGCACGTCAACGTCCTGATCGTCGGCGCCGGCCTCTCCGGCATCGGTGCCGGTGCCCATCTGCAGCGCAACTGTCCCGGCAAGAGCTACGCGATCCTCGAGTCCCGCGAGTCGATCGGCGGCACCTGGGATCTCTTCCGCTACCCGGGGATCCGCTCCGACTCCGACATGTACACGCTCGGCTACTCGTTCAAGCCGTGGACCGACCAGGACTCGATCGCCGCCGGCGAGAAAATCCGCAACTACATCAAGGAGACCGCGCGCGAGTACCGGGTCGAGGACAAGATCCGCTTCGGCCACAAGGTCGTCTCCGCCGAGTGGTCGAGTGAGGAGGCGCTGTGGACGGTGCGCGTCGAGCACGGCGGCGAGACCGTCGAGCTGACCTGTGACTTCTTCTACGGCTGCACCGGCTACTACCGCTACGACGAGGGCTACACGCCGGAGTTCGAGGGACGTGAGCGCTTCCAGGGGCAGATCGTCCACCCCCAGCACTGGCCCGAGGAGCTCGACTACCGCGGCAAGCGGGTGGTGGTGATCGGCAGCGGCGCGACCGCGGTGACGCTGATCCCGGCGATGGCGCCGGAGGCCGAGCACATCACGATGCTGCAGCGCTCGCCCGGGTACGTCGTCACCCTGCCCGCCCAGGACCCGATCGCGAAGGCGCTGCGCCGGGTGCTGCCCGACAAGGCCCGCTACGCGATCGTCCGCTGGAAGAACGTGCTGACCCAGATGGCCTTCTACCAGCTCTCGCGCCGGGCGCCGGGCTTCACCCGCAAGCTGATCCGGCGCGGGGTGGAGCGCCAGCTGCCGGCCGGCTATCCGGTCGATCGCGACTTCGAACCGAAGTACAACCCCTGGGACGAGCGCGTCTGCCTGGTGCCGGGCGGCGACCTCTTCAAGGCGCTCAGCTCGGGCAAGGCCGACGTGGTCACCGACCGGATCGAGACCTTCACCGAGAAGGGGCTGAAGCTGACCTCCGGGCGCGAGCTGGAGGCCGACATCATCGTCACCGCGACTGGGCTCAACCTGCTGGTGTTCGGCGGGATCGAGGTGAAAGTCGACGGCGAGAGCAAGGAGTTCAAGGACCTGGTCGGCTACAAGGGTGCGATGTTCGGCGGCGTGCCGAACCTGGCGATCGCGCTCGGGTACACCAACGCTTCCTTCACGCTCAAGTGCGACCTGGTCTCCCAGTACATGTGCCGCCTGCTCAATTACATGGACGCCAACGGCTATCGCGTGGCGACGCCGCGCGACCCGGGGCCGGCGCTGGCGCGCGAATCCTTCATCGACCTCAAATCCGGCTACGTCCTCCGCGCCCTCGACCAACTGCCCCAGCAGGGCGATCGCCACCCCTGGCGTCTGCATCAGAACTACGCCCGCGACATCCGCCTCTTCAACCACGGCCCGATGGATGAGGAGATGGAGTTCTCCCGCGGGCCGGTGCCGAAGGCCGCCGCGGACGAGCCAAGCGACGGCGTGGCCGCCGTCGCCTAGGGGCTGGGGCGATGGGAGTCCTCGAGGCCGAGACGCTCCGCGGCAGCGGGCCGCTCGACCCGGAGGTCGCGGCCGCGATGCCGGCGCCGCCGCTGGTGCAGATGGGCGGCCTGACCCAGCTGCTGCGCTTCAACCAGCGCCAGATCGAGTTCGTCTTCGGGGCCCGGCGGCGGCTGGGTGACGTCTTCGCCATGCGCACGCCCGAACCGCAGCCGCTGGTGATCACCAGCCTCCCCGATGACGTGCGCTCGCTCTTCACCGCCAAGCCCGAGGAGGCGCCCTCGCTGGCCGCCGAGTCGCCGCTGCGGCCGATCGTCGGGCCGGACTCGGTCCTCACCTCGCTCGGCGAGCGCCACATGCGCCAGCGCAAACTGCTGCTGCCGCCGTTTCATGGCGAGGCGATCGAGCACTACATGGCGGCGATCGCCGAGGCGGCCGAGCGGGAGATCGACAGCTGGCCGGTTGGGCGGCCCTTCGCGCTGGCGCCTCGCATGCAGGCGATCACGCTCGACGTGATCATGGCCGGCATCTTTGGGATCGACGGTGAGCCGGCGCGTCGGAGCCCCGAGGGGCGGCTGCGCTCAACGATCAAGAGCCTGGTCAACCTCTCGACCAGGCCGATCGCCCAGGTCGCCGAGCTGATGAACGTGCGGCGCGAGGAGCCGGTCGGCATCACCCGCCTCGGCCGGGCGCTGATCGACCGCCGCATGGACGCGGTGATCGCGACCCGGCGGCGCGAGAACCTGGGCGAGCGCCACGACATCCTCTCGCTGCTGCTGCAGGCGCGCGGCGAGGACGGCGAGCCGCTGACCGACGGCGAAATCCGCGACGAGCTCATAACCCTGGTGCTGGCCGGCCACGAGACCACCGCCAACTCGCTGGCGTGGGCCTGGGAGCGGCTGGTCCGCAACCCGGACGCGCACGAGCGCCTGGTCGGGGCGGTCCGCTCCGGCGACGGGGCGGAGCAGGCGATCGAGGCCGTGATCACCGAGACGATGCGCTCACGCCCGGTGGTGCCGATCGTCGGGCGGCGGGTGAAGCTGCCCTGGCAGCTGGGCGAGTACGCCGTCCCCGCCGACACCCCAGTCCTGGTCAGCATCCTCCTCCTGCACCACCGCGAGGACCTCTATCCCGAGCCCTACGCCTTCCGGCCCGAGCGCTGGCAAGACCGCAAGCCGGGAACCTACGAGTGGCTCCCCTTCGGCGGCGGCATCCGCCGCTGCCTGGGTGCGGCCCTGGCCATGGCCGAGCAGCGCGTAGTCCTAGAGGCAATGGCCCGCCGCCTGGACCTCGAGGCCAGCGACCCCGAGCCCGAGCGAGCCCTCCACCGCAACGTCACGATGATCCCCCGCCACGGCGCCCGCGTGGTCATCACCCACCGCACCTGAGCCAGGAGAGCGCCCGCCGCCCGCCCCAGCGAGCGGCCCGGTAAATTGAGACCAGCGAGGTGGCTGTAGCTCAGCTGGTAGAGCTCCGCGTTGTGGTCGCGGCGGTCGCGGGTTCGACTCCCGTCAGCCACCTTTTTTGAGGTTGCTGCCGATGGGCATGTGCGATCAGCGAAATCTCGTGGGGTCCGCCTCCCATTTTTGACCCCCCATTGGTGGGCGCTCCTTAGCTCGGAGCCACGAAGCCGACCGCGGGGGCACCGTCAGCCTCAAAGGCATCCAAGAAGGCCGCATTTTCCGCGCGGCAAAATTAAAAAATCCGCCGGGCCTGCTGCGTACCCTGATCGTTCCGCTGACGATTCAGGCCTGCTTCGAACTAGAAATTATCCGGGCTCCCGGCGGAAGGTTTCGGTACTGAGACGCCGAGGAGGCGCGATGTTTGAGATTGACTTTCTAAGTGTCGGTGAGGAGTCTGCTCACGGCGACGCGATCGCCTTGCGCTACACGACGCCCACCGGATCCGAAATCCGAGGGATTGTGGACGCCGGCTACCGGGGGGACGGAGACCGACTAGTTGCCCACGTAGAGCAGTACTACGGGTCTAACCAGGTCGATTTCGTGCTCCTTACGCACCCCGACGCTGATCACGTCAACGGGATGGGAGAGGTGATGCGAGGATTAAGCGTTACCAACCTCATGCTTCACCGCCCTGCCGAGCACGGCTTTTCAGGTAACTCAGGGAGCAGGCCCGCTGAGGAGCTGGTTGACCTTGCTGAAGCCCAAGGGACCAAGGTTTTCGAACCCTTCGCCGGATTACCTGGCTTCGAGAATACGTTCCTCATCGCAGGACCGTCGCTTGAGTTCTACCGTGATCAACTTGCGGCACAGAGTGTGACGACGAAGGCAGCTGCTCCGTCGGCCACCGAGCGATTGGCAGCTTCTCTCGCTTTTGGTGAACAAGCGGAACTGCCTGAGTTCCCGATAGAGGTACCCTTCGATGACGACGGCGGCACGAATCCCCGGAACAATTCCAGCGCGATCCTACAAATCCGCGCGGGAGAGAATCGACTGCTTTTCACGGGCGACGCTGGAGTTCCCGCACTAAATAGAGCGCAGGACTACTTCGAGGGGCGAGGTGAAAATGACCACTTCAAGCTTTTCCAGCTGCCGCATCATGGAAGCCGACACAATCTAGATAGCGCCACTTGCGATCGTTTGTTGGGTCAGATCGGCCAAGCCTCTCCAGGCGTAGCAGTTGTCAGCGTCGCGCCCAAAGACCCGAAAAAACCGTCTCCGCGCATTACGAACGCCTGCGGCCGAAGGGGGTATCGCGTTTGGTCAACCTCGGATTCCAGTTACTGGCTTCGCTACGGATCGCCAGATGCGCCCGACCGTCCGGACGCGGTGCCTATTGATCCGATACCCCCCCAGGCCGAGCCTGCAGAGGGCTAGCGGCGGTGTCAAATCTCCTCGATTTGTATTCGCTACGTGCGAGAAGGACGCCTGTCCTTCTCGTGGTTCTACCGGCTTTTTTGCTGCTAGCGGTCAGCGTGCTCGATTCATCGACTTTGGGGGTTGCCACGGGCTCCGCTGTGAGCGCCCTGTCGATGCTGGGAGCCCAGTTAGGACGAGATCGCGGGAGAAATCTCCAACCCGTCCTTTGGCGTGAATGGGGAGGTCCGCCGACCACCCAAGCGCTGAGGTTCAGCGGTCCTCGACCCTCTGAGCAGGTGGCTCAGGCCCACGGAGCCATCGAAAACGCCCTGTCTTTGACACTGCCATCCGAAAATGAAGAGCGAGCCGACCCAGGCACCGCGGATGAACGGTACGGCGCGGCAGTGATCCAACTCATTGCTAAGACGCGAGACCGCCGCAAGTTTCCTCTCGTCTTCGAGGAGAACGTCAACTACGGCTTTAGGCGGAACTCGTTGGGACTTCGGGGGTTTGGGGTCGCCGTATGCGTGGTCACGTTGACGCTTTCCGGCATCCTTCTGGCTTGCGGTTCGGGTACGTTCGTTAGCAGGGCAGGGCATTTCGGCTGGCCTGCCGCCGCAAGCATTCTGCTCGGTCTGTTTTGGCTGACTGTTGTCGATCGAAATTGGGTCCGGGTACCCGCTGATGCTTACGCGGGGCGTCTGATTGAGGCTGCTTACATCCTGTCTTGAAGTCGTCTAATCCCCCGTCGGGTCGCTACCCATCTATCGACATGCGGATGTTTGCCACTCCCTGTAGCTCAAGTTGCTCTTTAATGGACACCGCAAACTCCGAAGCCTTCGCCTTGACGACTTCGTCGACAACTGCCTCGTTGGTTTCCTGATCCTCGCCAGGATCGGTTTCAATCTCGTAGCTGATGGAGATACCCAGCTTCATGCTTGCCTGCTTTCGTGATTGGGAGGAGGGTCAGCCTTTACTACCGGGAGGATCTGCTTTTCTCGGGTAGGTCCTCTCTTCTTGAATCCTGCCGTTCTCTTTATGGATCTTCACGCTTACCGGCTCCGGAGCATTGCGCGCGACTTCAGCGGTCTGTTTCACCGTCTCGGCCTTGGTGGGAGCCTTCGTTCCGCGGACGGTCTGTCCGCCGCTCTCCCCGCGCCAGCCATCTTGGGTTTTCACGACATCAATGCGTTTCATCTTCGTCACCTCTTCGTTTGTTCTAATTGACCTAATGAACCAATCATCTTGCCGCGAGAGAAGGACAGCACGCGATTCAGCTGCGGGCAATTCACGGGAAATGGGCATTGAGATTGATTGAACGGCACAAGGAGTAGGCAGGCATCCCCACTATAAGCTGGGCTCGTGTCTACCAATCCAAACCACCAAGCCGCCCGCAAGATACTGCTACCTCAAGTTCTATCGGCAGTTCGCGTGGAGTTGCTCGCCAGCTATACGGAGAGGAGGAGGGGGCAATGACTATCGTCAAATCGTTTGCGACTGGGCTCGGCGATACCTACTACATCCGGCACAACTCCGACAACTTCACGATCATTGATTGCCATATTCCCGTCGATCGCGATGACATCATCGAAGAGATCGAAGAGGAGTCTCGCGGCAAGGGCATCACCCGTTTCATCTCGACCCATCCCGATAACGACCACATCAAGGGCCTCGTTCGGCTGGACGATGCGTTGGGATTGCTGAACTTCTATGTGGTCAAGAATCGGGCGACCAAGCCCGACTACACGGCGGACTTCGAGCGTTACTGCGAGCTGCGAGATTCTGACAAAGCGTTCTTCATCGAGCAGGGGTGCTCACGTCGGTGGATGAATGAATCAAGCGACGAGCGTGGATCATCCGGGATCAGCATCCTCTGGCCCGATCTCGACAACTCCGATTTCAAGAACGTATTGACCTCTGCTGAAGATGGCGGTAGCCCGAACAACCTCTCGACGATTGTCAAATACAGCCTCAACAACGGCGTCACGATGCTTTGGCTGGGGGACCTTGAAACGGATTTCATGGAAACGATCGAAGACGAGATAGAACTGCCTAAAGCAGATGTCGTATTCGCGGCGCACCACGGAAGGGCACGAATGCCAGCTGCTTGGATCGACCAAATGGATCCACAGATCATTGTGCTAGGCGAAGCTCCCCGTGAGTATCTCGAGTATTACGGCGGTCGCGATCACCTCCGCCAGAACACGGCGTGGGACATCACGTTCGAGAACGAAAGTGGACGAACGGATGTTTACGTTGGAAATCCCGAATATGAAGTGCCTTACCTTCGAGATGAAGGCTTCGGCGATACTACGCACGGCTATTACATGGGCAGCTTTGATACTGCCTGACCTGAAGCGTGTTTCGAGTAATAACCAATGATTCAGGGCAGGACGGGATGTATCGACGAGGGATCGCTCGACCGGATACCGGAGGACTAACCTGACGCCGTGCGCGCTCTCCCTCAGTTGGCAATAGGTGCCGAGCCCCCGGCTACTGGCTGGGGGTGGGTCGCGGCGGTTGGGGTTGTGGCTGGGGCGACGGTGGTGGTCTATCCGTTGAAGTCGGTGGCTCCTGCGGTGTCGCTTGGGGTCGTCTATATCCCTGGGGTGCTTTTGGTTTCGACTTGGTGGGGATGGCGGCTTGGGTTGGTGGCGGCTGTGGGGAGTGCTCTGGCCTTCAACTGGTTCCATCTGCCTCCTGTTGGGGAGTTTGGGATTGGGGCTGATCGGGATGCGGTGGCTTTGGTCGTGTTTGTGATCGTTGCTCTTGCTTGTGGCTCGCTTGCCGAGATGGCTCGGGCTAGGGCTGCTGAGGCGGAGCGGCGGCGGGAGGAGGGGGAGCGGGTGCTGGGGCGGTTGCAGGAGCTGACCGCGGAGCGGGATCGGATGGAGGGGGAGGCGATCGAGGCTGGGGCTTTGCGGCGCAGCGATGAGTTGAAGACGGCGCTGCTGCGCTCCGTGTCGCATGATCTGCGGACGCCTCTTACCTCGATCATCGCCGCGGGCACGGCGCTGGACTCGCCCACGCTGACCGAGGAGGAGCGGCACGAGTTGAGCAAGGGGGTGGTCGAGGAAGGGGAGAGGCTCTCCCGGTTGGTCGAGAACCTGCTGGACGTCTCGCGGCTGGAGTCCGGCTCGGCGTCGCCGCGGCTGGAGCCGGTCGACCTGGCCGGGGTGCTGGAGGCGGCGCGGGAGTCGCTGGGCGATGAGGCCGCCGGGGTCAGGCTGGGGATCGACGCCGAGATCCCCGCCCTGACCGCGGATGCAGCCCAACTGGAGCGGGCCTTCGCCAACCTCTTCGCCAACGCGGTCCGCCACGGCGGCGGGCAGCCGGTCCTGGTGCGCTCGCGGGAGGTCGGTGGTCGCCTGGTCGTGCGGGTCGTCGACCAGGGCCCGGGGATCCCGGAGCCGGAGCGGGAGCGGATCTTCGAACCCTTCTACCGGCGCGGCGGCGGCGAGGGCGCCGGCCTCGGCCTCTCGATCGCGCGGGGCTTCGTCGAGGCCAACGGCGGCGAGCTGGCGGTCGAGAGCGTGCCCGGCCAGGGCAGCACCTTCGTCGTCTCCTTCCCGCTCGAGGAGGCGGGATGAACGAGCGGCGCCGCATCCTCGTCTGCGACGACGAGCCGCAGATCGTCCGGGCGCTGCGGGTGATCCTCCGCGACGCGGGCTTCGAGGCGGTGCCGGCGAGCAGCGGCGAGGAGGCACTCGACCTGGTGGCGGTGCGCCCGCCGCAGGCCGCGGTCCTCGACCTGATGCTTCCCGACCTCGACGGGGTCGAGGTGACGCGGCGGATCCGCGAGTGGAGCGAGATGCCGATCGTCGTCCTCTCGGCGATCGGCGACGAGGACAAGAAGGTGGAGGCGCTGGCCGCCGGCGCCGACGACTACGTGACCAAGCCGTTTGGCCCGCGGGAGCTGGTCGCGCGGCTGGAAGCGGCGCTGCGGCGCGCCCGGCCGGAGGCGGAGGAGCCGGCGATCACGGTCGAGGGGCTGGAGATCGACCTCGCCGCCCGCCGCGTGCGCCGCGACGGCGAGGAGGTCCACCTGACGCCGACCGAGTTCGAGTTGCTCCGCGTCCTCGTCCGCAACCGGGGCCGCCTGATGACCCACCGGGCGCTGCTGGTCGAGGTGTGGGGGGTCGAGTACGAAGACGACTTGCAGGTGCTCCGCGCCCACGTCGCCAACCTGCGCCGCAAGATCGAGCCGGAGGACGGGCCGCGCTACGTCCGCACCGATCCGGGCGTCGGCTACCGCTTCGCCGCCTGAGCGACCTTCACGAAATCTGTATACGCCGGCCGCTCTTCTTCACGCGGGCTTGATGGGCGCGGGCGCATGATCGCGGCGTGTCCGTCCTCGGTCGTACGAAAGCCCAGGCGGCTCTGGCGATCGGCGCCGCCGGCGTCGTCTTCGGCGATATCGGCACCAGCCCCCTGTACGCGGTGCAGACGGTTTTCAACCCCGCCGATCCGCACCCGGTTGCGGAGACGCGGGCCAGCGTCTACGGCGTCATCTCGCTGATCTTCTGGGCGGTGACGATCGTCGTCACGCTCAAGTACGTGCTGCTGGTGATGCGCGCCGACAACGAGGGCGAGGGCGGCATCATGGCCCTGATCACCCTGATCCAGCGCGAGGGGATGCCGGGCGGGCGGCGGACCAAGGTCGTCCTCGCGGGGCTTGGCGTCTTCGGCGCCGCGCTGTTCTTCGGCGACAGCATGATCACCCCGGCGATCTCGGTCCTCTCCGCGGTCGAAGGGCTGAAGGTGGTCGAGCCCTCGCTGGGCAGCCTGGTGGTGCCGCTGACGGCGGCGATCGTCGTCGTCCTCTTCGCCTCCCAGCGCTACGGGACGGCGGCGGTCGGCCGCCTCTTCGGCCCGGTGATGGTCCTCTGGTTCCTCGTCATCGCCGCCTGCGGGCTGTCGGGCATCGCCGCCCACCCGGAGATCCTCGCCGCGCTCTCGCCCACCTACGCGCTCGAGTTCCTGGTCGGCAACTTCGGCACCGCGTTCTTCGCCCTCGCCGCGGTCGTGCTGGTGATTACCGGGGCCGAGGCTCTCTACGCCGACCTGGGTCACTTCGGCCGGCTGCCGATCACCGCCGCCTGGCTGCTGCTGGTCTTCCCGGCGCTGATCCTCAACTACATGGGGCAGGGGGCGCTCCTGCTCGACCACCCGGGCGCCAACTCCGCCGGCACCTTCTTCCTGCTGGTCCCGGAGTGGGGCCGGGTGCCGATGGTCTTCTTCGCGACCGTCGCCACGGTGATCGCCTCGCAGGCGGTCATCACCGGCGCCTACTCGGTGGCCCATCAGGCGGTGCAGCTCGGCTACCTGCCGCGCCTGCGGGTCATCTACACCTCGGCGAAGACGATGGGGCAGATCTACGTGCCCTGGATCAACTGGCTGCTGATGGCGGCGGTCCTGGCGCTGGTCTTCGCCTTCCGCACCTCGGGGGCGCTGGCCTTCGCCTACGGCATGGCGGTGACCGGGACGATCACGATCACCACCCTGCTGTTCTTCTACATCGCCCGCCACCGCTGGGGGAAGCCGCTCTGGCTGGTGGTCGGCGGGGCGGCCGCCTTCCTCACCGTCGACCTGCTCTTCCTCGCCGCGAACCTGACCAAGTTCGTCCACGGTGCGTGGTTCCCGCTCCTGGTCGGGGTGATGCTGTTCACGGTGCTGACTACCTGGCGGCGGGGGCGGCAGCTGGTGTCGGCGCGGCGCGAGCGCCAGGAAGGCTGCCTGCGGACCTTCGTCGACGAGCTCCACCGGCGCCAGTCACCGCTGCGGCGCACCCCCGGGACCGCGGTCTTCCTCAACCGCGGCAAGCAGACGACGCCGCTGGCGATGCGCGCCAACGTCGAGCACAACCAGATCCTCCACGAGCAGGCAGTGATCCTCTCGATCGAGACGCTGCCGGTTCCCAGTGTCGCCGCGGAGGAGCGCTTCACGGTCGACGACCTCGGCTACAGCGACGACGGGATCAGCCACCTCACCGCCCGCTTCGGCTACATGGAGCAGCCCGACGTGCCGGCCGCGCTGCGCCAGGCCACCGCGGGCGCCCTGGCCCTCCCGGTCGAAGTCGACGAGGCCTCCTACTTCCTCTCGACGATCGAGCTGCGCGCCGGCGACGCCCCCGGGATGACCCGCTGGCGCAAGCGCCTGTTCCTCGCCAGCAGCCACGTCAGCGCCGACGCCGCCGACTACTTCGCCCTGCCCCGCGAACGCACGGTGATCATGGGGTCGCTGGTCGAGGTGTGAGCTGCGCCTCCGCCGGCCTAAGTTCGTACAACATTTGTATTACGCTGTATTACAAATGGCAGCTCGAGATACCCAAACCTTCTCGGCCCGCTGGGGAACCGACGTCCTCGGCCGCTTGAAGCAACGCAGCGAAGTGGCGGGGACCAATAAGTCTCGCCTCGCTGAGCGCTACGTCGATGAGGGGATCCGCATGGACGAGCATCCGGGCATCGTCTTCCGCGGCGGCCCCACCGGCCGCCGCGCGGCTTTGGTCGGCGGCCCCGACGTTTGGGAGCTCATGTTCACCCTCAAGAACGGCAAGGCGCGTGGGGAGGAGGCGATCACCGCCACCGCAGAGCTACTAAACCTCACCGACTCCCAAGTGCGGACCGCCGTGCGCTACTACGGTGCTTTCCCCGACGAGATCGACCGGCGCATCACCCTCAACACCCTTGACGCCGACGAAGCCGAAGCGGCCTGGCAACGTGAACAGTCCGCCTTGGCGTGAAGCTCCTCCTCGATGAGCAGATCAGCGGCAAGGTCGCGGAGCGACTACGAGACCGCGGTCACGATGTCGCCGCGGCCACCGACGACCCAGGCCTCCGAGGTCTGAGCGACCCCGACCTGTTCGCGGTTGCCCAGCGGCAGGGCCGAGCCCTGGTCACCTACAACCGCGTCGACTTCGAATCAATCATCCGCGAGTACGCCCAGATAGATCGGGAGCATCACGGTCTCGTCATCGTTCACCCGACACGGTTCCCGAGCTGGGAGTTCGCTCGATTGGCCAACGCCATGGAAGGTCTACTCAACGGGCCGAACCTGGGGTCGAGCTTCGTTATGTGGCTGCAGGTTTGACGGAGCGCTGTTGTGGTGATGGAATCCTCGCCATGCGGTGGAGGCTGATGGGTGCGAGCTTGGTAGTTGGCCTGGCTTCATTGGGTTTCGGGGTGAACCTTGGGGTGGCTGGTTCCGTGAACCGATCCTGCGGCACGGTCGACTGTCGGGTCCCTTATCGACTGCTTGCCGCGCCGATCGTTCTCGGCGGTGAGGTATACGGCGGTGAATACGGGGAAGGATGGGGAGTCGCCCGCCCGCACACGATCTACAACGGCGGCGTGCCGAGCGGCCTGATCAGCAAGGTCCACTGGTCGAGTTGGGGTGGAGCTGAAGCTCGCGGTCGTGGACGGCACCCGATCTACAAGCCTCGCGGCGGCTACTACCGCCACCCGGTCGTCGCTCAATTGAAAGTCACGCGAATCGGCTCCTGCGAAGGTCGCGACGCTTATTTGAAGCTGTTGATCCGCGAGCCGAAGCGCCCGGGCGGGCCGCTGGGGCCCTGGTACTCCTGGTCCGGCCCGCAGACGATCTGTGAACCCTATGGGAGCTACCTGAGCCGATGAAGATGCGCGCGGCCGTGCTGGAGGAGTTCGGGGAGCCGCTGGCGGTGCAGGAGGTCGAGCTGGCGGAGCCGCGGGGTGGGGAGGTGCTGGTCCGGCTGCATGCTTGCGGGGTCTGTCACACGGATCTGTACACGGCTTCCGGGGCCGACCCGTCGGGTTACGCCCCGGCGGTTCTGGGCCATGAGGGCGCCGGGGTCGTCGAGGCGGTGGGGCCGGACGTCGGCTCGCTGGCGGTGGGCGACCATGTGGTCACGCTCTTCTCGCCCCAGTGCCGCGAGTGCATTCATTGTGTCGACCCGCGGACCAACCTCTGCTTGGCGATTCGGGAGGAGCAGAACAAGGGGCACCTGCCGGACGGGACTACGCGGATTTCCCGGGACGGGGAGGAGGTTCGTCACTTCATGGGCTGCTCGACCTTCGCCGAGTACACGGTGATGCCGGAGATCGCCTTGGCGAAGGTGAGCCCGGAGGCGCCGTTCGAGCATGCCTGCCTGTTTGCCTGCGGGCTCTCGACCGGGCTCGGGGCCGCGATCAACACGGCCGCCGTGCGGCCCGGCAGCAGCTGCGCCGTCTTCGGCGCCGGCATGGTCGGGCTCGGAGCGGTCGCCGGCTGTCGCCTGCAGGGGGCCGAGCGGATCATCTGCGTCGACCTCTCGCCGCAGCGGCTGGAGCTGGCCCGCGCCCAGGGCGCGACCGACCTGATCGAGGGCGGGGAGGGAACCGTCGAGCGGATCCTCGAGCTGACCGGCGGCTTCGGCGCCGACTACACCTTCGAGGCGACCGGCAACGTAGCGGTGATGCGCCAGGCGGTCGAAGCGGCGCGGATGGCCTGGGGGCTCTGCACCGTCGCCGGCGTCGCCGGCAAGGG
This sequence comes from Solirubrobacterales bacterium, assembly GCA_035760445.1. Lineage (GTDB taxonomy): Bacteria > Actinomycetota > Thermoleophilia > Solirubrobacterales > 70-9 > VAYN01. The sequence goes on along the minus strand of DASTSW010000004.1, from coordinate 44,456 downwards.
GGAGACCCTCGACGTCGTCCCGCGCCTGCTGATCACCGGACGCCGCATCGCCGGCTCCTCCTTCGGCGGGGTCAAGGGTCGCGACCAGGTCCCGGTCCTCGTCGACCGCTACCTGGCCGGGGACATCGATCTCGAGCCGTTCGTCTCCCACCGGCTCGGGCTCGACGAAGTCAACCGCGGCTTCGAGCTGATGGAGGCCCAGGACGGGATCCGCAGCGTGATCGAGTTTTCGTAGCTAAGGCCCGGCTTCTTCGATGACTTCGCTCGCGGGGAAGGTGATCCCGAGCGTCGTGCCGTCCTGCGATTTCTTCGTCGTCTGCCAGTCGGCGTTGTAGGTCGGGGTGCCGAAGACGTCGGTTTCGTCGGGGACGAACGACCAGGGTTCGACGTCGAGGTTGTTCTGCGACTCGGTCAGTTCGCCGCCTTCGAGGATCGTGAGGTTGTCGAAGACGTTGTATTTGGCGATCGCGCCGGTCGTTTCGGTGCGGATAACCTCACCCCCGCTGTTGGCGTAGGTGTTGTGGATGAGATCGATTCCATGCACCCCGAAGGTCTGCAGCGAGATCTCACCGAACGGCGCGGCTTCGTTGGTGCCGCTGTTGACGATCAGGTTGTCTTCGTATTTCACGTTCGTCACGTCGCCGTCCTTCAGCAGCGTGCCCTCGCCGACGAAGTCGCTGATGACGTTCTTTCTGAACACCGCTTCTTCGCCGCCCCAGACGTTCTGCCAGGCGTCGGTGTGGTTGCCGGTCTCTTCGAAGTCGTGGATCCAGTTGCGTTCGATCGTCAGGTCTTCGAAGTTGCTCGTGTGGATCGGGTCCTCACCGAAGGGCCCTTCGAAGTCGTTGTAGGCGATCAGCGTGTCCGTGAAGGCGGGAGAGCTGGTGCAGCCTTCATAGACCGGGCCGTTCGGGATGCTGCAGTTGACGCCGCCCGCGCTGATCCCGTTGTAGCCGCCGGAGATGAGGTTGTGTTCGATCACCGTCCCTTCGACGCCGGGATCGATGCCGATTTCTTTGACTTCCTGACCGCAGACGAGCTGGTTGTTCGTGGTGATGTTGATCACGCCTTCTCCGTTCGGAGTCAGCGAGCCTTTCGGACAGGGAAACCCTTCTTCCGGTTCTTCCACTTCTTCTTCGCCGGTCACGTAGGCGGACATCGGCCCGTCCGTATAGGTCGCGGTCGTGCTCCAGGTGCTGGGGAAGCCGTTGCCTTCGTAGTTGGTCACTCCGTAGCCGCCGGCTTTGTCGCGGAAGTTGACTTTGCTGCCTTTCGGCGCAAGGGCGATCCAATAGTGCGTGCCTTTGGCGATCGCGACGCTGCTTTCGAGCGGGACCGCGACCCAGGTGTTAGCCGTGTTGCTGCTGACCTGACCGGTGGTGAGGCGCGTGCTCGGTTTGCCTTCGCTCTCCGCGTAGAGCGCGATTTTCACCCCGGAGGTGCTCGTCAGGTAGATCGTGACGCCGGTAGCCGTGCCCGCAATCGAGGATTCGTAGCGGAACGCCTCACTGTGCGTGCCCGTGAGGAAGTCCCCTGTTGCTTCGACCGTCGTCGTGCCGAACAGGGTCGTGGCCTCGGCGGCGGAGACCGGTATCGCACAGGCCATGGCTGCGAGCGCGATTACGAGGCTGACGCGTACAAGCCTGCTCATTACTCAAAGTCTCTCATAAGAAAGGCTGACGTTGGCTGACCTGCGCGAACCCGGTCCTTGACGTTTACCGAGCCAGGTGAAACTCTGCCCGGGCTGTGAAACCAGTCACCAGTCGCTTTAGTCGTCCCGCCGTTCTGCTCGCGATCGCCTCGATCGCGGCTTTGGCGCTGGCCGGCAGCGCGCAGGCGGCCCTCTCGGTTAACCCGACCCGCACCTTTGGGATGGGCTCGCTCTACGCGCAGGCTCCCGACGGCACCTTCTGGACGACGCCGACCGGGACCAGCAACACGGCGAGCTTTTCTCACTTCGACGACGAAGGCAACAACCTTGGCGACGGGTTCTCGGTCGCCCGTAACAACTACTTCCCGCTGGGCATCGGGGCCTATGCCGGCCGGGTCTACGTCACGGTCAGCAGCAGCGGCTACGCGCAGCGCATCCTCACCTACCTCGCCAACACCTCAGACCCGGCTCACGATCTGGTCGCCTCCGACGAAGACATGGGCCGGCGGATGGGCGGCAACCAGGCGATGCTGCGGGTCTTTTCCGACGGCTTCGGCGCGCTGGCGCTCGGCCAGGAAAACAAAGTCGGAACCTTCAACGCCGCCAGCCTGGTGAAAGAACACCCCTTCTACCCGCAGGCCTTCCACGGGGCGGGGATCAACCAGAACTTCACCAAAGAACCGCCGTTCAGCCTCGAAAGCTGCTCGGTCGGGGGCGAAGGTCCCCCGGTCGGGGGCGAACCGACCCCATGCGGGACGAATTTCGGCCGCGCCGACGCCCAGGGCGGCGCCGACGGTGTCAACTATCCCAACGACATCGCCCCCGGCCTCGGTGGCCTCTACATCTCCGAGCGGTTGAGCAACCGGATCAGCCACTACAACACGGTGGCCAACCCGGGCGCGACCCTCGACCTGCGCTTCGGCCAAGGGCCAGGCAGCGCGGCCGGCCAACTCGACACGCCCCTGTCGATCGTCCGCCAGGCGAGCACCGAATGGCTCTACGTCAGCGAGGAAGGGAACAGGCGGATCTCGGTCTTCGACGCCGGTGGCCACTACATCGCCTCGTTCGGCTATGGCGTCCTCGACGGGTCCGACACGATGCAGGTCTGCGGGGTCGAAATCGGCCAATGCCGGGCGGGGGTCGCCTATCAGTCGGACCCGCGCTCCTATTTCACCCGCCTCGATTTCGCCCCCAACGGCGACCTCTACGCCTACATGCCGCTGGTCGGTCAGATCCAGGTGTTCGGCCTCGGCGGTGGCGTCGGCCCGGAAAACACCAGTGGCGCTGCCCCCAAGACCCTGCCGCCACCACCGCCGGTGGAGAAAGACAAAGTCCGGATCAAAGCCAAGCCGCTGAAGGTCGTGAAAGGGAAAAAGACGAAACTGACTGCGATCGTCAACCCGCCCGGCACCTGCCAGCAGCGCCTCGTTCTCTTCCAGGAAAAAGAGCCGCGGTCCTGGAACAACCTCGGCAAAGCGCTGAAACCTGGCAAAGCCTGCACCGCCTCCAAACAAGTCAAGGTGACCGCGAAGACCGTCTACCGCGCGGTCCTGATCCGCAGCTCGAACCACGCGACGCTCGGCTACTCGCCCAACCTCACGGTGAAGCTGAAATAGGAGGTTGGGGTTGAAGGCTGCGATCGCCGCTTTCGCCCTCTGCATCACCTCGGCGCGCTGGGGCGGCTCTCGGTCGGCTTCCGGCGCCGGGTCGCGGAAGGCGGCGAGAAGATCGACAACGGGCGCTGCGAGGGCAGGAGGTCGCTGAACGAAAAAGGGAGCTTCGTCGGGACGGTGGAGTTCCACGGGGAGCTCGACTTTGCCGACGCCTCGGCGACCCGGGTCGGGGGCAATCGGATCCGTGACTTCCGCACCGTCTGCAAGCGACGCGGGCGGGCCCGCGGCTTCGCCGGCCCGCTGGGGGTCGCACTGCCGGGGGCCGGGATCGTCCCGCTCACCGGCCCCACCTTCGCCGCGGCGCTTTGCCGCGGCCCGGGCGAGCCCGAACAGCGGCCCTGCTCGGAGCTGCTGGGCGACTGAGCTAGCGCCGCTCTTCCTCTGCCGGCTCATACTTGGTGCCGATGACGGGACCCACTGCATCGGAAGGCGAGACGGCAGCTGACAGTGCCGCGGTTGGGGCTGGGGCGGGGGCAATCGGCGGAGCGGGGAACGAGGCCGGGGGAGGATTTCGGGCGGGTGTTGCGGCCTACCTCGGTGCGCACGTTCTGAGGGGTCAGCCGTTTGCCGACCTCGAGCTTCTTCCGGAGGCCGCGATTCCGTTGTCCTTCACGCTCGAGGGCGACGAGGCGGTGGACGACATCGACGTGAATCTGACCGGCGGTCAAGCGCTGATTCAGGCGAAGAGGAAGTTGGACATGACTTCGGTCAAGGCGGCGACCGCACAGTGGGTCGCGCAGGTTCGTGATGGCGACCCCGACCCTGAGCGCCTGCGTCTCGTGGTGGCAGGGGCTGAAGCCTCCGGAGACGTGAAGCTCCTGCGGAAAGCGCTGAAGCGCAATCGCAGGGAACTCGCTGGGGCCTTCACGAAAAGTGAACACCGAGTGCTGGAGAAGCTGCGCAGGTACCTGTCGGAGCTGCCGGCAGAGACCCTGGAGTTGGTCTTGCGCTGCGCCGTCGTTTGGATCGCCGATCTCGAGGAGAGCAACGATCTGGCAGCGAGGCTGGGCCAGGCGCTGATGGAGCCGGGAATCGTGGCGGCCGGTGAGGGCCAGAAAGCCTGGGGCACCCTGCGCAACGAGGCCCGCGACCTTGCCGCACAGAGGTTCGGAGTAACGCTGGCGGACCTCATCGCGCTTTTTGGCAACAAAGGGCTTTCACTTACCGAAGACGGAGAGGGTCTTGCTGCCGCTCGCTCTCGCGAGCGGCAGACGAAGCTCGACGCCTATCGAGGGCGGGTGCGCGAACGAGGTGAGAGTCTGGACCTCGGGGTCCTCGGTGCGGCCTTGCCGCCGATTCCGCTCGACGAGGTTGACGCCAGCGTCAGCGTCTACGAGGTGCCTCGGACTCCAAGTGCTGACGAGGAAAGCCACAACGGCGGGCTGCCCTGGGCCCTGCGACGACGCGGTAGGGCCCTGCTCCTGGGGCTTCCGGGATCCGGAAAGAGCGTGGCGCTGAGGGCCGCTGCCGCTCACTATGCAGCGCGGCCGGATTGGCCGCTGCCAATCCTCGTGTCGCTCCAGCGTGTCGGCGGGCGCCTCGACGCAATGGGCTTCGATGCGGCGCTGCTCGACGTGGCATTCGAGAACGAGCCGGTCGAGGACCAGCCGGTGCTCAGGGCCGCGGCGGCAGAACTTCTCCGCTCCGGTGACGCTGCGATTTTTCTCGACGCACTAGACGAGTCCCGTTCGGCGTCGCAACGAATCGTCGGCGGGCTGAGAGGGGAGCTGAACCAGTGTGACCCTGCCGTCGAGGTCTTGGTTAGCACTCGGGATGCCACCTACGCACACGCTCGAACGCTGAAGTTCAAAGACCTTCGCCTCAGCCAGCCTGACCGCCCGGAGGCGACCGTCGCAGCGGTGCTCAAAGCCAGCGCTGCGGAGCAGCGTCTGGATGGCGAGGACCGACGGGCCTGGGTGCGGGTCCGCCAAGAGTGGGTCCGTGCTCGTCTGGATGCCGACGCGGAGCTGCGCGAGACGCCGCTGATGGTCGTGCTGCTCACCTTGGTGGCCGCGGATCACGTCGACGGAGATTTCCTGCCGAAAAGCAGAGCCGGGATCCTGCGGCAGGTCATCGATGATGTTGTCGGACGCTGGGAGACCGGCCACCGTATTGTCGGCCAACCGGTAAGGCTGGGCGGGCTGGAAGGTGGCGAGGCGGTACTCGCCGCCAAAGAGGCCTTCGTCGTTATCGGCAGTCGCGTGTATGAGGACGAGGGGGCCGCCGTGGAGGTGTTGATCGAGTCTCTGGCGGAGAGGGTCCGGGAGCGTTTTGATGTCTCGCCCGCCTCGGCTGAGATTGTCGCCGATGCCGCGCTTGCGCTCTGGGACGAGGCCGGAGTTTTCATCGGCAGCGGTGGTGACCGTCGAATTCAAACTCGGATACAGCTCTTCGCAGAGCTTGCCCGTGCCGTGGCTATTTGCCAGCGGCCCGCGCTGGAGCAGCGCGAGTGGGCGTTTGCGGAAGCCGCAGCCGGCGAGGAAAGCCAGCCACTGCTGCTCGCAGCTGGTCTGAGCGGCGAGATTTCAGCAGCACTCGCGGAGTGGGCGATCGCCGACCCGCTCGACTCTCGAAGGATCGAGCTGTGCCGGGAGATGATCGATCAAGGGGCCCGATTGGAAGCGCCCAAAGCGCAGGCGCTCATCGACCGCCTTCTCGAGGATCAAGAGGCCGATGGCAGTCTGCTCTGGCAGCGGGCTGTGCTTCTGGCCCGACTTCCGGTGGGCCCTCAGAAGCAGGCTGATGCGCTTGCTTCCCTCGATTGCCTCAACGAGACGCAACTCCTGCTTGCCCGGGTCCTGGCGATCGAAGGTTGGCCTCGTGATGACGATGGGGTTGAAGAAGACTTGATCGCGTTGCTAGAGGCTGATCCAGATCGGTTTAGGGCAACCAGTGGCCCGCTGAGCTTCTTGAGTCCGGACCCCGCATATGAGGAGGCGATGCTCGTTGCCGGCCGCCGGCTGGTCGCCGTCGATCGATCCCATGTCGCGAAGTTGCTGGCGAACCGCATGGGGTCAGCTGTGTCGATGCGAACCGGCGAGATCCTTCGCAGGATCCTGCTGGAAAACGGCCTCTCTGGGGTGGTCGCCGATGCGGACAGGGAGTTGTCGGAGAAACGCGTGGCGGGTCGCGACTACGCGGCCATTTTCCAGGAAGACCAGGAAGCCGAGCGACGGTTGGTCGAGATAATCGCCGAACTTGCACCGCCGGCCGAGCTCGATCGGGGCTCACGTCGCCGTCTTGATCGTCTCGTAGCCCTGGTCGGGCTGAGCGGGTACAACCAGGCGCCGGCGGGAGAGGCGGCGCGCGGTATTTTGAGAGACAAGGGATCTCTGGCACCGGCGTTCCGGGTCGCGATCGAGCGCGCCGGCTTCGATCTGGGCCAGTTGGCGGCTGAAGCGGCGGGGTGGTTGCGAATGTATGACGAGGAGATCGAAAGGGATCGCTTCGGCCCGATCTTCATGCTCGGCGATGGTGGCGTGAAGCTCGACCTGGGCTCCTGGGATCGGGTGAGCGAAGCGGTCGAGACTGCGGAGGTCCTGGCTTCCGCGGTCGCTTCCCCGTACCAATGGATCGGCGCCTTCTCCGCTCGCTGTCTGGTGGGGGTTCGAGCCTTCAGTGCCGCACGGGAGGCGGCATTGACGGTGCTTCGGGAGAGACTGGAGCAGACCACGGCGGCGCCTCAGCGAATGGTGGCGCTTTGCACCGCCTTGATCTCCGAGGAGTCGCTGGTGCACTCCTTTGCCGATGACGGGCGGCCGATGGTCCGCCGAGCGGCGGCTCGACTGGCGGTCGATAGAGGTGCGGATGCACTGCCACTTCTGGTAGCGCTGTTGGGTGACCGGGATGCTGGCGTTCGCAAGGAGGCGGCGGTAACGGTGGACGAGCTTGGGCTCGGCGATCGTTTGAATGCAGAGCTGGAAGCCGCAGCCGAGGGTGCTGAGGGATGGCAGTGCTTTTGGTGCGGCGCTGACAATGGACCTGAGACCGGCCGTTGCTCGGAGTGCGGTTTGAGCGGGTCCCTACTCGGCGTTCCCCCGCCCGAGCCGCTCGAGTTGATGCCCTAGATCGAGGGTAGGTTCGGGTACCTATATCCGCGAACGCGGCTAAGGTAGACAGATGCCCCTCCCCGACGAGCCCCCTGGAACATTGGTGTCCATGTCCACAGGCTTTCGCCTGGCATTCTCACCCTGTGGCGAGGTCTAGCACCAGCGCTATGACCACGGTCGGCAGTCATTTGCCAGTTGGTCGATCGGCTCGCCGAATAGGAGGGTTCGATGCGGGTGAGCTCCTTTCGCTTGCTGAGCGAGCTGCCTGGCAGGCTGCCTCCCTGGTTCGCGGCACTGGTCTTCCACTTGGCGTGCGACGCAAGCGTGAAAACGAGGGGATCGTGACTAGCCTCGACCGAGTTGTCGAGGAATGCATTCGCGAAGAGATCCTCGCCGCTCGGCCGGACGACTGCTTCCTTGGAGAGGAGCTGGGTCCTCGTGTCGGTAACAGCGGGGTCGAATGGATCGTGGATCCGATCGACGGGACGAATAACTTCGTCACCGGTTTGTCCCAATGGTCGATATCGATCGCGGTTCGGATCGGTTCGCAGATCGTCGTCGGCGTTGTTCACCTCCCCGCTACGGGCGAAACGTATACGGCCTCAGTTGGCTCTGGCGCTCGTTGCCAGGGAGTGCCCATATCGGGTCGCGAGGGTGCGGGGAGTATCGGTGATGCCGTGGTGGCGACCGGGTTTGCTTCTAGTCAAGCTGCTCGCTTCGCTCAGTTGAAGCAGCTTGGGCGGGTGGTTGGTGTGGTCCGCGATATTCGCTGTCATGGCGCTGCCTCACTGGAGATCTGCAAGGTTGCCAATGGTCAACTCGACGGCTATTACGAGTCCGGCCTGAATCTCTGGGATGTCGCAGCAGCCGGTCTGGTCGCATTGGAGGCTGGGGTTGAACTGTCCGGCGCTCCGTGGTCCGGATCCGGAACCCTGGTTGCGGCCCGTCCTCATCTTGCGGATCCGCTGCGCCGCTTGGTCGACCCGGTATCGGGTGGATAGCTAGGGGATGACCATGGAGTTGCGCGAGGCTTCGAGATCGGTCGACCGCATTCACCGCCACGCGGGTGGAGGAATCCGGCGGATCGCCGAGGCTGCCGGCCTGACCATCGTCGAAGGCGACGGCTCATACTTGATCGACGATCGGGGACGCCGGTACCTGGACTTCGTTTCAGGCTACGGGGTCGCCGCGCTGGGTCACCGCCACCCACACTGGGTCGAGGCGGTGACCGCTCAGGCCAACACCCTAAGTACCTCTCCCTTCCACAACGACGCACTGGGGACCTACCTGGAGAGGCTGGCGGCGGTACTGCCGCCAGTTCCGAATCGAACTGCCCTCTTCAGCGGCGGCGCCGAGGCGGTTGAAGCTTCTCTGCGTCTCACTCAACTGGCGTCCGGCCGGGCCGGGGTGCTTGCTTTCGACTCTGCCTTTCACGGAAAGACCGCCGGGGTGCGTTTCGCCGGCGGCCGTTGCGAGAATGAGCGCCGGTATCTCGGCCTGGCTTCCTGGGTTTACAGCGCCGAGCTTGGACCCTCGCTCTCCAGGTGCCTGGCTGACCGAGACGATCTGGATGAGATCGGCACCGTGATCGTCGAGCCAGTGCTAGGCACGGCAGGCAACATCCCACTCCGCGAGGGACTCCTTGCCGAACTGCGGTCAATCTGCGACGCGCGGGGCTGGCTGCTCGTCTTTGACGAGTCGCAGACCGGCTTCGGGAGAACCGGATGGCACTTCGCCGCCGATCGATTTGGCGTTACGCCCGACGTTTTGGTGATGGGCAAGGCAATGGGGGGAGGTTTTCCTCTCAGCGGTGTTGCCGCTCCGGCAGAGCTTTGGTCGGCTGGCGGTCTCGACCAGCCCTCGGCTACTTCCAGCAGCTATGGGTCCAACCCACTCGCCTGTGCCGCTGGGACGGCTGTCTTGGACGTGCTTGCCGCTCCTGACTTTCTTGCGGGTGTGCGTAACGTCAGCGGTCTGCTGGCCGAGGGTCTCATGCGGCTTGCGGATGAGTCTCCCTACCTGAGCTGGCCGCGCGGAGTCGGCATGATGCTCGGCTTCGATCTCGTCGATCCCGAAGGTGGAGGGCCGGCGGGTCCGGCCCTTTGCTCCCAGGTCTTCCAGGGATGTCGTGATCGCGGTCTGCTGCTGGCCGCCGACATACCCCGTGTGCGTTTGAACCCGCCGCTGATCCTCTCGCGAGGCGAGGCCGAGCAAGCGCTTGGAATCATTGGGGAGGTGTTGACGTGAGAGTTGCGGTCGCCGGTCTGGGGGGCGCCGCGGTTCGCGGTCACCTTCCTGCCTTAGCGGCGCTGGAAGCGGAACGCCGGATCTTCGTGGTCGGAGCCTGCGATCCAGACCGCCGACGACGCGTGGATGCCGAACGCCTGCTGCCGGGGCTGGTGACCTTCGGTTCGGCCGCCGAGATGCTCACGATGGTGGAATCCGACCTGTTGGTGATCGCCGCCGATCCCTCCGCGCATGCCGATCTCGCCATGCTCGGCGCCGCTAACGGCCAGCACATCCTCTGCGAGAAGCCCGCCGGCATTACCTCATCGCAGCTGGCCGCGCTTGCGGCGATTCGTGAGCAACACCCCGATCGAGGCCTGATTGCCTCCTATCAATATCGCTTCTCCCGTCAGTGGTCCTTTTTTTCCCGGTTCCTGAAGGCTGCTGCCAGGTCTGGCCGCCCGGTCAAAATGTCGGTGGACGTCATGCGGCCGTATACCGACCAGCATGCCGTCTCCGACTGGCGTGAGGACCCGGCCATGGGTGGAGGTCTCGCCGATCACGCAGTGCACTTCATTGCCCTGGCTCGCGAGCTTGGCGGTCAACTGGAGGTCCTCGATGCCGAGCGTAGATACGACGGGCACGGTCGGGAGCGGGTCACCGCGCATTTGACCGTGGGCGAAAGCCGCATTGACATGTGCGTTTCCTACCAAGCCCCCGAGCGAAGTACTCAACTGGCTGTGGCTTGTGATTCGTTTTATCTCCACTGCAAGGACAGTGCGCTTGCGCTCGATCAAGGCAGCCGTGGAAGCCGGCGGGTCTCAGTGCCGGCTCTTTCCAGTCGAGGACATGTCGACGCTCTTTACGGTTCCATGTACCAGGACCTACTGGTGGGCATCGGGCAACCGGACTGGCGTCGCCATCGAGCGGAGGAGTTGCTGGACGTAAGCCGTTGCCTTACCGTGCTTTTGGCAACTGCCGAACATGATTTCAGCGGAGTTTCCCGCCTCAAGCTTGCGGCCTGAGTGTACGATTACCCTATGGGAGGTCGTTTCTTGCGCCGGTCGGAGAGTTTTCGTTGAGCCCTGAGGAGAACGGGTCCAAACCCGAGGCTAATAAAAAACCGCGGGAAGACTTCATCGAGAAGTACGAGCGTCAACTCGAGATTGGCGGCTCCGTTGTTCTCGCCGCGATCGGATTCATCCTGTGGAGGGCCGGCGGTGAGTTCCTTCGGGCAGTAGGCGCGAACCTAGTTGCAGCGGGCCTGGTCGGGTTTCTTATCTTCGCTCTCTACGGATGGGTGTTCAGACAGCGCAGGCAAGAACTCACGACAGAGCAGTCCGAAAACGTCGAGGTCATACGCAAAGTCTGCGAACGCCTTGAGGACCGTGCTGAGCTGGAGGAAGAGAAGATTCAGGAAGCGATCACCGCTGGTGTCCCCGGCAGCCTGTCGGAGTTCCACGCCGCTAGGGCCATCGGCCTTTTGGGGTACGACGAGGAACGCCCTAGTGAAGAAATCGAGCAGGCCGTGCTGAAAGCCGAGGAGTCGGTCGACATCCTCGAGGTATCGCTGAAAACCATGCGCAACATCGACACCGAGAAGTGGCGGGGCTGCAAGGCGAAGGTGAGGATCATCTTGCTCGACCCGCTCTTTCCCGAGAAGGACGAGAACGGGAATGGCAACGGGCACGGGCATGAGGCTCAGCCCCTGGCAGTCCGACCGTTGGCGGTTCAGCGCGACCTTGAGGAGGACGAATATCCGGGGGCCATCCTGAAGGAGGTTCACGACATTGTTCGGCTGTTGCCGGACGAGTGGCTTGAGCCGTCTGCTGAAGGAGAAAAAGGATCTGAATCCGAGTCCTGCGTAAAGCTGGCGAAAGTGATGCCAACGTTGAGCTACTTCCGCATCGACGACATGGCTTACTTTGCGCCCCTGGTGCATAAGCAGGTTGGCGATCGCACTATGCACCTGGAGTTGGCCAAAGGGGGTGGGTTCTTCAACGAACTCACGCGTCACTTCGACAATCTTTGGAACGACGAAAAACGGACCAGGTCGGTAGCAAACGGAGACATTCCAAGGACCTATCCGTTCCCAACCCCGAGATCTGGAACCGGCTAGTCTCGATTTGGCCGGCTCGGCGCTAGCGCCGGTCCTCGCGGAACAGCTTCAGGGCGAAGGCGCCGGCGGGGTGGGCGCGGAACTCGTTGACCTTGGCGCCCATCGCTGGCGGGAGCTCGTCGGGCTGGGGGAGGGGGATGGCGTACTCGGGCGGCATCAGCACCGATGCCGCCAGGGAGGCGAAGGTGAGGTCGGCGGCGGTGAAGCGCTCGCCGCAGAGGTAGGGGCGGCCGTCGCCGAGCCGCTCGGCGACGCGGTCGAAGGTCGCGCGCACCTGGGCCTCGGACCGTTCGGCGCTGGCCGGGGTGATGTCGAGGTAGCGATCGATGATCCGGATGACCAGCGGGTAGGCCAGCGGCAGGCCGCGCCGCTGCCAGGCGGGTACGCCGGTGCAGCCGTAGGCGACCGCGAGGTCGCGCCGGCCGCGCATGCTGAAGTACATCCACCGGCGCCCCTCAGGTCCGAGAACCGCGTCGAAGTCGGCCTGCAGCTCGCGGACCTCGGCCGCGGCGGCGGGGTTGTCGGGATACAGCACGCGGTCGGGCCGCGCCCGCGCGCTCGCCTCCTCGAGGATGTCCTTCGAGTCGGCGAAGACCCGATCGCCCCAGACCAGCACGGGCGCCGTTTTCTTCCCGCCGGCGCGGGAGACCGGGATCCAGTGGATGACCTGCAGGTGCGGCTGCTCCCGATAGTCGATGCCAGCTCGATCCAGCGCCCAGCGAGCTTTCTCGCAGTAGTGGCTGATCGGGATCGTGATCAGGACGGGCGTTTCGGCCATTGCAACGCTCCTGTTCCCCTGCTGCTCAGAGAGGGCTACTTGCTGAAGACGAACTTCTGCAGTAACGCGAGGATGATGAAAGCCTGAATTGCGAGTGCGAGTTCCATGTTCTGGTTACTGCGGGGACGTAACCACAGCGGAAGGTGAAACGTCAACTGCGCCGCGCGCCAAACTGGGATTCTCGTCTTTTAGACGCTAGATGTGGAGTGGCAATTAGTATTCCCTGACCAATACCCCATATCTAGGGTCAATGGAGATAAATCGATGAACTGCCCGCGCTGTTTGGTCGAGAACGACAAACAGAGCCGAACCCAGGTTCGCGAGACCCGGCCTGAGCGCTCAGACGGTCAGTCCGCCGGGGTGAGGCGGCGCCGGCGTTGCGCCGTCTGCGGTTACCGCTTCACGACCATCGAGCGACCCAAGGCTGCCTCTGTCCGGCTTGGCGACGGTCAAACCGAGACCTTCGATGAGGAACGGCTGCTCCGGAGCCTGCAGAGATCGACCGCTGGGGCCGAGTTGCTGGATAAGGAGCTTCGCGAGGCCGCGGAGCTCGTGCGATGGGACCTCGAGAGCCACCGGGGTTCGGTGACGCCCGCGAACATCGCCCAGTTGGCCTTGGGAAGACTGCCCAGAATCCGGACCAGCGCCCGGAAGCTCTACCGGGAACGGACGCCGAGTCTCATCGGCGGAGACGAGGGCGGGCCTCCCAATGGGGTGGTCGAAAAGCGCTGGCCGCGGGACGAGGAGCGAGTGCTCGAACCATTCGATCGCCGCAAGCTGCTCACCTCCGTCGAGCTCGTCGCTCACCGCCGCATCGACGAGGGCGCGATCGTGGACCTCGTGGATAGGGTCGAATCCATGGTTGGAACGGCGGCTGGGCCGGTCGCGACCGCGCAGATTCGGCAGTGGGTGGCCGACGGTCTGATGCCGCTCGATCAATTCGTCTATCTGCGAGTCCTTACCACCGCTCCCGATGCGGACCTGGAGTCATTGAGGAGAGCGGCGGGGAAGATCCAGGATGGCCTGGTCTGGCGGCAGAAGGTCGGGACCTACGAGCAATTCTCGCGAGACAAGCTGGTCGCGAGTATCGGCCGAGTCACCGCCGGCCGCGACGCCGTATCCGAAGACGAGATCCGTGATTTCGCGAATCAGATTGGCGGACAGGTGCGGGCGAGCCTCGAGCCGGTGCGGAGCGATCAGATCGAGCAGTGGGTCCTCGACTGGCTGAGGGAGCACGACCCAGTCGCGTTCATCAGCTCCCTTGCCGTCCGGATCGACAGCCCGAGCGACCTCGCGAGGGCGCTTCGAGGCGAGGTGGAGCAAGAGGCGGACTAGTTGGGCACCGGCGCGGCCGCGCCCGAAGCCGTCACCGCAGCTCGTCGAGCGACTTGACCTCGAGGTCGAAGGGCTCGTCGGCGGCGCGGCGGCGGCGGTAGGGGGAGACGGTGACGCGGTGGGTTTCGCCGCAGGGGCAGGGGACCTCGATTGGGCTGGTGTCCGAGGAGGGGTCGGTGTCGACTTTGAGGCGGCGGAGGCTGCCGGTGTTTTTGCAGCCGAAGGAGATGACCCAGCCGAAGTCCTGGCGCTCCTGGCGTTTCTTCGGGCGACCCATTGATGGAGTCATTCGCACATCCTTCCCTAAAGGGGATCGAATCGGCGGTGAGCGTCCGCTGGGCGGCATAGGTTGCCCGCCATGAAACTGGCCGGGGGGCGCTCGCTCGCAGTTGTCGCTGTCTTGCTCGTCGCCGCGCTTGCTTTCTCCTCGTCCGCCGTGGCGGCGCCGAAGCAGCCGTCGCCGGGGTCGCTGACCCAGCTCGCCGGCAAGCGCGGCTGCCTGGTCGATCGCTCGGCGAAAGCCGGCAGCTGCGCCAAGGCGCGGGCGCTGAACGGGCCCGGGCCGTTCATGGGCTCGAGGGCGATCGCGGTCAGCCCCGACGGCGGGCACGTCTACGTCGCCTCCTCGCAGAGCGACGCGATCGCGATCTTCACCCGCAACCGGCAGACCGGCGTCCTCGCCCAGACGAGGGGCGCGGGGGGCTGCGTCGCCGCCAAAGGGGCCTTCGGCTGCGCCACGGCGATCGGCCTCGACGAACCGAACTCGGTCGCGATCAGCCCCAACGGCCGCAGTCTCTACGCAACCTCGCGCCTCGGCAACTCGGTCACCGCCTTCGTCCGCAACCCGAAAACCGGGGCGCTGCGCCAGCTGCCGCCACCGCTGGCCGGCTGTATCTCCGGGGCGCCGATCCCCGGCTGCGCTGCCGGCTTGGCCCTCGTCGCCCCCGACGTGGTCGTGGTCAGCCCCGACGGCAACAACGTCTACGTCGGCTCGTTCTTCGGCAACTCGGTCGCCGCCTTCGCCCGCAATCCATCGACCGGAGCGCTGACTCAGCTGGCCGGAACCGCCGGCTGCATTGCCGAGGCAACCGCGGGCTGCACGCCCGGCATCGCCCTGAAATCGGTCGAGGGCCTGGCGATCAGCGGCGACGGCAGCAGCGTCTACGCCGCCACGGCGCTCTCCAACGCGGTGGTGACGCTGGCGCGCAACCCCACCACCGGGGCCCTCGCCCAGGCCAGCGACGGCCTCGGATGCATCGTCGACAGCGCGCTCGCCGGCTGCACCCTGGGGCGCGAGCTGAGCGGCGCCAACGCGGTCGCGGTCAGCCCCAGCGGCAACGGGGTCTACGTCACCTCGCTGTTCAGCAACAGCGTCACCTCCTTCACCCGCGGCTCGACCGGGGCGCTGACCCAGCGGGAAGGGACTGGCGGCTGCTTGATCTACCTGCGTTCGGCCGGCTGCTCCTTCGGCCGCGCCCTGATTGCGCCCGAGGGTCTGGCGCTCTCGCCCGACGGCAAGAACGCCTACATCGCCGCCTTCCGGAGCGGGGCGATCGCCGTCCTCAACCGCGGCAAGGCGGGGTCGGTCACGCAGAAGCCGGGGACCGCCGGCTGCCTGGCGACCCGCTCGCCGGACTGCACCCCGGCCCGGGCGCTGAAGGGCGTTAGCTCGATCGCGCTCAGCCCCGACGGCCGTTATCTCTACTCGACCTCGTTCGAAAGCGACGCGGTCGACGTCTTCAGGAGGAACAGATGAGCGATTCGGACGAGCGGCGCGACGGGCTGACCCGCAAACAGCTGCTCGGCGGCGGTGCCAGCGCCGCGGCGGCGGCATTGCTCGCCCAGGGTGTCGGGGTCGAGCAGGCGCTCGGCGCCGGCAAGGGCCGGCGCGACGTCGCCGGGATGAACATCGTCCTCATCCTCACCGACCAGGAGCGGGCGATCCAGCACTTCCCGCCCAACTGGCTGCGGCAGAACCTGCCGGGGATGCGGCGGCTGCGCCAGCACGGCGTCAGCTTCGAACGCGCCTTCACCAACGCCTGCATGTGCTCACCGGCGCGGTCGACCCTGATGAGCGGCTACTTCCCCGCCCAGCACGGGGTCAAATACACGCTCGAGGAAGACATGCCCTTCCCCGAATACCCGCACCAGGTGGAACTGCCGCGCCCGCCGGCGCTGCCGAACCTGGCCACGGTGATGCGGGCGGCCGGCTACAACGTCGTCTACAAGGGCAAGTGGCACTGCTCGAAGCCGGCGCAGAAAGAAAACGCGCAGCCCTCCGACCTCGAGCGCTACGGCTGGACCCGCTGGAACCCGCCCGACGCCGGCGCCAACCAGAGCGTGCCCGAGGCCGGCGGCGGCTTCGTCGACAACGACGGGCGCTTCATGGAATCGGTCGGCTCACCGGAGGCCGGTTCCGAGGGCGTGATGCAGTACCTCAGCTCGGTTGCCGACAAACAGCAGCCGTTCTTCCTGGTGATCTCGCTGGTCAACCCGCACGACGTCCTCTTCTACCCGAGCAAGACTTTCGAAGAAGCTGGCTACGACGACTCCTGGATCCAGGGCGACATCGAGGTGCCGGAGACCAACGGCGAAGACCTCTCGACCAAGCCCTCGGTGCAGGAACAGTTCCTGCGGATCTTCAACCTCACCGGCAAACCTAAGACGAAGGCGGAAAAGCGCGCCTACCTGAACTACTACGGCAACCTGATGCGCTCCTCGGACAACTACATCGTCGACGTCCTCAACAAACTCGAAGAGGTCGGCCTCTACGACGACACGCTGATCATCCGCACCGCCGACCACGGCGAGATGGGCCTGACCCATGGCGGCATGCGGCAGAAGAACTTCAACTTCTACGAGGAGGCGACCCGGGTCCCGCTCGTCTACTCGAACCCGAAGCTGTTCCCGAAGCCGGTGAGCACCGACGCGATGGTCTCCCACGTCGACTTCCTGCCGACCCTGGCCAGCCTCGCGAAAGCGCCGAAATCGGCCCGGACCAACTGGCAGGGGGTGGACTACTCGGGGCTGGTCCTGCAGCCGAAGAGCGCCAAGCCGGTTCAGGACTACGTCGTCTTCACCTATGACGACTTCCAGTCCGGGCAGGCCAAACCGCCCTATCCGAAACCGCCGAACCACATCGTCGCGATCCGCGAAGGGCGTTGGAAGCTGGCCCGTTACTACGACGTCAGCAAGAAAAACCCGAAACCGCCGCAGTGGGAGATGTATGACCTGAAGACCGACCCGCTGGAGCAGAAGAACCTCGCCTACGAAGGGTACGAACGCTCTGAGCGCGAGGAGGCGCAGTTCCAGCGGCTGAAACGGAAGCTGGCCGCGGTCGAAAAGAAGCGCCTGAAGCCGCTGCGCTCCTGAGCCGACTCAGGTCAGTGACCGGTCGAGGATGAAGACCTCGACGGCGATGTCCGGCTCGAGGTGGTTGTCACTCATGAAGGCGACGACCTTGCAGCCGGTTATCTCCTCGATGGACTTCTTCAGCTCCGGCTCCATGCTCCTCTGGTAGAGGCTGCGCATGTTGAGAACCGCGTCACCCTCGCCACCGTCGGCGAGGCGGCGCTCGGCGGGCGTGAGGACGTCCTCCATCACGGTGGTGAGGACGTTGCCGTTGTGGAACGAGAAAGCCTTCTTCGGCCCGCGCCCGTGACTTTCGTTCTGTACGCGAATTACCTCGCGCGTGACCGCGGCGTTGAGCTCTCCGCCGCTGAGCGGTTTGGAATCGAGCATGGACTGGGTTCTCGGGTTTGCGCTGGTGACAGCGATCCGACGAGTCGAGCCGCGCCTCAAAAGCCCAACCGCACCCATCGTCCATCGGTCAACCCCGGCGCCAGTCCCTGGACCACGCCAGTGTCGCGTGTCCATCCTATCGGGCATTCACACGGCATTACTAGGTGCGTTGCCTGGGTGATGGATTCGCAAACACCAGTAGTAAGTACTCGATTGTTTGCAGGGAATGGTCGGTATCCTTGCTGCCGGCTCGAGCGTTTCCTTCGGTTGGCGCGGGAGCTGACCTCGATCGACGATCACCTGAGCGGCTGGTTCGGCCGCCGATGGATTCGTCGGGTTCTCGTCTGGGAGTGGCAGGCGGTCTGTGTTGATCGATCGGGAGGGATCGTGAGCGAGAGAGATGCGGCTGCGCTCGATGCCGTCGTCACCGTCACGAGGGCGCTCAGCGGAGAGGTAGATCTCACCGCGGCTCTCGACCTGATCGCGAAGCGCAGTCGGTCGCTGGTCTCCGCCCGGGCAGTGGTAGTCGAGACCCAGCAGGAGGGGCGGACGACCGCCGCGGGGGTGGCTGGCGACCTGCCCGAGGGGCTGGCCGGTGCAAGGGAGAGCGCGGAGACCGCCGTCCTGGCGGTCCCGCTCACTCTGCGGGGTCGTACCTATGGCGCCCTGGTCGCAGTCGACCGCCAAGGCAGCGGGCCGCGGTTCACCGTCGAGGACGAGGAATTGCTCGAAGCCCTCGCCGGCCTCGCCGCCGGGGCGGTGGCCGCGCAGGAGTTCAGTCGAGAACAGCGTCCCGTGGTTCTCGACCACGTGGGGTTGGCGGGCTCGATCGAGCTTCTCGCCGACCTGGCCGAATCGCCGAAGCAGGAAATCCGCACCCGTCTCGACCTTTCCTTCGAGGAGGGGCGGGCCGGCGACCGCCTAGACGACGAAGTGGAGGCTGCCGTCTACCGGATCGTCCAAACGGCGCTCGCCAAGATCGTCAAGTGCCCCGACGCGTCCCAGATTCTCGTCGAGGTGATCGAGGACGACGAGCGTGAAGAGGTGAGGATCGAAGTCCGCGCCTTTGGCGAAGAGGGGGCGCGGGTCGCGGCGACGCTGCCGACGGCTCGGCGCTGGCGCAGTATGCTCAATTCCGACTGATCAAATGCCGCGTGAGCTCCGGGCAAGGGCCGGCGCGGGCAGGGGCGGGCGGTCGAGTTTGGGAGGAAGCAAGATGAAGTGGAGGCGCATTTCCGCAGTGCTCTGCGTGGTGGCTCTGTTCGCCGTGTTCGCGGCGACGGCCTCGGCGGTCAAGTACGTGGCGCTGGGCGACTCGTACTCGTCGGGAACCGGCACGAGGACGTTCTACGAAGCCAACTGCCAGCGTTCGGTCTACGCGTATCCGTATCTGCTGCACAACGCCCACCCGACCTGGACCTTCGTCAACGCGACGTGCGCGGGGGCGAAAACGGGCGACGTGATCAACAGTCAGGTGAACAGCGTGACCTCGGACACCAACTGGGTCACCTACACGATCGGCGGTAACGACGCCGGTTTCTCGAGCGTGATCACCGAATGTGCGTTGCCGGGTTGGCTGTCCAACTGCGACGGGGCGATCAACACCGCCCAGTCGTACATCACGAACACGCTGCCGGGCCGGCTCGACCTGGTCAACAACGCGATCAAATCGCGGGCGGCGAGCGCAAAAGTGGTCGTGCTCGACTACCCGCGCCTGTTCAACGGCACCGACTGCAATGCGGCCACCTTCTTCAGCGGCAGTGAGATGACGCGGCTCAACCAGACCGCGGACATGCTGAAGAACGTGATCAGCGCTGCGGCGACGCGGGCGGGGGCGAACTTCGTCTTCCGCGACGTGATTCCGCCGTTCATCGGTCACGCCGTCTGCGACGGGGGCGGCGGTTCCTCGACCGAGTGGATCAACGGCCTTTCCAACCCGGTGGGCGAAAGCTACCACCCGAAGGTCACTGGTCACGCGAGTGGTTACTACCCCGTGGTGAAAGGAGTTACGGGCTGAGGCCTGCTGGCTTCCCGTGCCATCGATACCGCCGCCTCGCGAGTGTTGACTCCGAGGCGGCGGTAGATGTGCTCGAAGTGCTTGCGCACCGTTTGCGGGCTGATGAACAGCTCGGCGGCGATCTGGTCGGTGCCGCGCCCCAGTACGAGCAGATGGAGAACCTCACTCTGGCGCCGGGTCAGTCCGAGTGAGCGGAGCGCCTCGGCGCTTGCCGCGCAGCGCTCTTCGAGCACCAGGACCAGGCCAGCCTGGTGACTGCTGGTGGCGCGAACGGTGAGGCGCCCGCGGTTGCCCTCGACCGTCAGTGGCAGCGGGTCGTGCGGGGCGCCGGCGAGCCACTCGATCAGCCGCGGAGGCAGGGTCGACCCCTGGCTCGAGTCGAAGTACGAGCCGAGCAGGTCTAGCGCCGCGCCACTCGCGGCGGCGATCGCACGGTCAGGTTCCAGCGCCAGGACCGCGGTGTCCCGCTCCGCCAGTCCGCGTTCGAGCACCTCGACCAGCAGGTCGGAATGTTCGCGCTCCCGCAGGCGGGCGTGGGCGCGGGTGAGGTGGGGGCGGAGGAGGTCGAGGAGGGTGCGGTCGCGTTCGCTGAAGCTGCGGCGGTCGCGGTTCATCGCGATCCCGATCACCATCGGTCCCGGTAGTCCGAAGGCGATCTGGTCCTCGGCCTCGATCAGTCGGTAGAGCTCGTCGTACAGCTCGAGTGCGTGGAACTCGCGCTGGCTGAGGAAGTCGGAGATCTTGTAGGTGCGGTCGTCGCCGTTGGCCTGGACCGCGATCAGCGGGTGCTGGTGGGCGAGGCGCGACAACACCTCACCGGCGACGTCGAGGGGCGGGTCGGGGTAGGTGATGACGAGCGCGTCCTCGCCGCTCGGGACCTCGTTGTAACCGACCAGATCGCAGGGTACGAGCTTTTCCAGGCCCGGCAGGATGCCGCTGCGAAACGAGTCCAGGTCCGCGAACGAGTGCGCCTCGTCGACGAAGGCGAGGGCCGCGTGCAGATCCCGCGCGGGCAGCTGGGGCATCGGACCCTCAGTGTACGCCGCGTCGAATTACGGCAAGTTACGTATTCAAACCTGTCCAATCCCTGATAGGTTCGCGCCGGCTATGCCGTCTACCAGTCAATTCGGTAGCCACCGCGCTGTGCGCTGGGCGTTTCTGCCCGTGCTGTTGGTAGCGGCGGCGTTTGTCCTTCCTTCGACCGCCTCGGCGGCGTCCTGCCCGGTCACCCCCGGTGTCTTCGCCACCGCGTGGATTGGCGGCAGCGGCAGCTTCCATAACGACGCCAACTGGACCAACGGCACCCCGACCGGGTCGTGTGATGTCTCGATCACCGCCGCCGGCGACTACACCGTGTCGATGACCGGCGGCGCCAACGCGAAATCCTTCACCCTCGGCGGCACCGGCTCGACGCCCCACCTCGTCATCTCCGACGAGAGCCCAAATACGAACCTCGACGCCCAGCCGGCCGGGATCACGATCGCCGCCGGCGCCACGGTGCTGCTCACCTGCCAGGTGGGCGGCTGCCCGGGCGGCGGACCGGACATCTACAGCGGCCCTAGCCCCTTCTCCAATGCGGGGGTGATCACGGTCGGCCCGAACACCGGCGGCGGAGCCGTGGTCGGAGGCGTGATCAACAACACCGGCACGCTCAACTTCGAACAGAGCGGGTCGCTCAGCGGTCAGGTGACCAACAAAGGCGCCATCAACGTCGCCACCGGGGTCACCGCCACCAACGCCGGCAGCTCCTGCGGCGGCACTGAACCGTTCGTCAAAAACGACACCGGCGGGACGATCAGCGGCACCGGCACCGGTGTCCTCAGCGTGATCAACTTCGAGCAGGGCGCCGGTACCACCGAAGACGTGGTGATTCCCTGCGGCAGCCTCAAATACAGCGGCAGCGGGGCGAGCGAAGTGCGTGCCAACGGCGGCTTCAACCTGACCGGCGAAATGCAGGAAAACCAGGCGCTGAGGATCTTCGCGCTGAGCGCCAACACCAACGCCGTCCTGCAGGGCAATTTCACCAACAAAGGCTCGATCGCCCTCACCTGTCCCTCGCCGGCCGAATGCAGCGGCGGCTCTGCCGGCGGCGCCGGCTTCAACGTCAACGACAAGGACTTCGTGAACGCCGGCGAATTCACCGTCGACGCGAACTCGGGCACCGGAGCCAGCCTCGGCGCCAACAACGAAGGGACGATCGTCAACACCGGGACGATGAGCTTCAACCAGAGCGCTGGCCTCGGCGGCCCGGTGACGAACAAAGGCAAAATCAACATCGCCGACACCAAGGTCGTCACCAGCTCCGGCAGCTCCTGCGGCGACACCGGCTCCTCGGTGAAGAACGACACCGGCGGCTCGATCAACGGCACTGGCACCGGCTTCCTCAGCGTCTACAACTACGACCAGGGCAAAGGCACCACCAGCGGTTCGGCGCCGGTGCAGATCCCCTGCGGCAGCCTCAAATACTCCGACACCGGAGCGAGCGTCGTGCAGGTGAACGGGGGTGGCACGCCGATGACCGGCAACGTCGCCGCCGGGCAGACGCTGCGGCTGGTCGGTGGGGTCAGCTTGGGCGCCTTCGCCAACGCTGGCAGGATCGTCCTCGACCAGACCGGCGGCAGCCCGACGCTCAACAGCTCCGGCACGGTGACCAACACCGGCACGATCGAAACCTCGGGCGCCTCCGGCAACACCTCGACCGTCAACGGACAGATCGACCAGACCGGCGGCGCGGCCCAGGTCGTCGTTCCCGCCGGAACCAAACTGCAACTGAACAACCCGCTGCTGTTGAAAGCGGGGACGCTGAGCGGTGGCGGCACGATCAACGGCTCGGTCGAAAACAGCGGCGGCGTCGTCTCGCCCGGGGCCAGCCCCGGCACGCTGAGCCTCAGCGGCAACTACACCCAGGGAGGGGGCGGTCGCCTCGAGGTCGAGATCGGCGGCACCGGAGCCGGGCAGTTCGACGCCCTCGCCGTCGGCGGGACCGCGAGCCTCGGCGGCACCGTGGCGCTGATCCCGACCGGCAGCTACCCGGACTCCTCGGCGGTCGGCGACAGCGTCGCTTTCCTCACCTACGGCGGCGGCCTGACCGGCGGGTTCGCCACGACGACGGTCAATCCGTCCCTGCCCTGCCCGAAGCAGCTGACCGTCAACAGCGACACCGGCGCCAAAGCGTTGAAGGCAACCGTCAGCAGCACCGGCTCCAGCTGTGGCAGCGGCGGTGGCGGTGGCTCGACTCCGCCCCCTCCGCCTCCGGCACCGGTGCCGAACACCAAGCTCGGAGTCCATCCTGGCCCGCGGGTGACGACGAAGCTGGCGAAGCTGAAGGTGAAGTTCGGCTTCTCCTCCGACGTCGCCGGCGCGACCTTCCAGTGCAAGCTCGACAAAGGCTCCTACAAGGCTTGCAAGTCGCCGAAGTCATTCACGGTGAAGCCCGGCAAGCACAAGTTCTCGGTGCGGGCGGTCGCTCCCGGCGGCACCGACGCCACCCCGGCGACCTACAAGTTCAAGGTCATCAAGCAAAAAGGCTGAGCGGCGTCGGCGGCGCGGCAACACCTGCCGATACGACGCTTAGGGGTATGACCCAAGTCTGAGAGGGCCGAAATGGCTCTGCAATGCCATTCGTCTGGCGAGGGCGGGACGAGATGCAGGGGTTGAGAACTCCCACTTTGCGCCCTCATCCCAGCCACAGAACTCGCTGGTAGCGACCTTCCTATGGGTTCTGACGCAACTTGAGGTCGGCTCTATAGATCGGCGGGATCGAAAGCGATTCGATCCAGAGAACCGTGCGGTCGTCTTCGGAAATCCGGACTCCACATCTGGGGGAGGCCCTCAGATATCACCGGAAGAACAAGAAGATGAGTCAAGGGGAAGTGGCGGAGAGGAGCGGGATCGAAACCAGCGAGATCTCTCGCTTGGAGAAAGGTCTGGGCAATCCCACGCACAAGCAGTTGATGCGGCTTGCCGAAGGTCTCGGTGTCCCCCTCTCGAGGATCGTTGCCCATGAGGAGACGATCGCGGAACGAACCGACTAGGAGCTGACCGCGGCGCGCTCCCCGCTCGCCGCGATCACCTTGTCGGCCAGGTGGGCCGGGACCTCCTCGTAGCGCTCGAACTCCATCGTGAAGTCGGCCCGGCCGCCGCTGATCGAGCGCAGGTCGGGGGCGTAATCGAGCACCTCGGCCATCGGCACCTCGGCCTTGACCTCGGTCGCCTGGCCCTTGGCCTCCATCCCCAGCGGCCGGCCGCGGCGCGAGTTGAGGTCGCCGATCACGTCGCCGACGACGTCGTCGGGACAGCCGATCGTGAGCCTGACGATCGGCTCGAGCAGGACCGGGTCGGCCGCCGCCATCGCCTCCTTGAAGGCCATCGCCCCGGCCAGTTTGAAGGCCAGTTCCGAGGAGTCGGTGTCGTGGTGTTTGCCGTCGACGAGGCGGACGCGGACGCCCTTGACCGGGTAGCCGGCGACAGTGCCGTGCCGCATTGCTTCGGCGACGCCCTTCTCGACCGCGGGAATGAAGCCGCCGGGGATCGCCGCTCCCTTGATCTTGTCGACGAAGTCGAGCTCGACGCCGTCCTCGGCCGGCTCGATCTCGATCGCGCAGTCGGCGAACTGGCCTTTGCCGCCGGTCTGCTTCTTGTGGCGGGCGCGGGCGTTTGCCGGCTGGCGGATCGTCTCCTGGTAGGGGACTCGCGGCGGGTGCAGCTCGATCTCGGCGCCGAAGCGGCTCTTCATCCGCTCGACCAGGACCTCGACGTGGATCTGGGTGAGGCCGGCGATGATCTGGTCGCCGGTCTGCGGGTCGCGGTGGACGTCGAGGGTCGGGTCCTCCTCGCTCAGCCGCCGTACCGCAGTTGCCGCCCGGTCCTCGTCGCCCTTCGACTTCGGCTCATAGGAGAACGCCATCACCGGCGCCGGCAGGTCGAGCGGCCGAACGGCGAGCTCACGCTGGGCGTCGCAGAGCACGTCCCCGGCCCGCGTCTCCTTCAGCTTCGCCACGGCGCCGATGTCGCCGGCCCCCAGCTCGGGGACCGGCTTCAGGTCTTTTCCCAGCGGCTGGCCGATCTGGCCGATCCTCTCCTTCTGCTGGCGGGTGACGTTGACCGCCTGGGAATCGGAGCGCAGGGTGCCGCTGTAGACGCGGAAGATGTTGATCCGGCCGGCGTAGGGGTCGGCGGTGGTCTTGAACACGTAGGCGACCAGCGGCCCGTCCTCGTCGGGGGCGACTTCGACCGCCGCGCCGTCGCCGTCGAGCGCCGCCAGCGGGCCGCGCATCCGCGGCGAGGGCAGGTCCTCGACCAGCGCGTCGAGCAGCCGGTTGGTCCCCAGGTTGGCGGTGGCGACGCCGCAGGTGACGGGGAAGAGGTGGCCCTCGGTGACACCGCGCTTCAGGGCGGTGACGATCTCCTCGTGGGCGATCTCCTCGCCCTCGAGGTAGCGCTCCATCAGCGCGTCGGAGTTCTCGGCGACCTCGTCCATCAGCTTCTCGCGGTATTCCTCGGCCTGGGGGAGGAGCTCGCCGGGGATCGGTGCCTGCTCGTCGTTGCCGCGGCCGGCGCCGTCGTAGAGGAAGGCCTCCATGTCGATCAGGTCGATGACGCCGCGGACCTCGTGCTCGGTGCCGATCGGGATCTCGGTGGCGACGACGTGGGGGCCGAAGGCCGCCTTCAGCGAGTCCAGGGCGGCGAAGAAGTCGGCCCGCTCGCGGTCGAGCATGTTGACGAAGACGAGGCGGGAGAGACCCTCGGCGTCGGCCCGTTGCCAGAGCCGTTCGGTCTGCACCTCGACCCCGGCGACGGCGTTGACGACGACCACCGCCGAGTCGGCGGCGCGCAGCGCCGCGGCGGCGTCGGCGACGAAGCTCGGGTCGCCGGGGGTGTCGACGAGGTTGATCTCGCGGTCGGCGTACTGGAAGCAGGAGACGCAGGCGTTGATCGAGAGGCCGCGGGCCTGCTCGTCGTCCTCGTGGTCGGAGACGGTCGAGCCTTCGTCGACGCTGCCGAGCCGGTTGATCGCCCCGGCCTCGAACAGCATCGCCTCGTGGAGGCTGGTCTTGCCGCAGCCGCGATGGCCGATCAGAGCGACGTTCCGAATCCGATCTGCAGCCTTGTGCGGCATGTATCGAAGGTACACCCGGATGCAAGTTGCGACTAGGGGATCGCGAAGCGCTTCTTGGCCGGCGTCAGGTCGGGGCCGCCGGGACCCACCGCGCGGACCTTGAAGGTGTAGGTGCCCGGCGCCAGGTTGCGGTACGCCTTCGGCGAGCGGCAGGGTTTGAACCGGGGCTTCTTGCGACCGTTGGAGGCAAGCGCGCACTGGTAGCCGCTGAGGCTGCCGTTCCCTTTGAAGCGAAAGGTTGCGCGGCTTTGGTCCGCATCGATCCGCGCTTTGAGCAGCTTGGTCTGGGGTGGCGGAACCGGCCCCGGTGCGGGCGGAGAGGGAGTGGATGGGACCGACGGGCCGCCGCTGTCAGGTGGTCCCTCGCCGGTGCCTTCGACGAAGGCCCGCATGCCTGGCTGGGTGAGATCCGCGTAGAGGCTGACGTCGCATTCGCTGGTTCCCGCCACCGGAATGGCGACCAGGCGCCAGGTCCCGTTTTCCGGGCTCGGGTCTTTGCTGACGGTGTCCGCGCCGAGCTGGACGATCACCGGCCCACCGGTGTCGCCGAAACACGGCCCGGCGGCGGTTTCCGAGCAGCCGAAACCCGGTTCGCCGCAGTTGACCTGCAGGGTCACCTGGGCCTGCTGAAGCGTTTCGCTCGGGTCGCCGTCGGAGGGATCGGTCGTGCCCCAGCCCGCCACCAGCGCCGCGGCCGGGTCCGGGAGGTCGGCGGTCTCATCGGTGCCCAGCAGACCTATTGGAGTGGCTGGTTCGGGCGCTTCGTCGAGCGTGAGGACAGCTACGTCGGTTGCCGTCGCGGAGGCCCAGGACGGCGCCCGCTCGAAGCTCGTCACGCCGATCAGCGTGCCCGCGGGGTCGGCCAGCTGCTTGGTGTTCGCCATTACGTAGAGGTCGGCCCCCGAGGTGGTGCAGCTGCCCGACGTGACCACCCGTTTGGGCGCGACTAGGGTTCCGCCGCAGATGCCCTCGATGCCGCCCCCGCCGACCAAGAACACCTGAACCGCCCATGGCCAGCTCGGCGCCCCTGCCGTCGTGCCGTTGACTATCGCCGCGGCCGGGCTCGCCGCGAGGGCGAGGGCACCCAGGGCTGAGGCGACGGCTATCTGAAGGCGGAGAGCCAAGACCAGATGACCGTAACAACTAAGCGAAATAGTCAGTTTTAAGGGGCGCGACCGCCCTGGGGACGATCGCGCCGAACTGCTCAGCCGTTGGGGCGGGGCAGCTGACTATGAGTTGACGTACAGAGCCGATGTCGTCACGTAACTACCCGACCATTTGGCGTTGCCGCTGCCGCAGAGACCACTGCTGCCCGCGGCGATTGGGAGGCTTCCGGAGATGTCAAATGTCGCTGGGTTACCGCCTGTGGCGGTGCCGACGATCGTGTTGGGTGCTGAGTAGTTGCAGGTGACACCGAATCGTGTGGTGGTGATCTCTAGGCCGAAAATCCGGTAGACGCCAACCTCACCACTGCTCCAGCTGAACGCCCATCCGCCCTTGAAGGTAATTGTCACATGCCAGCTGTTTGTGCAGCCGGTCAGCGAGAAGCTACTGAAGTTGCCCGAGGCTTCTTTCCCTGCGCCGTGACTTTCCACTTTGCCTTCGAATGTAGAGCTGCATTCGATATTGGCGATGCTGTTAGCGACTACGACGTGACCACCCTCGTTGACCGCGTGGATCGTCGGTGTCGCGGCAGCGCCACCTGTGGTCGTACTGACAGACGTCGCTGAAGCCGGGGCAGCAAACGCCATCAAGGCAGCTGCTACCGCGGCCATCAGGCCGAGACATTTCAAATGCATATGTTGTTCTCCTTCGTCCCGGCGCCCAGTGCACCGGGTTGTGTAGTGGGCAGCGAGGATCGCCTCGAGCACGTCGAGGTTTGCGGAGCTTGTGCGCCTAGTCCCTGCCGCCGCCGGACATCCACGCCCGGCTTCGAAGATGTCAGCAGCGAATCGAACTTATGTCAAGGACTCTGAAAATACTAGGGAAGATTTGTGGTAGTACCGTGCCTGAAACCGCGGTCGAGCACAGGTGCCGCGACGTAGGGCGGAGCTGTCTAGTCGCCTAACTTCGTCGGGGAATCGGGTTCGTAGGTCGATGGTTCGTCTCCACCCGGATCGGTTACCGGCGGGTTTCCGTCGGACCGGCTGGCGTTCTCGACCGTCGTCGGCTGGCCAGGGTCGGACGAGTCGTCGGTCAGCGAGCCGACGGCGAAGCCCGCCGTCGCGAAGGCGATCGCGAGGAGGACGGCGAACAGGGCGAGGCGCGGCGTCGGCGACCGCCGCCCCTCCCGTTGCACCAGTTCCTTCTGTCGCAGCATTTGCCGCAGTCGTTCACAGAGGACGCCGAGGTTGCGTTCGGTCGCGGCGAGCCCGCGCCGGTCGCCGATCCGTTCGCGGATCGCCTGCGCCTGGTGGAGGCTCCGCTCGGCATCGGCGACGTCGCCGGCGGCGAGGCGGAGGGTGCCGAGCTCGTGTTCGGCCCAGGCGATCGCGTCGAGGTCGCCCAACTTCTCGCCGGCGCGGACGGCGGTGCGCAGCGTCTGCAGCAGGTCGGCCCAGCGTTTCAGCAGCATCAGCAAAGTCGCCAGGGCGCGGGCCATCTGGATCGACTTCTTGTGCTCCTTTTTGCGGTCCAACCGCTCCAGACAGTCGAGCAGCGCCCCGACCTCGAGGGCGAGCTGGGTTGGGTCCAGGGCCCTGCCTTCGCCGATGCCCTTGCAGAGGGCGACTGCGCGCTCGATCTTCGCCGTCGCCTGGGAGGCCGCGTCGACTTCGGTCGCAAGCGCAGGGTCGGCTTCTTTCGGCGCGGCGGGTTCGGCGAAGGCGCGCTGCAGCGGTCGTGCGGAGCCGTTTGCCGCATCGCTGTGACTGCGGATCCCCGTCCCGCCGTCGCCGGGCTCGAGAACGTATCCACCGACCTCGACCACGCTTTCCATTGCCTGAGTCTGGTCGCGGTGGCGCTGGAGAGCAAACACTCCCGGGTTCGCAAACAGGGGCAGGTGGTGCCGCGGCTGGGCTTGTGAGAATCGGGGAATGATCGAAGCCGTCACCTTCGACTTCTGGAACACGATCGCGCGAGTGCCGAGCGGGGCGATGAGCGAGGCCCGGCAGCGAGCGGTCTCCCGAGCCTGCGAGAGCAACGACCTGCGGGTCGAGGCGGAGCTGCTGGTTGCCAGCCTGGAGGAGGTGGGACTGCACTGGGAACGCTCGTGGGCGGCGGGGCGCCACCTGCCTCCGCGCGAGGCTGCCGAGACCCTGGTCCGCGCCCTCGGGGTCGAGGGGGCGGCTCGGGAGATGGTCGCCGAGGCCTTCCTCGGGGCGGGTCGGGAAGTCGAGCTGGAACTAGCGCCGGACATCCGCGCCTGTCTGGAGGGGCTGGGGGAGCGCGGTGCCCGGTTGGGAATCGTCTGCGACGTCGGCTTCAGCGGCGGCGAGCTGCTGCGCGAGCTGCTGGAGGGGGAGGGGCTGCTGGACCACTTCTCCGGCTGGGCTTTCTCCGACGAGGTCGGCCACTACAAGCCTTCACCTCGGATCTTCGAAGCGGCACTCGGCGCGCTCGATGCCGAGCCTGCCGCGGCGCTGCACGTCGGGGATCTGCGTCGAACCGACATCGTCGGCGCCGCGGCGCTGGGGATGCGGACCGTCCGCTACAAGGGGATGAACGACGAGGGCGAGGCAGACGCCGGCCCGGAAGCCGAGTTCGTTCTCGACAGTCATCTGGAGCTGCTCGATGTCGTCGACCGCCTTGATTGAAACCGAGCGACTGAGGCTGAGGCCGGTGACGACCGCGAGAGTGGTGTCTTCCTCGGCCGCACCGGCCTCAAACCACCGAGGGCGCAGCCGCGGCCCTCGCGTGGGCGCGGCCGCCTCGAAAGACGGCCGCGCCCAACTGCTTCAGCCCATCGACCCAGTGGTCGACCTAACTACCCCGCGATGTAGAGCGGAGCTGTCGTGACGTAGGAGCCGGACCATTTGGCGTTACCGCTGCCGCAGAGGCCGCTGCTGCCCGAGGCGATCGGGATGCTGGCGCTGATGTCCAGTGTCGCCGTGGCACCACCTGTAACGGTGCCGATGGCGGTGTTGTTGGTTTCGTAGTTGCAGGTGACGCCGAGACGTGTCGTGGTCACTTTGGTGCCGGTCGAGGTAGCGGTGCCGTTGTGACCGCTGGTCCAGTTAACCGAGAGGCTGCCATTGGCAGTGACTGTCACGTGCCAGCTGTTTGTGCAGCCGGTGAAGGAAAGGCTGCTGAGTTTCCCGGTGGCGGGAACGTTGTCTAGTTTTGTTTTGCTTTCCACAACTGTGTGGCCATGGGATTCCACTTTGCCTTCAGCTGTCGAGCTGCATTCGATGTTGGCGATCGCGTTGGCCAGGACGACGTGGCCGCCCTCGTTGACCGCGTGCAGCGACGGTGTCGCGACTGCGCCACCTGTGGTCGTGGTGACATAGGTCGCCGAAGCGCTGGCGGCGAATGCCATCATGGCTGCCGCGGCAACGGCCAGCAGCCCGAGAATCTTGACGTATTTCATGGGTTTCTCCTTTATGCGGGCGCCCCTGCGCCCAACTGGATTTGCCAGCCAATTCCTAGCGGCGGTCTCCTGCCAATCAAGAAGGTTTGATCGATATGTAGTAGTGCCGCACGCGCCGTTGGATGTTCTGCCCTGGAACGTGCGTGGAACGGATTTGCGCGCGTGTGGATTGGTGCAGGCCTTCAAAAGCGCCCGCATCGCTGTTCGGGGTGCAAAGACCTCAGTCGCGGCTGAGGGCGTAGGCCGCCATCCCTGGTGGCGCGCCCTTGGCCCTGAAGCGGCGCTTTCTTGCTGTCGCGGCGTCGGGCGTCAGTTGTTCCAGCACTCGGTCGGAGGCGAGGATCTCGCCTGGCTTGGCGGCCTCGGAGAGGCGGGCGGCGACGTTGACGTCGACGCCGAAGTAGTCGCCGCCGAGCTTGCGTGGGCGGCCAAGGTGGATGCCGGTGCGGAGCAGGGGGCGGTAACCGTCGACCTCGATCGGGGCGACGCGCTCGCTGGCGGCGAAGGCGGCCTCGACGGCGCAGGGCGCGTCCCAGAAGGCGGCCATCAGCCCGTCGCCGAGCCGCTTCACGACCTCTCCCTGGCGCTCGAGGACGGGCGGCTCGATCGCCTCGCCGACCTCGCGCAGGAGCCGCAGTGCAGCGCGGTCGCCGGCCTCCAGCGCCCAACTGGAGAAGCCGACCAGGTCGGTGAAGAGGATCGCCACGTCGACCTTGCCGCGGCCGCGGTCCTGCGACTCGGCGAGCCGCTGCCAGGCCTGCAGCGCGGTGAGGCCGAGCTCACCGACGAAGCCCGGCTCGTCCCCGCGTAGCTCGACCAGCTGCCGGGCGGCGAGGTCGGAGGGACGGCCGCGGGCGGTGGAGAGGTGGTCGATATGGTCGTCGTCGCCGAGCGTGCGCTCGCGCGTCCGGCGTGCGAAGCCGACCAGCTTGGGGTTGCGGTTGAACCGCTGCACGGCGGCGTTCCACCCCCGGCTGGGCCTCTCGCTCATCGCCTGGAGATTGGCAGCCTCAGCGGCTCTTCAGCAGGCGGCCGACCGCGGCCATCATCTCGTCGGTCTTCTCCGCTCGCTCCTCCGGCGTCTCGGCGCCGACGACGCAGTGGCGGGTGTGTTCGTCGAGCAGGGCGAGGGCGACGTTGTCGATCGCCGCCTGCGCGGCGGAGATCTGGGTGAGGATGTCGATGCAGTAGCGCTCCTCGTCGACCATCCGCTCGATGCCGCCGATCTGGCCGGCGATCCGTCGCAGCCGCTTCTTCACCTTCTCCTTGTTGTCGACGTAACCGGGATCCACGTGGGTCTCCGCCATCTCATTTCCTTTCTTGGCAGGGCTCGGGGGAGTATAGCGATACCCCCTGTGGGTATATGCTACAGTCGTCGCATGGATACCCCCCGGCCGTATCAGAGGATTGCTCTCTTCGTCGCCGCCCTGGCGGTCGTGTTCGGCGCCGCGGCCGCGCTTGGATCGCTGGTCGAGCCGGCCGAGACGAAGGGTGGGATGGAGGAGGAGATGGCGACTCACACCGCAGAGACCGAAACGCACGGCGCGCACGCAAGTGAGGCCGGCCACGAGCCGGCCGGGCTCGGCGTCGCCGAGGGCGGCTACGCCGTCCGCTTTGCCTCGACCCAGTTCGAGCGTGGGAAGACGGGCGAGCTGCGCTTCACGATCGAGTCGCCCGATGGCGAGCCGGTGACCGGGTTCGACGAGCTGCACGAGCGCCGCATGCACCTGATCGTCGTCCGCCGCGACGGCACCGAGTTCCGCCACCTGCACCCGGAGATGGACGCCTCCGGAACCTGGAGCGTCCCGGTCCGGTTCGGCGAGGCGGGCGTCTACCGCGCCTTCGCCGATTTCTCGGCCGGGGGCGAGCAGCACACCCTGGCCGGCGACATCTTCGTCTCCGGCGGCGAGTTTGTTTCGCGCCCCTTCCCGGCGCCGCAGGAGGTCGATTCGACCGACGGGTACGAGGTCCACCTGGAGGCCGGCGATCTGACCGCCGGCGAACACTCCGAGCTGAGCTTCGCGGTCAGCGAGAGCGGCCACCCGGTCAAGGACCTGCAGCCCTACCTCGGCGCCAAGGGCCATCTGGTCGCGCTGCGCGAAGGAGACCTCGCCTTCCTCCACGTCCACCCGGAGGAGTCGGAGGACGCGCCGGAGGAGATCGTCTTCGACGCCACCTTCCCGACCGCTGGCCGTTATCGCCTCTACCTCCAGTTCAAGCATGAGGGCGTCGTCCACACGGCCGAGTTCACCCTCGAGGTGCCGCGATGAGCCGGGTCGAGCTGCCGATCGAGGGGATGACCTGCTCCTCCTGCGCCGGCCGGGTCGAGAAGCGCCTCAACGGGCTCGACGGGGTCGAGGCGACGGTCAACTTCGCCACCGAGCGGGCGACGGTCAGCTTCGATCCCGACCAGGTCGCGCCCGAGGATCTGGTCGGCGCGGTCGAGGATGTCGGCTACGCGGCTTCGCTGCCGACCCCGGACGGAGAGAAGGCCGAGGAACCCGAAGCCGACCCAACCGAGGATCTGCGCCGCCGCTTGATCTTCTCCGCGGCCCTCTCGCTGCCGGTCCTGCTGATGGCGATGATCGAGCCGCTCCAGTTCGAGAACTGGCAATGGCTCTCGCTGCAGCTGGCGACCCCGGTCGTGCTCTGGGCCGGCTGGCCGTTCCACAGGGCCGCCTGGCAGAACCTCAGGCACGGGGCGGCGACGATGGACACGCTGATCTCGCTCGGCACCCTCGCCGCGCTCGGCTGGTCGCTCTACGCGCTGTTCTTCGGCGACGCCGGGGTGCCGGGGATGAAGATGCCCTTCGAGCTGTTCACCGAGCGGGGCGCCGGCGCCGACGAGATCTACCTCGAGGTCGCCGCCGTCGTCACCACCTTCATCCTCGCCGGCCGCTACTTCGAGGCACGCGCCAAGCGGCGGGCCGGGGCGGCGCTGGAGGCGCTGCTCGACCTCGGCGCCAAGCAGGTCTCGCTGCTCGACGCCGATGGCAACGAGCGGCAGGTCCCAATCGAGCAGCTCGCCGTCGGCGACCGCTTCGTCGTTCGGCCGGGAGAGAAGGTCGCGACCGACGGGGTCGTCGAGAGCGGCGCCTCGGCGTTGGACCAGTCGCTGGTCACCGGCGAGTCGGTGCCGGTCGAAGTCGGCCCTGGAGACGAGGTGATCGGCGCGACGATCAACGCCGGCGGCCGCCTGGTAGTGCGGGCGACGCGGATCGGCGAGGAAACCGCCCTGGCCCAGATCGCCCGCCTGGTCACCGAGGCGCAGTCGGGTAAGGCGCCGGTCCAGCGGCTTGCCGACCGGGTCAGCGGTGTCTTCGTCCCGATCGTCATCGGTCTCGCCGTCGGCACCCTCGGCTTCTGGCTCGGCAACGGGGCGGGGGCGAGCTTCGCCTTCACCGCCGCGGTCGCGGTGCTGATCATCGCCTGCCCCTGCGCGCTCGGGCTGGCGACGCCGACGGCGCTGCTGGTCGGGACCGGGCGCGGCGCCCAGCTGGGGCTGCTGATCAAGGGGCCGGAAGTGCTGGAGTCGACGCAGCAGATCGACACCGTCGTCCTCGACAAGACCGGCACCGTGACCAGCGGCGAGATGTCGGTCGTCGCCGTCCACCCGGCGCCCGGAGTTGACGAGGCCGAGGTGCTGCGGAACGCGGGGGCGGTCGAGGACGCTTCCGAGCACCCGATCGCAATGGCGATCGCCACCCGCGCCAAGCAGGAGTTCGTGCTGCTGCCGGCGGTCGACGAGTTCGGCAGCTCGGCCGGCCTCGGCGTCCAGGGCGTGGTCGGGGGTAGGGCGGTCGTCGTCGGCCGCGCCTCCTTCCTTGCTGACTGGGCGATGCACCTGCCGGCCACGCTGGAGGACTCGCGCCGCGAGGCCGAAGCGCTCGGCCAGACGGCGATCGCGGTCGGCTGGGATGGCGAGGCGCGCGGCCTGGTGGTCGTCGCCGACACCGTCAAGCCCTCGAGTCGCGAAGCGATCGCCGAGCTGCGCGAGCTCGGTCTGCGGCCGGTGCTGCTGACCGGCGACAACGAGGCGACCGCGGTGGCGGTGGCCGCTGAGGTCGGAATCGAGGAGGTGATCGCCGAAGTGCTGCCGGACGAGAAGGCGACGACGATCGAGCGCCTGCAGGACGAGGGTCGCACCGTGGCGATGGTCGGCGACGGCGTCAATGATGCCCCGGCGCTGGCCCAGGCCGACCTCGGCCTGGCGATCGGCACCGGCACCGACGTTGCTATCGAGGCTTCCGACATCACCCTGATCTCGGGGGACCCCCGCGCCATAGCCGACGCGATCCGCCTCTCCCGCCGCACTCTAAAGACGATCAAGGGCAACCTCTTCTGGGCCTTCGCCTACAACGTCGCCGCGATCCCCCTCGCGGCCGCCGGCTTCCTCAACCCTCTGATCGCCGGCGCCGCGATGGCCCTCTCCAGCGTCTTCGTGGTGACCAACTCGCTACGGCTGCGGAGGTTCTCCCCGCAGCCATAGCGAGCGCCGCTACTTCTTGATCAGCTTGACCGTCTTGCTCTTGGTCCGGGCCTTGCCGCCGGTGGGCGCGAACTTGACCTTGATCTGGAGCTTGGCGCTGCCGGTCTTGCCGAGTTGGTTCTTTGCCTTCGGCTTCGGGCGAATGTTGAGGGTTACGATGGCGGCCTGCTTGGTGCCGCGCTTGACCTGCTTCACCTTCTTGCCGGACACGGTCAGCTTGCCGGGGGAGGGGAGCTTGATCTTCAGCTTTGCCGTTCCGTTTTTGGCGTTGCGGGTCAGCTTGCCGAATTTGAAGTTGTTCGGCGCCTTGACTTTCAGTGACTGAACGAGGGGTCCGGGGCCGTTGCAGTAGGCGGTGCGGCCGGTGAAGACGAAGCCGGAGCAGCCCTCGTTGTCGACCAGCGTCAGGCTCGCCGCGTAGGTGCCGGCTTTTTTGTAGGTGTGGCTCAGGCTCGGGCCGCCGTTGAGGGCGCTGAGGCCGTCGCCGAAGCTCCAGTTGAACTGGGCGATCGTGCCGTCGGGGTCGACCGAACCGGCCGCGTTGAAGCTGTACTTGAGCGGCTGCTTCTTCGACGCCGTCGCCGCGAAGGCGGGGACCGGCGACTGGTCGGGGCCGATCGCGACCTGCCAGGGCCCGCCGGGCACCGGGAGGTTGGTGGTGACCTGATTGGTCTGCGCGTTGATAACGGTCACGCTTCCCACGGCCGCTCCGCCTCCCTCGTAGTTGGTCACGTAAACCGCCTTGCCGTCCGGCGTGACGGCAAGTTCGTAAGGCTGATTGCCGACCGGGATCGGCGCTCCGATCGTCTGCCGGGTAGCGGTGTCGATCACCGACACGTTTTCGTCGGCGTAATTGCTGACGTAGAGGCGGGTGCCGTTCGGAGACAAGCCCAGTCCCCACGGTTCTTCACCGACGGGGATCGTGCCTACCACCTGCCGGCTTGCGGCGTCGATGACGGAGACGCTGTCGCTCCCTTCGTTGTTGACGTAGAGCGTCTTGCCATCGGGGGAGACGACGACGTTGATCGGTTCTTCGCCGACCGGAATCGCCCCTCCGACTACCTGCCTGGTGGCGGTGTCGATAACCGAGACGTTGTCGCTTTCTTCGTTGACGACGTATGCGGTCTTGCCATCCGGTGAGAAGGCGACGCCCAGGGCGTTTTCGCCGGTCGGGATCGGCGCTCCGACCGCCTGGTTGGTCTGCAGATCGATGACCGCCACCCCGTCGCCGACCGTTGCATACGCGGTCTTGCCGTCGGGCGAGATCGCGATCACTTCCGGGCTGTCCCCGAGGAAGATCGAACCGCTGGGCTGGTTGGTCTGGGTATTGATGAGCACCAGGTCTTCGCTGGCGCCGTTGCCGACGTAGAGGGTCTTGCCGTTGGGCGCGATCGCCATCGTGTAGGGACCGCTGGGATCTCCGGCCGGGATCGGGGAGCCGACCACCTGGTTGGTGGCGGTGTCGATCACCGAGACGGTGCCGTCGCTGTAGTTCCCGGTGTAGACGTACCGGGCAGACGCCTGCGCCGCGAAGAGCGCGAGGGCAAGCACCGCGAAGGCGGCGATCAGGGGGACACGGACGCGGAGGGAACGGCTCTCAATCGGCATGGCGCGGCACTTTAACTCGCGGTGGGGACGGCCGCCGAGAACCACTTTTGCAGCCGCTCATCGGTGAAAACGCCGCTGCGCGGGCGCAACTGTCGGCTCAGGGCGTCGCGGAGGTTCTGGCCCGCCTCTGGGTCGGCGGTGAGGCCGTCGAAGACTGGGCCGGCTACCTCTGGGATCGGGAAGCGGGCGAAGTCGAAGGACCACTCGTAGTGCTCGTCGGCCCGTTCCTCGCGCCAGGCTTCATAGCCGTCGAGGCTCTCCTCGGGGCCGGTCAGCTTGCCGGCGACGTGCAGGGCCTGCTCGATCGCGTCGGAGATGCCCTGCGCCGTTGACGGGTTCTTGAAGTGACCGGCGTCGCCGACCAGCGCCCAGCCGGGCCCGTTGGCTTGGCGGAAGAAGCCGCGCAGCATCGTCTCCGGGGCCAGGTGGATCGGGCCGACCTGCTCGGCGTCGGCCAGCCAGCCGCTGTCGAACCAGTTGTCGAATTTGCGCACGCCTTCGAGGAAGGTCAACTGCCGCTTGGTCTGGTCGCCGCGGGTCAGCTCCGGGTCGATCCCGAGGATCAGCAGCGAGAGGTCGTCCTCGCACGGCGACCAGGCCAGCGATCCGCTCTCGACCACGTCGATGAAGAAGCGATCGCGGGTCGGCAGCCCGCGCCAGTAGCCGAACATGAATGCCATCTCGCCGGCCAGCGGCCGTTCCTTCGCGAGGCCGAGCAGTTTCGCCACGGTCGAGGCACGGCCGTCGGCGCCGAACACCCAGCGGGCCTCGATCTCCTCGCCGCCCTCCAGCACCACACCGCGGGCGGGGTCGGCCTCGGTCCCGGCGCCGATCAAGCCGGTCACCTTCTCGCCGAAGCGGGTCTCCGCCCCGGCCGCTTCCGCGACCTCGAGCAGCGCCTTATCCAGAACCGGCCGGGTGATCGTCGCGGCGCGGTCGAAGCCGCCGATCGGCGTAAACGATCCCGAGACCTCGCGCCCGAGGGTGCGGATTCCGTAGTCGATGAAGTTGACCCGGTGCCCGGCTTCGATCCGCTCCATCGCCCCCAGCTCGGCCAGTCGCGCCAGCGTGTTGGGAAACAGACAGTGGGTCGAGAGCACGTTTGCCGGCGGCGGTTCGCGGTCGAGGAGCAGGACACTCCAGCCCTGCTCCGCCAACCGCGTCGCCAGTGGCGAGCCGGCGGCACGGGCGCCGACCACGACCGCGTCGTAGCTCTTGCCGCCGGCGCTCATCAGCGCACCCGCCCAACGGTCAGCAGGTACTCCATCTCGAAGCGGGCGCCGCCGTCGCTGCCGAGGTTCTGCGCGGCGAAGAACTCGCTCAGCGCCTGGTTCAGCTCCTCCGTGCGGCCCTCTTTCTCGGCGTTGGCGCGCGCGGCGATCGTCGGCCCGTAGAACCCCTTGAAGTGCTCGGCGAACTCGTCGGCGGTCTGGAAGGCGGTCACCTCGAGCACGTCGCGCTCGACCTTCTCCAGCTCGACCCGGTCGCCGAACAGCTCCCGCAGGTGGTCCTCGCCGCCCCACAGCGGCGGCGGTGAGGCGCCGGCCGGGGGAGGGGGCATGAACTGGCCCATGGTTTTGAACAGCCCGCCGATCATTCCCTCCGGGGTCCAGCTCAGCAGGCCGATCGTGCCGCCCGGTCGGGCGACGCGGACCAGCTCGTCGGCGGCCGCCTGGTGGAAGGGGGCGAACATCACCCCGATCGCGGAGATGACGGCGTCGAAGCTGTCGTCCTCGAAGGGCAGGTCCTGGGCGTCGGCCTCGGCCCACTCCAGCTCGACCGCGGCGGCGGCGGCGCGGGCGCGGCCGGCCTCGAACAGCTCCGGGGTCAGATCGCTGGCGACCACCTCGGCGCCGGCCTGGGCGGCCGGGATCGAGGCATTGCCGGTGCCGGCGGCGACGTCGAGGACGCGCTGCCCGGCGCCGATCCCGGCGAACTCGACCAGCCGCGGCCCGAGCGGGGTGAGGAAGGTCTCGACCATCGAGGGGTAATCCCCCGAGGCCCACATCTTGCGGTGTTTCTGCCTCAGCTCGGGGCTGGGGCCCTGGGTGTCGGTGGGGGTGCTCACTGCTCTCAGATCTCCTTTGAATTGGTTGATGATCCCTTTCTACGCCCGCCCCAGAGGCCGTTCAACTTCAAGATCTGCAGTTAGGCGCTTACACTGCTCTGCAGAGCCAGATGCCGGAGAGCTACGGACAGTTCTGCCCAGTCGCCCAGGCGGCGGAGGTCCTCACCGAGCGCTGGACCCTGCTGGTCCTGCGCGAGCTGTTGATGGGCAGCACCCGCTTCAACGAGCTGCAGCGCGGGGTGCCGCGGATGTCCTCGTCCCTGCTCAGCAAACGGCTGCGCGAGATGGAGCGCTCCGGCCTGCTCACCCGCGAACCACTCAAAGGAGAGCGCGGGCACGCCTACCACCTGACGCCGGCCGGAGAGGCGCTGGGCCCGCTCGTCGTCTCGCTTGGCAACTGGAGCCGCGAGTGGCTGAAGCGGGAGATCAGCGAGGAGGAGGCCGACCCGGCGCTGCTGATGTGGGACGTGCGGCGCAGCGTCCAGCTCGACCGCCTGCCGCAGGAGCAGCTGGTGACCTTCTTCCGCTACCGCGACGCCGAGG
Source organism: Solirubrobacterales bacterium (assembly GCA_035760445.1). Lineage (GTDB taxonomy): Bacteria > Actinomycetota > Thermoleophilia > Solirubrobacterales > 70-9 > VAYN01. The sequence continues at coordinate 5,513 of DASTSW010000004.1, read as the reverse complement.
AGGGGAAACGGGCCTGGTGGCTGGTCGCCCGGCCCGACAACGCCGACCTCTGCTTCACCGACCCGGGCTTCGCGATCGACCTGCAGGTCGACGCCGAGGCGCAGGCGATGGCGGAAGTCTGGATCGGCCAGCTCGAGCTGGGCGCGGCGATGAAGGCGAAGCGGGTCCGGATCGATGGCCCCGAGCACCTGGTTCGCAGCCTGCCGGACTGGCTCGGGTTCAGCACCTTCGCCTACGACGACCCGGCAGCCGAGCTGGCCCGGCGCCAAGCGGCCTAAACGCCGCTCGCAACTGAGGTTGCAGGCGGCCCGGGCGGGGGGCGCGAGCCTTTCGGCCCGCCTACGGTTTATGTCAGAGCCGGCGCCTATGCCGGCTTTCCTCTTTCTCCATGCCGAAACCGACCCTGAAACCGCGCCGGCGCTGGCTTTCATCGCTTCTGGCGATGGCCCTTGCCCTGCTCGCGAGCTGCCTGGTCGCGGTCGCAACCGCGCCCGCCAAGAGCAACTCGGAAAAGCTGGAAGCGGTCGAAGGCAAGATCGGCGCGGTCGAAGAACGCGAAGGCGTGCTCACCTCCGACATCGAAGCGATGGGGGATGAAATCTCCGCCCTCGAAGGGCAGGTCAGCGCCCTGCGCAACCAGGAGGCCGCGGCCGAAGAAGAGCTCGCCGCCAGGCAGGCCGAACTGGACCGGGCCGAAGCCGAACTGAGGAAAGCCCTGGACCGGCTGGAGACCCTGCGCGGGCGGCTGAAGCGGGCGCTGGTCGTCCTCCGCGAGCGGCTGGTCGCGATCTACACCTACGGCTCGACCGACATCACCTCGGTGGTGCTGAGCGCCGAGGACTACGGCGACATGGTCGCCCGCACCGAGTACTTCGACGCGATCAACGAAAGCGACCAGAGGCTGGCCGAGCGGGTGCGCGAACTGCGCGACGAAGCGAAGAAGCTGGTCCGGGTGCGCAAAACCTCGAAGCTGACGATCGAAAAGGCGCGCGACCAGATCGCCGCCAAGCAGGAACGGCTGGAAGTGACCCGCTCGACCCTGGAGTCGCGCGAGGGCGCCCTGCTCTCCGCCCGGGCGACGCGGCGCCACACCCTCAAGGGGATCGAAGGCGAGCGCCACGAGCACGAGGAAGTCGCGGCTGAAATTCGCTCCGAGATCGCCCAGGAAATCGCCGAAGCGACCGGTGGCGTGGCGCTGCCGGCCGGGCCGATGCCCTCGCCCAGTGCCGCCGGTTTCATCTGGCCGGTCGAAGGCACCGTCACCTCGGGCTTCGGCTACCGCTGGGGACGGATGCACGAGGGGATCGACATCTCCGTGCCGGAAGGCACGCCGATCCGCGCCGCCGCCAGCGGCACCGTGATCCTGATGCAGTCCGAGTACGAAAGCGGCGGCTACGGCAACTACACCTGCATCGACCACGGCGGCGGCCTCTCCACCTGCTACGCCCACCAGTCGAGCTTCTCGACCTCGGTCGGCGCCCAGGTGAGCCAGGGCGACGTGATCGGCCTCAGCGGCAACACCGGCAACAGCACCGGCCCCCACCTCCACTTCGAGGTGCGGATCAACGGCGCCGCCACCGACCCGCTCGGCTACCTCTAGCTAGACCTCTACGCTTCGCCGCGTGGCGGAGCTGATCCTTTACGCGATTCCCGCGTTCGTCCTGCTGCTCGTCGTCGAGCTGCTCTCGTTCAAGTACGCGCGTGACGAGGACCTGGTCGGCTACGAGTCGCGCGACACGCGCACCAGCCTGACGATGGGCGGCGGCAACGTCGTCATCAACGCCGTCTGGAAGCTGGTCGTGGTCGCGATCTACGCCGGCCTCTACGAGCTGACGCCGCTGCGGATGCCGGCCGACATGTGGTGGACCTACGCGCTGCTGTTCCTCGCCGACGACTTCGCCTACTACTGGTTCCACCGCATCCACCACGAGATGCGGATCTTCTGGGCCAGCCACGTCGTCCACCACTCCTCCGAGCACTACAACCTCTCGACCGCGCTGCGCCAGACCTGGACGCCGATGACGGCGCTGCCCTTCTGGGCGCCGCTGGCGCTGCTCGGCTTCCCGCCCTGGATGATCCTCACCCAGCAGGCGATCAGCCTCATCTACCAGTTCTGGATCCACACCGAGCGGGTGAAGAAGATGCCCGCCTGGTTCGAGTTCATCTTCAACACGCCCTCGCACCACCGCGTCCACCACGGCTCCAACGAGGTCTACCTCGACCGCAACTACGGCGGCATCCTGATCGTCTGGGACCGCCTCTTCGGCACCTTCCAGGGCGAGACCGAGAAGGTCCGCTACGGGCTGACCCGGAACATCAGGACCTTCAAGCCGACCCGCGTCGCCTTCCACGAGTTCATCGCCATCGCCCACGACGTGCGCCACGCGAAAAGCTGGCGCGAGCGCTGCGGCTACCTCTTCCGCGGCCCCGGCTGGTCGCCGGACGGGACCGGCGGCGGCACCCGGGGCTAGCTAGGCGTGTCGCCTTTTGTGCCCTATAGGGCTACAAAAGCGACACTAGGGCTGTAGGCGCTGGTGGCTCCAGCCGCCCTCGCCCCTTATATAGAGGAGGCGGCGGTGGAGGCGGGTCGGGCTGCCGTGCCAGAACTCGATTAGGTCGGGATCGAGGCGGAAGCCGCCCCAGTTCGGCGGGCGGCGTAGTTTCTCGCCCTCCAGCTCGTCGGCCTTCTGTCGCAGGATCTCGGGATCGGTGAGCGCCGCGCCCTGCTCCGAGGCAACCGTGGTCGCCCGTCCCGCCGCCGGCCGCTTGGCGAACAGCTCGTCGGACTCCTCCTCGCTCAGCCGGAACACAGGGCCCTCGATCGTGATCTGCTGCAACGTCTCGCGCCAGTAGAGCGTCCCCGCCGCGCGGGGGTTGGCGGCGAGGTCGCGGCCCTTGCGACTCTCGTAGCTGCCGGAGAAGACGACGGTGGGGGTGAGCTGCTTGAGCAGCAGGATCCGGACCGACGGTCGTCCCTCGCAGTCGGCGGTGGCCAGCGCCAGCGCCCGCGGCTCGCGCACGCCCCTCTCGTCGGCGATCTCCAGCCAGCGCTCCAGCAGCGGCAGCGGGTCGGTCGGCGGCGAGTCGAACTCGGGCAGCTCCAGGGTTGGATCCCCGGACAGCGTTTCGACCGGCCCCTCGCTCATGCCCCCAATCTAGGCGCTGGCGACTAGCTCTGCGGTGGCGGGCACGAGGGGGCCGCTGCCTGCGTCTCGACCAGCTGCTCGTAGAGCCCGGCGTAGGCGTGGGCGGTCCGCTGGATCGAGAGCTCGGTGGCGCGGTGCTGCGCCCTCGCGGCGAGTTCGCCGCGCAGGTTGCTGTCGTCGATCAGCGTTTCCAGCACGTCGTGCAGGGCGCGGTCGTCGCCAGGCTGGACGAAGATCGCCGCATCGGACCAGAGCTCGCGCAGCGAGGGGATGTAGCCCAATACCAGCGCGCAGCGCTCGCGGGCTGCGGCGAGGATGCCGAGGCCGGAGGGCTCGTAGGCGGTCGGCGCGGCGAAGATCGAGGCGCTGCGGCGCAGCTCGGCCAGGGCGTGGGGACCTAGCGACCCGGTGCTCTCGGCAAAGCGGACCTTGCCCATCGGGCCGAGGTCTCCGGCGACGGTTACCGGCCAGGCGAGGCGGGCGGCGGCAGCGTCGAGGGTCGCGAGGTTCTTGGCCGCGTCCCAGACGCGCTCCGCACCCAGCACCAGGGCGCTCTTGCCGACATCTGAGGCGATCGTCGGCGCGCCCGAGCCGTGGTGAATGACGTGGGCGACCCCGGGCCGCATCGGATGGTCGCTTTCGAGCTCTTCCAGCATCGCCATGGTTGGCGCGACGACCGCGTCGGCTCCGTCGAGGCCCGCCGCCATCTGGTCGCGGTAGTGGCCCCATTCGGGGGGCGCGTCGGCGCCGTGCACCGCTCGCCACCAGGAGAGGATCGAGTAGTGGGCCACCACGACCTTCGGCGCCGCCAGCGGCAGCGCCCCGTGAGCGTAGGAGCAGAGATGAACGACGTCGGGTCGCTCCTCCTCCTCGAGGATCTGCAGCCAGCGCCCGGCAGCAGCGACGTCGACCCAGGAGTCCTCCATCCACTCCAGCCGGTAGCCGCTTTCGTGCACGCGGGCGGGTAGTAGGGCGCGTTGCTCGCGCCGCAGCCGCGGGCCCATCGTCGCCACGACCACCTCGACACCCTCGGCTTCGAGCGCTGCCGAGAGCTCGACGGTGTAGGCAAAGACGTCGCAGACGGTATCCGTCGCGATTAGAACCTTCATTTCCCCTGACTCCTACGAAGTTTGGTCAACGTATTCGTAGTTACGTACCTACCTGTAAGCGCAAGCGGCTAAACCGCGGTGGTGCGGCGAGTGCAATCCTTTTTCGCTGTGAGCAGGGAAAGGACGGCGGTTCGGGCTATCGCGCGCGGAATGGTGCAAGGCGTGTTCTTCCGCGACTCCACCGTGTCGCGGGCGCGACAGCTGGGCGTCCTCGGCTGGGTCCGAAACGCCGACGACGGCAGCGTCCAGGTCCACGCCGAGGGGCCGGCGCCGGCGGTCGACGAGCTGGTCGCCTTTCTCGAAGAGGGCCCGCCCGCCGCCCGGGTCGAGGGCGTCGAGGTCGAGCCGGCCAAGATCGAGGGCCACGAGCAGTTCGCCGTCCGCGGCGTCAGCGCCGGCGCCTTCGTCGTCCAGGAGCACTGGGCCACTGCGCATCACTTCGACCTGCGGCTCGAGGTCGACGGCGTGCTGCGTTCCTGGGCGGTGCCGAAAGAACCGTCGATGGACCCGGCCGACAAGCGGCTGGCGATCGAGGTCGAGGACCACTCGCTCGAGTACGGGAAGTTCGAGGGCGAGATCGACGGCGGCAAAGTCGTCATCTGGGACCGCGGCACCTACGAGCAGGGCGGCCGCGTGCCCTGGCCCGAGGCGCTGGAGCGGGGCCACGCCGTCTTCGTCCTCCACGGCGAGAAGCTCGAGGGCGGGTTCGCCCTGCAACGGACCCGCGCCGGCGAGAAGCCCCAGTGGCTGCTGATCAAGCGGAAGGACGAGTTCGCCCGACCGCGCTCCGCCGGCTAGCGACGTAGAGGCCGATCGCGACCAGTGGGGCGATGAAGTCGGCCCACAGCACCAGCCCCGTGTTGTCGGGGTCGTGGTTGTCGTGGATCGCGGCCTGATGCAGGTGGCCGTAGGCGTCGCCGAGGTAACAGATCGAAACCGCGATCACGGCTGCCAGCAGGAAGCCGTCGCGGAAGCGGGCGCAGAGGACGCCGAGGACTCCGATCGCCAGGTCGGCGAACCCGACCTCGGTCTGGAAGCCGCCGTCGCCGTTGGTGTAGCCGATTTCGCGCGCCGTGTCGGGACCGTCGAAGAAGTGGAACATCGAGCCGAAGATGGCGGCGATTCCGACCGCCACCACCATCCACCAGATGAGGAAGATTTCCAGCGTGCGCGCGGTGCTGCGCGGCCGGCTGTCGCGGTGGACGTGGATCGCGGCCCCGATCAGGGCGATGGCGGCGAAGAAGAGGAACGGCACGGC
>DASTSW010000003.1:0-42305 GCA_035760445.1 Solirubrobacterales bacterium | reverse complement strand
GGCGTCGGCCTCGCGCTGGACCTTGCCGGCGTCGGCGTTCTTGAGGATGTTCAGCCCCTCGGCGTAGGCGGCCATCACCCCGTACTCGATCCCGTTGTGGACCATCTTCACGAAGTGGCCGGCCCCGTTCGGGCCGCAGTGCAGGTAGCCGTTCTCCGAGGGAGACGGGTCGCCGTCGCGGCCCGGGGTCCGCTCCGCCGCCTCGACCCCCGGCGCCAGGCTGGCGAAGATCGGGTCGAGCCGCTGCACCGCCGTATCCGGGCCGCCGATCATCAGGCAGTAGCCGCGCTCGAGCCCGAAGACGCCGCCGCTGGTCCCGCAGTCGACGTAGTCGATCCCCTGCTCGCCCACTTTGGCGGCGCGGCGGATGTCGTCGCGGTAATAGGAGTTGCCGCCGTCGACGATCGCGTCGCCGGACTCCAGCACCGCGGCGACGTCGGCGACGGTCTTCTCGGTGATCTCGCCGGCCGGGACCATGATCCAGACCGAGCGCGGCGCGCTCAGCTTCGCGGCCAGGTCCTGCAGCGAGGAGGCGCCCTCGGCTCCCTCGCCGGCCAGCTGCGAGACCGCGTCGGGGTTGACGTCGTAGGCGACGATCTTGTGGCCGTCGCGCATCAGGCGCCGGGCCATGTTCGCTCCCATTCGTCCGAGACCGACGATTCCGAGTTCCATTCACGACCTCCGCAGGTGGCGATGCAGGGACCAGCGGACGATAGCCTGCCCGTCGATGGGCAAGGCAGCCGCCAATCACGCCGAGGCCGCCGACGTGCTGGCGATCTTCGGGATCAGCGGCGACCTGGCGAAGAAAATGACTTTCCGGGCGCTCTACCGGCTGGAGGAGCGGGGCAAGCTCGACTGCCCGATCGTCGGCGTCGCGATCGACGAGTGGGACGACGAGCAGCTGCGCGCCCACGCCCGCGATGCGATCGGCGCCACCGTCGCCGACCCCGACGAGGATGTCTTCGCCCGGCTCGCCGCCCGGCTGACCTACATCCAGGGCGACTACGCCGACCCCGACACCTTCGAGCGGGTCGGCAAGGCGCTCGGCGACGCCACCCATCCGGTCTTCTACCTGGAGATCCCGCCCTCGCTGTTCGCCACCGTGGTCCAGGGCCTGGGCAAGGCGGGGCTGACCGAGAACGGGCACGTGGTGATCGAGAAGCCCTTCGGCCACGACCTCGAATCGGCCCGCGCCCTCAACGCCGAACTCTGCTCGGCCCTGCACGAGGACCAGATCCTCCGCATCGACCACTACCTCGGCAAGGAGCCGGTGCTGGACATCACCTACCTGCGCTTCGCCAACTCCCTGCTGGAGCCGGTCTGGAACCGCGAGCACGTCTCCCACGTGCAGATGACGATCGCCGAGAACTTCGGCGTCGATGACCGCGGTCGCTTCTACGACGCGGTCGGGGCGATGCGCGACGTGATCCAGAACCACGCCCTGCAGGTGCTGGGGATCATCGGCATGGAGCCGCCGACCGGCAACCACCACGACAGCGTTCGCGACAAGAAGCTGGAGTTCTTCAAGGCGATGCGGGCGGCGGACCCGAAGCGCTACGTGCGCGGCCAGTACGACGGTTTTCTAGAGGTCAAGGACGTGGCGCCGGACTCGAAGACCGAGACCTTCGCCGCGGTCGAGCTCGAGGTCGACAACTGGCGCTGGGCCGGGGTGCCGTTCTTCGTCCGCGCCGGCAAGTGCCTGCCGGCCAAGGCCAGCGAGGTGACGGTCTTCTTCAAGCGGCCGCCGCAGCTCGGGATCGGCCACGGCAAGACGCCGGAACCGAACCAGGTGACGATCCGGATCGAGCCCAAGCCGGGGGCGCGGATCCGCCTCTACGCCAAGCAGCCCGGCGAGGAGGCCTTCCAGACCACCGACCTGGAGGTCCTGTTCGAAAAGAAACCGGGCGAGGATCCCGAGCCCTACGAGCGCCTGCTCGGCGACGCGATTGCCGGCAACCACACGCTCTTCACCCGCCAGGACGCGATCGAGGAGACCTGGCGCGTGGTCCAGCCGCTGCTCGACGAACCGGGCCCGGTGTACCCCTACGAGCAGGGAACTTGGGGACCGGAGCAGGCCGCCGACCTGCTCCGCGGCACCGGCCAATGGGCCAAGCCCTGGGTTCCGAACGACTGACCCGAGCGACTCAATCCCGATCGTCCTGCTAGGTTTTCGGGCGCCCTAATTAGGGGCGCCTAACTAGTCGCTGCACCACCACCCCACCTCTCGATGTCGCCGCTAACCCGTCGTCGCCTGCTGACCACCGCTGGAGCCGGTGCTGCTGGACTGGGCCTCGGCGCCGGGGGCTATCTGATCGGCCACGAGACCGCCGAGGCCAGCAGCGATGGCACCGGCAGCGTCCCCTTCTACGGCGCGCACCAGGCCGGGATCGCGACCCCGGCCCAGGACCGCCTCCACTTCGCCGCCTTCGACCTCCTCAGCGAAGACCCGGAGGAGCTGCGCGAGCTGATGCGCGAGTGGACCGTGGCGGCCTCGGAAGCGACCGCGGGCGAGATGGTCGGCAACGTCAACGACGTGCCGCTGGCGCCGCCGGAAGACACCGGCGAGACCGTCGGCCTCCTTCCCTCCCGCCTGACCGTCACCTTCGGCTTCGGGCCGAGCCTGTTCGAGAAGCCCGGCCTCGGGCTCCGCGGCAAGCGCCCGGCGGCGCTGCAGCCGCTGCCGCCGCTCCCCGCCGACGAGCTGAACCCGGCTGAAAGCGGCGGCGACGTCTGCATCCAGGCCTGCTCCGACGATCCCCAGGTCGCCTTCCACGCGGTCCGCAACCTGGCCCGGATCGGCCGCGGCACGGTGGCGATGCGCTGGTCCCAGCTCGGCTTCGGCCGCACCGCCAGCACCAGCCGCAGCCAGGACACGCCGCGCAACCTGATGGGGCTGAAGGACGGCACCGCCAACATCCGCGCCGAGGACACCGAGGCGATGGAGAGCTCGGTCTGGGTCGGCGGCGAGGGACCGGCCTGGATGCGCGGCGGCAGCTACCTGGTCACGCGCCGGATCCGGATGCTGCTCGAGGTCTGGGACCGGGCCTCGCTACAGGACCAGGAGCGGACGATCGGCCGCCACAAGTACAGCGGGGCGCCGCTGGGCGGTAGCGATGAGTTCGAACCGCTGCCGCTCGACGAGCAGCGCAACGGCCACCCGGTGATCCCGGTCGACGCCCACGTCCGCCTCGCCTCGGCGAAGGAGAACGACGGCGCCCGCATCCTCCGCCGCGGCTACTCGTTCACCGATGGCGTCGACGAGAGCCTCGGCGAGCTCGAAGCCGGGCTCTTCTTCATCAGCTTCCAGCGCAACCCGGAGCAGTTCGTCGCGATCCAGCGCCGGCTCGGCTCGATGGACGCGCTCAACGAGTACATCAAGCACGTCGGCAGCGCCCTATTCGCCGTGCCGCCTGGGACCACCCCGGGCGGTTACGTCGGCGAAGGGCTGCTTGCGTGAGATCAGAGAAAGGAACCACCAGTCGATGAACCGAAATCTCGTCCGAACCCTGCTCTGCGCCGGGATGGTCGGGCTCCTCGCCCTCTTCGCCACCGCCTGCGGCTCGAGCGACGATGAGACCACCAGCGGCGACTCCGGGGCCGCGAAGCCGATCGCCTTCACCCTGACCGACGCCGGCTGCGACCCGGTCGACGCCGAGGCCGACGCCGGCCCGATCAGCTTCGAGGTCGAAAACGCGAGCTCCAACCCCGACGTGCACGAGCTGGAGGTCCTCGACGGGGAAACGGTGCTCGGGGAGACGCCGGACCTGAGCGAGGGCGACAGCGGCAGCTTCACCCTCACCCTCGAGCAGGGCGAGTACACCCTTCTCTGCCCGGGGACCGACGGCGACGGCGGCACCCTGACCGTCAGCGGGGAGCTCGAGACTTCGAACAGCCCCGAGGTCGAAGAATCGATCGAGACCTACCGCGAATACCTGGAGGAAAACACCGCCGAGCTGGTCGACGCGACGGAACCGTTCGTCGCCGCGGTGGTCGCTGGCGAAGTCGACAAGGCGAAATCGCTCTACGCGGCGGCGCGCATCCCGTACGAGCGGATCGAGCCGGTGGCCGAGTCCTTCGGCAGCCTCGACCCGAAGATCGACGCGCGCGCCAATGACATTCCGCCGAATGAATTCGGCGGTTTTCACAGGATCGAGAAAGCGCTCTGGGAAGAAGAAAGCCTGAAGGGCATGGCGCCGGTCGCCGAACAGTTGCAGGCCGACGTCGAAGAACTGGCGGAAAAGGTGAAGACGGTCGAACTGCAGGCGGTGCAGATCGCCAACGGCGCCAACGAGCTCCTCGGCGAGGTCTCGGCCTCGAAGATCACCGGCGAGGAGGAGCGCTACTCCCACATCGACCTGGTCGACTTCGAGGCCAACGTCGAAGGGTCGGAGGCTGCCTTCGAAGCGGTGAAGCCGCTGCTCGAACCGGAGAACACCGACCTGGCGGGCGAAATCGAAGCCGACTTCAAGATGGTCTTCAACTCGCTCGAGCCATATCGGACCGACGACGGGTTCGTTCCGTACACGGAGCTGACCAAGGCTGACACCAAGAAGCTGGCGGTTGGGATCGACACGCTGGCCGAGAAGCTGAGCTTGGTGCCGGCGGCTATCGCAAGTAGCGAACAAAGCTGAAGCGACGCGCCGGTCGGCCACCTAGGCTGACCGGCGCATGACTTCTGCTGGAGAAAAAGCCGATCAGCTGCTGAAGGAGCTCGGTTACGCCGAATGGCGGGCTGGGCAGCGGGAGGCGGTGGTTGCTGCTCTCGAGGGGCGCGATTCTTTGATCGTGATGCCCACCGGGGGTGGGAAGAGCCTCTGTTACCAGCTGCCCGGACTAGCGTCGGAGGAGTTGACGATCGTGGTCAGTCCTTTGATCGCTCTGATGCGGGATCAGTGGGGGAAGTTGAGTCGGCTGGGACAACGGGTGGCGATGATCACCTCGGGGATGGACGAGTGGGAGGTCTCCGAGGCGCTGGAGATGGTGCGCGGGGACGCTCGGATCGTCTACTGCGCGCCGGAGCGTTTCGGCTCGCAGGTCTTCCTCGAAGCGCTCTCCCACCGCGAGATCGACCTGGTCGCGGTCGACGAGGCGCACTGCGTCTCCGAGTGGGGGCATGATTTCCGCCCCGACTACCTGCGCCTGCCGCAGGTAGTGGAGCGACTCGGGCGGCCGACGGTGATGGCCTGCACGGCGACGGCGACGCGGCCGGTGGCGGCGGAGATCGCCTCCCGCTTCGGAATGCGCGAGCCGCTGCAGGTGCGCGCCGGCTTCGACCGGCCCAACATCTCCTTCGACGTGATCGCGTTGGAGGGCAAGGGCTCGACGGCGCGGCGGCAGGCGGTGCTCGAGACCGGCCTGAGAGACGCGGCCAACCTGCCGGCGATCGTCTACTGCGGCACCCGCAAGCAGACCGAAGAGGTCGCCGGTGACCTGCGCGACGCCGGGATCGCCGCGGTCGCCTACCACGCCGGCCTCGAACCCGAGCACCGGACGGCGATCCAGGAGCGGTTCATGGCCACCGACAGCGGCGTGATCTGCGCCACCAACGCCTTCGGGATGGGCGTCGACAAGGCCGACGTGCGCTCGGTCTGGCACGTGACGATCCCAACCAGCGTCGAGGCCTACTACCAGGAGGCCGGCCGCGCCGGGCGCGACGGCCTGCCGGCGCGGGCGGCGATGCTGGCGCTGAAATCCGACCTCGGCCGCCTCGTCCGCTTCAACGAACAGCGGGCCGGCGACCCCGACCTGGCGATCGCCCGCGAGCGCGGCTGGCGCGCCTACCACGCGATCAAGGAGTTCATCTACGGCACCGAGTGCCGCCGCCGTGCCCTGCTCGACCACTTCTCCGACCGCACCGCCGGGGCGCCGCTGGAGCGCTGCTGCGACGTCTGCGACATGCTCGACTGGCTGCCCGACCCGGACACGATCGAGGTCCGCGGCTCGAGCCGAGCGAAGTCACCCAAGGCCCCGACGCCCGAGATGGCAGCCGCCGACGCGCCGCTCTTCGAGGCGCTGAAAGCCTGGCGCCTGTCCGCCGCCGACGGCAAGCCCGCCTTCACCGTCGCCAGCAACAAGACCCTGACCGCAATCGCCGCCGCCCGGCCGAGCGACGACGACTCACTGCTGGCGATCAGCGGCGTCGGCCCGGCCTTCATCTCCAAGTACGCGCCAGAAGTGTTGGCGATCGTCGCCGAGCACCGCGCACCGCTCGCCGCCTGAGGCCCAGCGCGGCGCCCTAACGCTTGGCGCCGCGCTTCTTACAGCTCGTCTTGATCTTCGGGCGCAGGACCGTCACCTTCCCGTTTTGCCCCACGAAACGGGCAGATGCGTGCTGGGTCTTCTTGCACAGGGAGACCGAGTTCTGGATCAAGCCGTACTTCTTGCCGCCTTTGAGGCGAAGTTCGAACTTCGAAATCGGTGCGTCCGGCACCACTTCGAAGGTGTTGCGGATCCCGCTGCTCTTGTTGGTGTCGACTTTGCCATGCACCAGCACCCGAATCTGGCCCTTTAGTTCCGCGACCAGATCGGGAAGTTCATGGCCATAGCCGACGCCGAGGAAGACCGGGCCCTCCAGCGGCTGGTCGAGAAGCGGGCTCCAGGCCTTGGCGTGACCGTAGATCGAGCGGGGCGGGCAGTTCGCGGCGCGGATCTCCGGCTGGGTGCAAACCTTGTCCAGGTTCCCTTGGTCGAGCAGCTGGTTGCGCGGGAGGGAGACCTGGGCGCGGGCGATATTGGCACCGCCCGCGGGCATCTTCAGCAAGGCGATCACGGCTGGGTGCCCGGTGCGCTTGGTGGCGCCCTCGAGGCCGAACGAGAGCTTCGGCTTGAAGGCGAGCTTGCCGCATTCGCCGACCTGGAAACGGTTGCTGAGCGGCGCCGTGCTGCCGAGAGTGGAGGTCTCCGTCCCCCCCACGCTCATCGCTTCGCAGTTCGTCGGGTTGAGCGTGAACTGCGAGCGGTCGATCTTCACGGCGATCGAGCGGACGTCGAGCGGGATCCCCTTCAGCTCCGAGGGGATCGGGTCGCTCTTGACCGTGATCTGAGCGGTGTAGGGCTCGACTTCGAGTACCGAGCGCACAACCACGGTGCCAAGGTCGTAAGGGCCGGCCACCGCCGGAGTGACGATCGCCAGGCTCAGCGGCGCGCCTTTGTAGGGACCGGCGAGGTAGGCACGACCCTGCACGTAGTACGGGGAGGATCCGGCACCGGCACCGACGTTGACCACACCGACCTCAGACGCGGCGGGGCAACTGGGAGCGCCCTGCTCTTCCTTCCCGGTACGGCCGGCTGCCGCGACAAGAGCGGAGTCAGAGCAGTACGGGATCCCCTTCAGCTTGCCCACCAACCCCGGAGGCGGAGTGACGGTAACGCTGCCGAACCGCTGCGAGCCGTCTTCGCGCTTGAGGCGCATGACGAAGGGGCTGTAGGCACCGGCGAGCGGCGATTCGGTCCCGGCTTCGAAGACTGGGGCGTTGGGCATCTGATCGGCGGCGGTCGGGCACGAACCTCCGCCCGGCGCGCTGCTGATCGCGTAGGTGTCTGACGGCGTCGCCGGCGGACCCGATTCGGGCGCCGACCACGGGGTCAGGGTCGAGGTCGTGGCGTAGGTGCCGCAGACCTCGGGCGTCTTCAAAGCCGCCCGGGCGCCGCCGAAGAAGTCGAGCTTGAAGTCTTCGAATGGCAGCTGCGGATTTTCCTCGAAGGTCGTCGTAAGTTGCCCTTCGGCGCCGACCTCGACATGACCCGCGAGCTTGAGCACTACGCCCGACTCCTCGTCGTCGACGGCGATGTAGATCGCCAACAGGCTGTTGAACGGGTTGTCGTATGGGCTAGCGAGGTAGACCGCCCCCTCCAGCGGGTGATCGAGCAGCGGCGTGTCGACTTCGACCGTGCCGATCTTGGCGGCGTCCGGGCATTTGGCGGGTGCAGCGGTGGTGTGAATCGGGGTGGTGCCAACCGGCGTGGTGAGGCCTAGCTGCTCGGGGCTACAACCCTCCAGGCCGGCCGCCGAGGACGGATTTACCGTCAGTCCAGGCGGCAGCTTGACGACCGCCTCGCGCAGATCAGGGGTGCCGAGACCTTCAGGTTCTTCGTTCTGGGGGATGTGCAGGTCGACATGAAGACCAGTGGGTGAATCGGCGACGTTGTTGGTCGGCCGGGCTTCGAGCTCGGGCTCGAATTCGAGCTGATCGCACCCGGTGATCGCCGGCATGGCAAACTCCCGGGAGAAGATCGTCCCCGGCAGGTCGTACGTCTCAACCTTGACGCGGGCCTGCATAGGGCCAGCACACCGAGTCGGATTGCGGAGGAACGGATCTTCGGGAGTTCCTGGAGTCACCGAGCATCCCTGCACTTCCGCGCAGGAACGTTGCGGATCGTGAATCGGATCCGCCGGCACACCCCAAAGCCGAATTTCAAAGACAAAGGGGTTCGCAAGAGTTGGGAGATTGAAACTTCCGGCATTGATGCCGTAGTCGTCGCCGGTTCGGAGGCCGGCGTCGATAAATGCGCTGGTGGAGAGATTTATCTCCCCGCCAAATCGGGCAGGACTGCCTTGCGCCGGAACGACGTTGTAGATCTTTCCGTTGAAGAAACTAGGCTGCGTTCCCGCTGACTGGATTTTCAGGACGCCTACCTGACTATCCCCTGAGCATCTCCGTTCTTCGGCTAGCCGGACGGGGCACTGCTCGACTGCAAAAGGGTTCCCCACCAAGCCAGCTGGAAGTTCAGCCAGGACGTCCTTCGCCAACGCAGCGGCACCGTCAGCACCCCTCACCTCGCCATGAGGGAGGGTGATGCGCGTAACCAGTTCGTAGGGATGAGACCCGGCGGCGCTGTCGGGATCGCCGACGTCGTCGAGCGCTTCGATGGCGAATGCTTCGATTCCGAAGGTGTGAAAGGTGCCTCCTGGTCCTTCTACAACTTCGGACCCGGTGGTTGCGATGAAGCGATAGCGGTATTCCGTGTCGCTGGCGAGCCCGGAAAGCTCCACGGTGACGCGCTGAGCGGGATCCGACGAGGGAACAATCGCGGGCAAGCAGGCAACCGCATCCGCGTCTAGCCAACCGTCATCTTCGAACGCAGCGACAGTCATGTACTCGACTTGGCATGACGTGTCTTCTCCCAGGGGGTCGATTTGCGCTTCCAAGTCGGCGCTGAACATATAAGGCTGAGCTGCCTCCGCCTGGATTTCAGCCGCCCCCGCTTTGCCGGCCATCCAAAGAATTCCAACCAGCAGCAGAGTCGCGACTGCAATCGCTGATCGCAGAATTGGTCTCGAGAACACCATCAGTTCTTACCTCCCGATTGGTGCTGCCCACTTTGGTGCTTGCGGTGGCGCTTGCCCTTTTTGAGGCATCGACCTTCGCGCCGGACCTTCCCGGGCTTGCATCGCCGCGGCCGGACGTTACCCTCACCGACGAAGGTGGCGGTGAGGGGCGTCGCAAGCGGCGGCGACGGAATTCGGCCGATGGACCGGCAGGCTTCGTCGCTGGTACAGGGCTCTAACGGCAACGGGGGTTCGGCAAAGCCCCCGTTGATGCGAGCATCGTAGATACTAGGCCTGCCTCCGTCGCCATCGGCGCGAACCAGCGATTGGGACGTGGTGAAGAAAATGTCGCTGCCGTCCGCGCTGGCGTCGACGAAGCCCGAACCGCCTTCGGCCTTGCCGCTCGAGATTGGATTCAAGCTTCCGGCGCGATATTCATAGACGTCTTGGAACCCGTTCACATCCGTAGGAGACAGCGCATTCTCCGTTTCGAAGAACACTTGGCCGCTATCGAGGACTACCCGTGGTGCATAGCGAGGACCGGGTCCGAAGCGCTTGAATTCCTGCCTTTCGACCAGTTCGGTGTGAGCGACCGGCCGTTCGTCATCCGGACTACAGGAAACACAGTTCAGTGCTTCGGTTTCTGCATCGTAAAGAAAGAGCTCCTGGCAGGGCGGGCCGCTGCGGAATACACAGAGTCCCGGTGCGGCAGGAGTGTTGTCAAAGCCGGTCAGGGGTTTGTAGGAAGAGAACAGCAGATACCTTCCAGATGGGCTCCAAGCCGTACTGAGGTTTCCGGCATTCGGTTCCCACCAGCTAGACCGGTCTTTCCCACCGGGTACGGGTTTTTCTTCCCACGGAGAGAGCGTGGCGACGTAGGTCAACGAGCCTTCTCGGGCTAGATAAAGGTTCGGCTGCCCAGACTGGGCGACTTCGCCTTGATCATTCTGTTCAGACCCAGTGAGGATGCCGCGCGCGACAAAGTAGAGATGAGACCCGTCGTCGGACCCACCGCTGATGCCGCGCACGCTCGCGGTGCCGGAGGAACTAACGGTGAGATCCATGAGTTCGTGGCTGTCTACGCGGTATTCGTAGAGATCGGGTCTACCCGGTTCCGCTTTGGAGGAAAGCGTCAGTTTGTGGTCGCTGGTAAAGAATGCGCGCTCGCCATCGCTAGAGGCGAACTGAAAGACGCCGCCCCCATGAGCCCCGGGGCCAAAGGAGAAGTCCAGCTGAAGGGTGCAAGCGAGATCGGGTTCGCTAGTCGTTACGCAGTTGGCGTCAGCCGCAGGGGCTTGGCCGGCATTTTGCCGAACATACAGGCTTCCTCCGGCTTCGAAGAACACTCGTTCGCCATCATCCGACACAGCGTGGCTGACCGGTGCCAAGCCTTTGAGAGCTCCGCCACCACCGCCCCAGTTTTCGGTGGCCGCCCCCAGTTTCGCTGGAACAGGTTCGCCGTTCGGAAGCACGCCAATCAGGCGGATGATCCCGTCAGCCCACTCGAAGAGATTGACGCCGAACGGCGCTTCCGGGGTCAGCTGCGCGCCCTCGCTGAAGACGATCCGGCTGAGATCGGAGGAGCCGGCCTGGTACGTCGCGTTTGCCGGGGTCTTTTCGGGAGGAACCGGATTCGCCAGCAGATAAGGGGAGCCTTCGCGGTGGAGATAGAGGTTCGAATAGCCGTGAGGTTCACCAGGGACGATTTCCTCTTGAGGCGCCTCGCATTCGCCGATGAGACTGGGCGGGCTCTGGGCCGAGTAGATTTCACCGCCGGCCGACAGAAGATAGGTGTCGAGCTGCTCGGAGAAAGCCACGCCCGGCTGGCATTCGCCATTGGTAGTCGGACTTGGAGTCATCTGCGGGACAAGACCCTCGACGCTCCAGCCGTCCACGGTGCGCCTTGAAAGCCAAGTTTCGCTGCTCGTATCCGAGCCTCTCGCCGGATAGCGACTGAAATAGGAGAGCGCATCGCCGTCAAACGCTGCCCTTCCACCTCCGAAGACCTGTTTGCTGAAGATGTCCTGGCTAGGCGTGCTACCCGGGCTGACGAGCTCGTAGGCGCGACAGTCAGGTAGGGCGAGGGCGGCAGAGCCCTGTTCCGCTCGAACTGCTTCGTTCGGGCAAGTCGCGGCCTGCGCGCATGGCGCCAAGAGCAGCACCACACACGACGCGCATAGGGCAAGCAGTCCGGCGAAGGGTGCCGATAGATATGGACTCTTTGCTCCCATTGCTTCTCTCCTGCCCTCTCCGATGTCTGGTGGTTACTGCTCTCGCCCGGCTAAAGCGGGCGAGAGCAGTAGCTGTTACTGCCTGTCTACCTATGCGCGCCCTTTGCTACGGGGCTTTGACCGCCCAGCTCCCGATCCCTTCGTCGGTTTCATTGAACAGCAGCGATGCCCCGAACGTTGCTGGAACGCCGTTCACGAGCGTCACTGGTTTGCCAAGGTTTTGATACAGGCACAGAACGCCCGCGGTAGCTTCGGGATTTAGGGATCCCCCTGGGCATTTGAGTTTCTGTTCTTCCGTACCGCCCGCAGCGGGGATTAGAACCGTTTCGGTCGGTGCGGAAGCCAAGGGCAGTGGGAAAGAGATCGTGGTCACCGCAAACGGCACATTGACCGACGAAGTTCCCAATACTTCCCAAAATCCAGTCATAGAGCGCCCGGAGGGTAGCGTTTTGGGATATCCGTCCCCTTCACCGGAACCCCCATTACATGCAAACGCAGTGCCACTCAGGTTGGTGAATTTGGCACCGCCTGCTTCGCAGTTTTCGTCACCTGGTTCGAGTTTGATTACGGTGACGCTTTCACCGTTTTTGCCGTTGGTGCCATCTTTGCCGTTGGTGCCATCTTTGCCGGCTTCACCAGCTTTGCCATTTTCGCCATTGGCACCGGTATCGCCCTTCGCGCCTTGAGGGCCGGCCTGACCGGCCGGACCCTGGGCACCATCTTTGCCAGCCACCCCTTGGGCGATTTTCTTGACTTCCTTTTTCTGCTTGCCAGTCAGACCATTATTGGCGGCGTAGGCGCCTCCGACCATGGCAGCGATCAGGGCTAGAACCGCCACGATCAAACCGGCCTTGCCGAAGGGCTCGCGGATTCTGCGCAACATGACTATGACTTCTCCCTTTAAGTAGTACCCGCCGGCATCGCATCCGGCCGCTTATGTCTCGTTTCGGCAGTTTCGACTGTGACAACCAGCGCACCCGCCGATTATCGGCTGTCGCCCGCCGCGCCCCTGTCGATCCTGCCATCCAGTACTCCCCGCCTCTGACTTCTCGCCCGAGGCCTTTTACATCGATACAACGCGTGAACGTCCCTCACAGCACGCAAGGCAACCGTAGATGGGCGGTTTCACTGTGTCAAGAAAAGTTCGTGTGAAGCGAGCGCAACTTTGCGCGCGCGCCGTTTTGTCGCACAGGCTCCTTGTAAATAGGGGCGAACGGGCGGACGCCAGATGGCGTCCGCCCCCGTACAACATTTGAGTCACACGGAACAGCAACTAGGGTGTATCAACAGATCCCGTGCCGCCGGTCACACCGATTTCGGTGAAGCCCGTGTAGGTTCCATCAGCTCCGCTCGCACCGCATGGGAAGCCAGAGCTGTGGTATGTGATTTTGCTGACGTTAGGAGTGATTTTCACCTTGCCAGCATTGTTCGAGTAAGCCACCGAACCAACGGACTGCGCCGGAACGGTGATGTGGCAGGTACCAAGGAACGTTGTCACTTTGAGTGTGATGGCTTCAACAATGTGGACGCTACCGCCCGCTGTGAAATTGTATGTAGCCGGCGAGATGTCCACCGGTGAGCCGAAGGGACCGGTGCAGCCACTGTAGTGAACGGTGGCGTGCTGGGCCGGGCCCGATTTCACAGCTTTCCCTGTCACTCCAACGGTAGTGCAGACGACTTCGTCGGCGCCCCCGTGAATTTTGAAGACCTGGTTTGCATTGGCCTCTACTGTCAGCGCACCTTCGGTGGTAGCTGTGAATTCAGCTGCCGAAGCGTTTGCGGCGCCGATCGCGCAGAGCGCGAAGACGGCCACAAGCACGCCGAGCTTCCTCATACTGCTCATGTCACTCTCCTTGAGTTTGGTTTCGAATAGACCGAGACGACTCTGCGTCTGCGGACGGTCGTACCCTTCCAGCCACTCAAGGAAAGTCAAGCAGTGAGTCGCAGGGTTTCACATTGCCATCGTGTGTTTTTTAATTACAGCCAGGAGCCCAGCACAGATGGCCTTCAGTCACTTCAGATGTGTCGACAGCCAAAACTCCACTCGTTACACCGATTTCACGGTATATAACAAGGGCCGAGGAACGTTGGCCTGCTCGAGATGACTAAGACCCTGGTTTGAGGTGACTTCACATTCGTGCGTCTGGCGCAGCTAATAGTGGCGTCCAGTGAGGTGCCTGGTTCGCCTTCACCCTCAGGGAAATGAAGAGGGCGAGCTCCAGATGGCGCCCGCCCCTTCATCAACTAAGCCGGATTGGTGGCTAGGGTGTATCGACCGAGGCCGTACCGCCCGTTACGCCGATTACGGAATTGCCTTCGTAGGTCCCGTCATTTCCCCCTGCGGGGCACGGGAAACCGGTGGTGGTGTAAGTGATTTTGGTGACTTTGGGGGCAATTTTTACCTTGCCGCCGGCTTCGTTCGTATAGGCAACCGAGCTCACCGTTTGTTTCGGAACACTGATGTGGCAGGTGCCGAGAATCGTTTTCACTTTCAGTGTGACTTCTTCAACAATGTGTACGGTGCCTCCTGCTGTGAACAGGTATGTAGCCGAAAATGGATCTACCGGCGAGCCGAGTGGTCCCGTGCAGTTGCTGTAGTGCACGGTTGCCTCCTGAGCACTGCCTGATTTCACGGCTTTGCCTGTAACTGCGATGGTAGTGCATACGACCGAATCGGCACCACCATTAATTTTGAAGACTTGGTTTGCATTGCTCTCCGCTGTGAGCGCTCCTTCGGTACTGGCTGTGAATTCAGCCGCCGAAGCGTTTGCGGCACCAATCGCGCTGAGCGCGAAGACAGCCACAAGCACGCTGAGCTTTCTCATGCTAGGCATCTGATTCTCCCTTGATTGCTTGCAACGAGTTGCGTAGAGATCGAAACCATTGGTCATCGATCCGCGCAAGCGTGCCATTCGGTCAAGGAAATGCAAGCGGTTAGTAGATGTGTTTCTCGTTTCTTACCGTGTGTCTCTTATCTTCGACTGGCGCAAGCGCCAGAAGTGCGAGCACTGGGAGCGCTTCGGTTGCCACGAGGCTCTCGTCCTGGGCCAGACGACGGACGATGGCCCAGGCAGCGGCGGCAGAAGCCTCGGCGGCCAACTCGGAAGGACTCCGGGCCGCGGGCGCGGCGGTTCGCAAGGCTCGGGCGACCTGAGAGATCAGCCGGTCACGACAGTCGACTCCCCTTGTGCCCGCTGCGGTTATCTCAACGGACAACACACGAGCCCAGTCGCGGTCGGCTCCAATTGCATCGCAGAGCGTCGCCAGCGCCTCGACGACAGTGCTGCTCTGGCCTCCTGATTCGTTTCGCCTGAAGACCCAAGCCTCTATTGCCAGGGTGGCACGCTCCTCGATCGCTGCGATGAAGCAGTCGTCGAGGTTCTCGAAATGGCGATTGAAGTCTCGCCGCGAGACACCGGCCTCGCGGCAGATCCGCGTAATCGAAAGTTGGTGGTAACCGCTCTTGGCGATCCGGAAGGCGGCGGCAAGGATCATCGCTCGCTCGTCTCCGAGGACCCCTTCCCACTCGCCACCACGCAGTCGCCCCGGAACCGATAGACCACCTCTACGCTCGGGAGAAATCGCGCCCAACTCGAGTGCTGCGTCTGGCGACAACGGAGCACAGAGGCTCGTGATCCACTCCACGGCTTCAGCGGCAGCTCCACTGATCTCGTCTTCCCCGGCCGCCGCCGGCACGACGCTGCCGATCCTGCCCAACCCGGCGACCATCCCTTCGAGCAGGAGAGGATGCAGGGGCGGGTTGTCGTCCCTGCGTATGCAGAGCTCGAGAGCTGTCCCGAGCTGCATCGCGGAATCCCCTAGCCCGCCGGCAAAGGCGGGACCGACGGTCGGCGCTGCGCGGAGCATGAATGTCGCCGCCTGCGGAGCCGCAGCCATGTCTTGGAAGAGGCGGTCGACCGCGAGGGCAAGGCGGCGCTCCGGCTCCGGCTCGCTCTGGCCGACTTCCATCAAGCGCCTGGAGGCACGTCCGCAGATCAGATCAAAGGTGCAGAGAAGGCAATCGTCGGTGCTGCTGTAGTGCTTGTAGAAGGTGCCGCTGGAGATCCGGGCCCGTTTCGCGATACCTCGGACGGTCACAGCCTCATAGCCGTGGGTGGCAACGAGCTCGATCATCGCTTGCTGAAGCCGCGCCTGCTGGTGGGCCGCGACTACCTCCTTGCTGAGGCCGGGTCCGGGCCTCAGCCGGGGATAGCGTCCCGCCGAATTCGAGGAATCTGTTTGGGTATCCACCGAGTACTCAAGGTATGTGAGGTATTCCAGATGGTCCAGCGCAACTGCACTTGCACACAACCCCCTTGATCCGGAGCCGGGGGGCCGCGCTTGCCAGCATGGGGTCTCTGTTGCCCGGCGCCCGAAAGTCCCGAGCCGCATTCGCGGTCGCTGTCCTCAGCGTGCTCATGCTGATGCTGCTCAATGCTTCCAGCGCCTCTGCCGGGGGGCTGCTGAAGCCGCAAGGCAAGAAGGTCTACTGGGGCGTCTCCGATACCGGCGACCCGGCCGACTTCGGCCAGTTCGCCGACATCCTCGACAAGCACCCAGCCGTAATGCAGTCGTTTCGCGCTTGGGGAAGCGATTTCGACGAGGTGATCGGGCGCTGGCAGATCGCCAACGCGCGGCCGATGATCCACATCTCCACCGCTGACAACAACACCGGCGGCGAGCTGATCACCCCGGCCCAGATCGCGGCCGGGGCTGGCGACGAGTACCTGGTCCGCCTCAACAAGTTCTTCGCCAACAAGAAGATGAAGGCCTACGTGCGACCGCTCGGGGAGCCCAACCGCTGCCTCAACGTCTGGGCCGCCTACGACTGCTCCGGCGCCTCGCGCGGTTCTGAACACAGCCCACGCGCGTATAAATACGCGTTTCGCCGTATCTACGTGATCGTCCACGGTGGCGGCAAGGCGAAAAAGATCAACCGGCGCCTGTCGGAAGCCGGGCTGCCGCCACTGAGCATCGACGTGCCGGGCCTGGCCAAGGCCCCGGTCGCCGTCGTATGGAGTCCGCTCCCCTCCGGCTCGCCGACCGTCCCCCACAACCGGCCGCGCCACTTCTACCCCGGCTCCCGCTGGACCGACTGGGTCGGGACCGACTTCTACGCCGGCTACCCGGAATGGAAGAGCCTGACCGGGCTCTACCGGCGCTTCTCCGGCAAGCCGTTCGCGATCACCGAGTGGGCGCTGGAAAGCAGCGACGACCCGGCCTTCGTCAGCAAGCTCTTCGCCTGGGTCCGCAGCCACCCGCGGACCAAGATGCTCGTCTACTACCAGGACTTCGGCAGCACCAGCAACTACCGGATCCAGAACTACTCGAGCGCGCTCAACGTGCTCCGCGCCCGCCTCCACTCCGGCCGCTTCCCCTCTTACGCGCCGGGCGCGCCTCAGCTACCGCCGCCACCCCCCGGTGGGGTTGGAGCGCCGTGATGCTCGAGTAGCCGGTGAGGTAGATCCGGCGCCCGTCGGAGATCACCGGCGTGTAGGTCCCCTTCGGGTAGCGCCAGACCCGCTTCCCGCTCCGCATCATGAAAGCGCTGGTCGTCTTGTTGGTGAACTCGGCGACGTAGACGATGTCGCCGACAGCCGAGAGCGAGCCGATCACCTGGCCGCCGGCCGAGCGACTCCAGCGCACGCTGCCGTCCTTGGCGTCGAGCGCGTAGACGTTGCCGTCGAAGGAGCCGATGTAGACGGTCGGCGGGCTGTGCCGGGTGTTGGCGACGGTCGGGCTGGAGTAGGCGTAGCCGCCGGTCGAGTAAGACCAGGCCAGATCTCCGTTGGAGGTGTCATAGCTATAGACGCGGGCGTCGTTGTTGCCGGCGTAGACGCGGCCGTAGGCGACCGCCGGGGTCGAGTAGAAGGCGCCGGAGCCGCCGAAGCCGGGGCCGAGCGAGCCGCTCTGCCAGACCAGCTCCCCGGTCTTGGCGTCGACCGCGTTCATGTAGCCGCCGTAGTCGCCGACGAACAACTTGCCGCCGTAGTAGGCGGGGGCGGCCTTGATCGGGCCGCCCAGCGGGGTCGACCAGCGCACCTGACCCTTGCCGGTGCTCATCGCGAACAGTTCGCCGTTCTCGCAGCCGAAGTAGATGGTGCGGTCGATGATCAGCGGCGAGGACTCGGCCCGGCCCGGCAGGTTGCGTTTCCAGATCACCTTGCCGGTTTTCGCGTCGAGCTTGACGATGTGGCCGGGGACCAGGTTGACGATGTAGAGCCGGCGTTTGTAATAGGCCGGAGAGGAGGCGTTGAGGCGGCCGACCCGCCGTTTCCACAGCTCTTTGCCGGTGTCGGCGTCGAGCGCGTAGGCGAAGCCATTGTTGTTGACGAAGTAGAGCTTGCCGCCGACGTAGATCGGCGGGAACTCGAGCAGCGGCCGGTCGGTGAAGCGCCAGAGTTTGTCGAAGGGGGGCTTGATCCCCTTCACCGGCAGGTAGCGGGTGCGGGCGTTGTTGAAGCCGTAAACCGGCCAGTTGACCGTCTTCGGTTCCTTCGGCGGCGGCGGCTTCTCTGGTTTGAAGCGTTCGATCGCGTCCTGATTGTGGACGTCACCAGGTCGCTTCAGCGACTCATAGGCGATGATCGCGCCGCTGACGAGGATTCCCAGCGCCAGCAGGGCGATGACCAGCAGGCGATTCGATCGGTGCCCGAGGTCGAGTTCGCGGAACCGCTTACCGAGCATCCGCAGCGCGGCGCTCGGACTCTTTCGCGACGCCGGCGATCAGGTCCCGGATCGCTTTCTTCAGGATCGCCATGAAAACCGGCCCGGACAGCGGGATCGTCGGCGTGGTCTTCACCGCGTAGGTCAGCTCGGTACCGCCGCCCGCGGCTTTCAGTTCGACCGTGCCGACGTGGTCGCGCACCGGCAGGCCGGAGAGGATCTTGTAGGAGAAGCGGTTCGGCCGCTCGTAACCGATTATTTCCTCGCGCATCGGCGGGCCGGGCAGGGCACTGAGAACGCGGATCGCACCGAGGCCGTTCGGCGCCGGCTCGCCCTCGCGCTCGAGCTCCGCCCGGCGCAGGGGCGTGATCTCGGTATAGCGCCGGTGGTCGGTGAGGACGTCGAAGACAACCTCAGGCGGCGCGGCCACCTGGCGGACGTATCTGAAGCTCGCCATCGCCGGACAGGCTACGTCAGTCGCCAGCGTTGCGGGTCGGTGCCCTCGATCGCCTCGACCTCGCCGGCGATCGCCAGGTGGTCGAGACATGAGAGGACGATCTGCAGGACCCAGGCGCTGGCCGGGGTTTTGACCATCTCGGGGCCGATGATCTCGGCGACGATCTCGAAGGCGGTCTTCTCCTCGCCGCCGGCCAGCGCCGCCGGCACTTTCCTCAGCAGCTCATCGACCTGGCGGCGGGACTCGGCGATCTTCGCCTCGGGGTCGCGGAAGGTGCGGCCGTGACCGGGAAGCACGAGTTCGACGTCGAGGCCCTCGACCGTCTCCAGGCTGGAGAGGAATTCTCCCACCGGGTCGGGACTGTGGCCGTGGTCGAAGAAGAGGACCGTGCGGCCGAGCAGGTGGTCGCCGCTGATCAGCAGCTTGCGCTCGGGCTGGTGGAGGACGACGTGGGACGGAGCGTGGCCGGGAGTCTCATGCACCTGCCAGGTGCCGAGATCGGTCTCCACCTCGACCCCGGGGACGAGCTCGCGGTCGGGCTCCTCGAGGATGTCGATCCCGGTCTCGTCGTCTTCTTCGCGCGCCTCCCGGTAGCGCTCCAGGGACTTCGGCGGCACCCCGCTCTGGCGAGCCACCTCGATCCGCGCCTCGAGTGCCGCCTTCGGGTCGTCGGCAAGCGGCCGCACGTGCTCCCAGCGCGGGTGCATCCACAGCTCGCAGCCAGCCGCCTCGACGATCGAGCCCGCCAGCCCGTAGTGATCGGTGTGGGAGTGGGTGCAGACGACGAGGCGAACGTCCTCGATCCCGAAGCCGGCTTGGGTCAGGGCCAAGTCGAGCTGCCGCAGCCGCCCCTTGCCCCCCATCCCGGTGTCGAACATGACGATGCCGCCGTCGTGCTCGATTGCCCAGGCGTTGCCGTGCGGGACGCCCGGCCACGGCAGTGGCAACCGCAACCGCCAGATGCCGGGCAGGATCCGTTCGGTCCGGGGCGCCTCGGCTTTCGCAGGACTGGCCACGCAGCCAATCCTTTCAGGGACGCTCGAACTCCTGCATCGCCCCGGCGATCGCGAAGCAGGCGGCCCCGGCGAAGGTCGCCCAGTTGGCGATCCCGACCGCCAGCTCGTCGCCGGTGGTGGGACGAACGAAGGCGGCGATCGCGGCGGCCATGAACAGGGCCGAGCCGAGCTGATTGACGACCACGATCCACCAGCCGAGGTCGGCGCGGCGCCCGCGCGGGCGGTCGCGGTGCATCTCGGTCAGGGCGAGATGGCCGGAGAGGAGGAAGAGCACGCAGCCGATGAATTCGGGGCTCCAGACGAGCCGGTGGATCTGGGCGGTGGTGAGGTCGCCGAGCAAGGCCGCCGTCAGGCTGGCGCCGAAGTAGAGAGTGCCGACGAAGAGGGTGACGGCGCTGGCCCAGTCGAGCCGCCCCGGCTCGGTCGACCACCAGCGCCAGGGCTCCGCCCGCACCACACCGTCGGCGTCGGCGTCACGGGGAGCGTTGGCAACTTGCAGGACCGAGGCATAGCCGCCGGTGGTGAAGAAGACCCCGCCGGCCATGAAGACCGAGGCAGCCAACCGCGGCCCACCGACGTGAGCCTGCGCCAGCAACGCCCCGAGGCAAAACAACGATCCCCCGATCACAAACGCAGTCGCAGCAACAGCGTTGATCCGCGTCAGCCGCCGCCGAGTCGCTGCGTCGGCCGAACCTTTCTTCTCTCCCCCAGCGACAAGCACGCCCCGCTTGCGCAGCACCCGCCGATCGAGATCCATCCCGCCAGCCTATTTGTGCCGACGGGACGAAAATTCACCTATATGTAGGGAAATCGTCCCGTCGACGATCAGTCTCCGTTGAACGTGCCCGGATCCGGTCCTATCCGCTTGCCGGTATCGAGCCGCTCCAGCGCCGCCATGTCGTCCTCGCTCAAGTCGAAGTCGAAGATCTCGAAGTTCTCGCGGATCCGCTCCGGGTTCGCCGATTTGGGGATCACCACGTTGCCGATCTGGAGGTGCCAGCGGAGGATCGTCTGCGCCGGGGTGCGCTCGTGATGGGCGGCGACGGTTTCCACCGTCCCGTCCTCGAGCAGGTCGCCCTGCGCCAGCGGGCTCCAGGCCTCGGTGGCGACGTCGTGCTCGGCGTCCCAGGCGCGCAGCTCGGCCTGCTGGAAGCGCGGGTGCAGCTCGATCTGGTTCACGGTCGGCTGCCGCTCGGCCTCGCGCTGCAGCCGCTCCAGGTCCTCGACCCGGAAGTTGGAGACGCCGATCGAGCGGGCGCCGCCTTCCTCCTGGATCCGTTCGAAGGCGCGCCAGGTGTCGAGGAAGAGGTCGCGTTCCGGCCGCGGCCAGTGGATCAGGTAAAGGTCGACGTGGCCGGTGCCGAGCCGCCCCAGGCTCTTCTCGAAGGCGGCCAGGGTCTCGTCGTACCCCTGCTGGGAGTTCCACAGCTTGGTGGTGACGAAGACGTCCTCGCGGCTGACCCCGCTGGCGGCGATCGCTGCCCCGACCCCGGCCTCGTTGCGGTAGGCGGCGGCGGTGTCGACGTGGCGGTAGCCGACCCCGAGCGCTTCCTCGACCGCTTCCTGCGTCTCCTCTGGCGGGATCTGGAAGACGCCGAACCCCAACTGGGGAATCTCGACGCCGTCATGCAGGGTCAGGGCAGGGACTTCGGTCGCGTTGGTCATAAGCCCACGGCTACCCCCGGGGCAAATTCCCTAAGCGGTTAAGCGGTGGCGAGGCCGATGGCCAGCAAGGGAAAAGCGCTCATCACGCCCAGGTAGGCGCCCATCGCAGCGCCGCTGCCGAGGCTTGCGGTGCGCGAGCGCGCACCGGCGACCGCGCCGATCAAGACGAAGGCGGCGGCGATTCCGAATCCGAGCCAGAAGACCTGAGGCATTGCGGCGGCGAGAATACCCGAAGCCGGGGAGGAATCGCGGTCCGCGCGGCAAAGGCGCAGGCATGAACCAGTCAGGCGCACAGAACAGCAAGCTGATCCTCGCGGCGATGATCTTCGCCGTCTCGATGACCTTCATCGACCAGACGATCGTCGCGATCGCGATTCCGACGATCCAGGACGACCTCTCGCTCTCGGCCACGGGCGTGCAATGGATCATCAACGGCTACCTGCTCTCGCTCTCGGCGCTGTTCGCCTTCGGCGGGCGGCTGGCCGACATCGCCGGCCACCGCCGCATGGTGGTCCTCGGCGTCGTCATCTTCGCTGTCTCCTCCGCCCTCTGCGGCGCCACCCCGACCGGCGATCTCGACGAGACCTGGCTGATCGTCTTCCGGGTGATCCAGGGCGCCGGCGCGGCGATCATGTTCCCGGCGGCGCTGGCGATCGTCCTCAATGCTTTCCCGGTCTCCGAACGCGGCAAGTATCTGGCGATCTTCTTCGCGATCGCCGGCGGCCTGACCTCGGTCGGCCCGCTGGTGGGTGGCTACCTGGTCGAATGGGACTGGCGGGCGATCTTCTGGGTCAACGTCCCGGTCGCGATCATCGCCCTCGTCCTGATCTGGAAATCGGAACCGGCGGACGAGAAGCACCCGGCGCCGATCGACAACACCGGCACGGCGCTGATCACCGGCGGCATGGGGCTCTCGGTGCTGGCTCTGCAGCAGTCGAGCATCTGGGGTTGGGGCGACGCCAAGACCTGGATCGTCCTCGCCGCCGGACTGGCGATCCTCGCCAGCTTCGTCCGCTATGAGCTGCGAACCGATAACCCGCTGCTGCGGCTGGAGATCTTCAAGGACCGGGCCTTCGCGGTGGACAACATCATCCTCTTCCTGCTGATGATCCCGTTCGTGCCGGTGTTCTTCTTCGCCTCCATGTACGCGCAGATCTCGCTCGGCGAAAGCGCCTCGGAAACCG
Organism: Solirubrobacterales bacterium; assembly: GCA_035760445.1. Lineage (GTDB taxonomy): Bacteria > Actinomycetota > Thermoleophilia > Solirubrobacterales > 70-9 > VAYN01. The sequence continues at coordinate 19,818 of DASTSW010000003.1, read as the reverse complement.
GGCTCTACCTGCTGATCTTCTTCGCCGGCTTTGCCGTCGCCTCGCAGCGGGGCGGCCGCCTGCTCGACAAAGTCGGTGCCCGCGCCGCCGTCGTCCCAGGCTGCGCGATCGCCGCGGTCGGCTTCTACCTCTGGGGCAACTCGCTGACCGAACTCTCGGTCTCCGACCAGTGGTACTGGATCGTGATGTCCGGGGCCGGGGTCGGGCTGGTCCTCAGCCCGGCCAACACCGACGCTATGAACCGGGTCTCACGCGACCGCTACGGCGAGGCGACGGGCATCACCCAGACGGTGCGCAACTTCGGCTCCAGCCTCGGGCTGGCGGTGCTGGGCTCGATCCTGATCCTCGAGAACCGCTCCAACCTGGAAGCGACCGCCGACGAGAACGGCATCCCCAAACAGGTCGGCAGCCAGATCGCCGACCAGATCAGCCAGGGCACCGGCGCCGGGTCCGAACCCGAACACCTGCCGCCCAAAGTTCAGAAGCTGGTCGACAGCATCCCCCACGACTTCGCCCTCGCTTCACGCACCGTCTTCTACGGAATGGCGGCGGTAATGGCGGTCGCCTTCGTCATCGCCCTGGTGCGGATGCCAGCAGGCAAAGTCGAAGAAGAACCGGAGAACTAGCGGCCGAAGAGGTAGACGGCCTTGGTGTGGGTCGTTTCGTCGAGGCCGGGATAGAGCACTCCGTCGAGCTCGCCGTACACCGCGACGCAGCTGACGCCCGCGGCCTCCATGGCCTTCAGAACCTCGCCTTCGGGATAGTGGCGCTGACGGTGAACGCGGACTGAATCCGGTTCGCCGACGACTTCGAGTTCCGCTTCGTGGAATTCGCCCGGCCGAATCGCGTCGGCGTCGGACTTCCCTCGCCACACCATTCGTTTCCCGTTCTGCTCGACCACCGTCTCGTTGCTGAAGAAGTCGCGGTAGAGCATCGGGGTGTTGATGTCGAACAGCGCGATCCCCTTCGGCGCCAGGTTGCGCCCGAAGCCGGCCAGCGTTGCCGCGAAGTCCTCCGGAGACAGCAGGTAGTTGAGCGAGTCGTTGAGCGACCAAGCCAGGTCGAACTCGCCGAAGCTCGGAAGGTCGCGCATGTCGGCGACCTCCAGCTCGACGCGATCGCCGACTTTGGCGCGGGCTCGCGCCAGCATCTCCGGGGAGATGTCGCAACCCGTGACGGTGAAGCCCCGGTCCAGCATCGGCAGGAAGCTGAGCCCGGTCCCGCAGGCCACATCCAGCAGTCGCTTGCCCCCGAGGCCTGCCTCTTCTGCTCTGTCGAGCAGGCGCCGGGTCCACTGTTCGTACTTGTACAGGTAGGTGAAATCGTCGTAGGCGGAAGCAAAGGCGTCATACGCCGATTTCGCCATCGCCGACCCGTCCGAATCCATCGTTCAACGATACCCGGGCCGCTGGTACGTTTTCAGCCGTGAGCAGCCGGCGCCTCGTCCCGCTGGGCCTCGCCGCGCTGGCGATGCTGACTATGGCGGCAGGTGCGACACCCGCTGCCGCCGCGATCAACACCGCCGACAACGTCCTCGCACCGCCCGTCGACCCCGCCGCCCAGGAGCTGGCCGAGAAGTACGTCCCGATCACGATGCTGCGGGAACAGTTGCACCCTCCCTGCAACACCAAGGAGGAGCAGTACCAGCCGACCAGCGTCCAGGCGGTGCTCGGCAACCCGACCGTCACCCTCACCCACGAACTACCCGACGGCAAGCTCGAAGCCGTGAAGAAGGCACCAACCGCAGCCGACATCGCCGGCTTGCGCGACGGCTGGTACCTCGACTACGAAGGCAAGGTCTTGGGCGACACCTGCGTCTACGCCCGGGCTTTCAAGAAGCTGCTGGAGAAAGGCAAGGCGCCGACGATCACCTACGCCCACATCGCCCGCGAACCGAACCACGACGGCTTCACCCTCCAGTTCTGGTTCTTCTGGTACTTCAACCAGTTCAACGACCTGCACGAGGGCGACTGGGAGGGGATGCAGCTCGCCTTCGAGTCGAACACGACGAAGGAGGCGCTGGAAGAAGAACCGTACGAAGTGATCGTCTTCCAGCACGCCGGCGGCGAGCGGGCCGAGTGGGAAAGCGGCAAGGTGCAGAAGGAAGGCACCCACCCGGTCGTCTACCCGGCCGCGGGCTCGCACGCGACCTTCTACGACTCCTCCATCTACCTCGGCAACGGACAGAACGGGTCCGGGGTCGGCTGCGACAACACCTCCGAACCGCTGCGCGAACTGCAGCTGCGGCCGGTGCTGCTGCCGGAAACGGCGCCGGAAGAGGGCGCCTACCAGTGGCTCAGCTACCGCGGCCGCTGGGGTGAACGCGAAAAGGGGTTCAACAACGGCCCGACCGGGCCGGTGACGAAGACCGTCTGGCGCGAACCGTTCGCCTGGATGGAGAAGCAGCGCCCCACCAGCCCCCGCCTCCCCGGTGGCTCGGTCGTCGGCGGGCCGGTGACCGGTGCCTTCTGCGGCGCGGTCACCGCGGTCACCGACCTCACCCATCTAGCCACCAAGTCGAAGCCGGCGGCGATCGGGATCGTGCTGGCGATCCTCCTCGCCCTGGCGCTGCTCTTTGGCGTCACCCGCTGGGGGCCGATCGACCTCGACCGGCTGCGGGTGCGGCGGGCGTTCGGCCAGATCCTGCGCACCGCGCGGCGCCTCTACCGGCACCACTGGTGGCCGCTGGTGCCGATCGGGTTGATCGCTTTCCCGATCGTCGGCGGGGTCAAGGCGCTCGCCGAAGCGATCGCCAACGGGCGCACCGTCGACGAGGCTGCCGACCGGGCGGGCGTCCACCTCGCCTTCGCCGACTTCGCCGAAACGCTCGGGCCGCCGATCGCCTACACGCTTGTCGCCGCGATCGTGATCGTCTTCGTGCGGGAACTGGCGCGAGACCGCAAGGTCGGCGTTCGCGATTCGGTGCGGGGGATGCTGGGACGGTTCTGGCGGGTGGTCGCCGCCCAGTTGATGGTCACCTTCGCCCTCCTCCTCCTCCTGCTCACGGTGGTCGGCATCCCGATCGCCGCCTGGAAATACGTCAGCTGGCTCTTCGTCCAGCAGGAGGTCCTGTTCACCGACAAGTCGATCCGCGAGGCGTTCCGGGGCAGCTCCGAGCTGGTCCGCGGTCGCTGGCTGCGCACGGTGCGGGTGGCCGGCGTCCTCTGGCTGCTCAGCGTCGCCGCCGGGCCGATCCTCGGCTTCGCCCTGATCTTCACCTCCTTCCCGCTGCTCTGGATCAACCTGCTGGGATCGGTCGTCTTCGCCCTATTCATCCCCTACGTCGCGGTCGGCCAGACGCTCCTCTACTTCGACCTCCAGGTGCGGGAGGAAGAGGAACCGGTGCCGAGGCGACGGCTGCGCCGGCTCTGGCGCACCAGCCCGGCGCCCACCAGCTAGGTTTTCCCCGTGAAGATCCTCGCCTTCTCAGACCTCCACCGCGACCTCGCGCAGGGGGCGCAGCTGGTCGAGATGTCGCGTCAGGCCGACGTGGTGATCGGCGCCGGCGACTTCGCCTCGGTCCACGAGGGACTTGAGGAGACGATCGGCGCCCTCGCAGGGATCGAGGCGCCGACCGTCCTCGTTCCTGGAAACAACGAGACTGCCGATGCGTTGCGGTCTGCCGCCGCGGATTGGAGCGCCGCCACCGTCCTCCACGGCGAGGGGACGACGATCGACGGCACCGAGTTCTTCGGCCTCGGCGCCGGGATCCCGGTCACTCCCTGGGACTGGAGCTTCGACCTCGACGACGAGGCCGCGACCGAGCTGCTCGCCGCCTGCCCCGAGGGCGCCGTCCTCGTCCTCCACTCCCCGCCCAAGGACCACTGCGATTCCGCCGGCGGAGGCGGCAACTTCGGCAGCCCGGCCCTCCTGCGAGCGATCGAACAGAAGCGCCCCCGCCTAGCCGTCTGCGGCCACATCCACGAGTCGTGGGGCTGCGAGAGCCAGATCGGCCCCACCCCAGTCCGCAACCTCGGCCCCAAAGGCACCTGGCTCGAGATCTAGGCGTTCTGCGCGACGACGAGTCGATGCAGCGTCTCGGGAGCGATATCCGCTCCGTTCGGCCAAACGATCGTCCCGAGCTCATCGTCCAGTTCAACCCGTGCGAAGAACTCAGGGTCGGACAAGGGAGCGAACACACCGCTCCAACTCTCATCCGAGAAATCAACATCACCGACGGTTCCGTCGTCGAACCCGAGACGCAGACGATGATCCCCAAGCGAGGTCACCTCGGTCACGTAGGCGATCTTTCCCATGGGATTCAAGAGTAGACCGTAGCGGCAGGTTTTGTCTTCAACGCCTAGCCGACTTTGACCACAACCGGGTGGGGTCAGGGTCGGCTGCGCCGATGAACCCCTGCAACGGCATACTGGCGTCAATGTCCTATCGCCTCCTCCGCGCCGCCGAGGCCTTCTGGCGTCCTTCGAACCAGATGCAGACGCCGAACACGGACCTCGGCAAACAGCTCGAGGCATCGCAGCTGGGGGCGCGGATGTGGCGGGTGGAACCGGGGAAGGCCTCGACCAGGCACCGGCACTTCACCCAGGAGGAGCTCTATGTGCTGCTGGAGGGGACCGGCCGGGTGCGGATCGGCGACGAGGTGCTGACGCTGGCGCCGCTGGACACGCTGCTGGTCGAGCCCGACACCGACCGGCAGCTGTTCAACGACACCGAGGCCGACCAGCTCTGGCTCGTCGTCGGCGCCCCACGGGAAGAGATCACCAGCACCCTGGAGATGAGCGAGGAGCAGCTCGAGCACATGTATCCGGAAGGTCCGAAAGCGCTGCCGCCAGAGCTCGGCGGCGGCCAGGCCGAGTAGCTAGAGCGCCAGCGAGACGGGCTCTTCCAGCAGCTGCTTGACCCGGGCGAGGAATTCGGCGCCCTCGGCGCCATAGAGGACGCGGTGGTCGCAGGAGAGAGTCGCCTTCATCAGCTGCGCCGGGACGATCTCGCCGTCGCGGACAGCGGGCTGCTCGCGGATCGCGCCGACGGCGAGGATCGCCGCCTGGCCCATGTTGATCACCGCATCGAACTCGTCGATCCCGAACATCCCCAGGTTGGAGACGGTGAAGGTTCCCCCCGAGAGCTCCGGCGGCGTCACCGAGCCGTCCCGGACCTTGGCGGCGACGGCGCGGGCGTCGGCGGCGATCTGCCGCAGGCCCTTCTTGTCGGCGTCGAAGATCGTCGGCACGACCAGCGCTTCGTCTCCGGCCACGGCAATTCCGACGTTGATCCGCGAGTAGAGCTCGAAGCGGCCGTCGCGGTAGGCGCCGTTGGCTTTCGGGAACTCGCGCAGGGCGATCGCGCAGGCCTTGACGATCATGTCGTTGAACGAGGGCACCACGTCGCCCTCCTTGGTCGCACCCTTGATCGCCGCCCGCGCCGCGACCGCCTTCCCCATATCGATCTCGATCGTCAAATAGAAGTGCGGAGCAGTCGCCTTCGACTCCGCCATCCGCCGGGCGATGGTCTGTTGGAGCTTGTTCAGATCGCGGGTCTCGGTATCGCCCTTGGCGGTACCACCAGCAGCGGGGGTGGCGGCACCTGCCCCCTCGGGCTGGGTAGAGGGGGCACGGGCCGCTGAGCTCGATGCCTCTGCCTCCTCCACATCGTGCTTGACGATCCGCCCCCCAGGCCCGGACCCGTGCAGCTCTTTCAAGTCCAGACCCTTGTCACGAGCCAGCCGCCGCGCAAGCGGAGAAGCTTTGACCCGCTCCCCGCCCTCAGATTGAGCATCAGCGCTTGAACCCGCGGCGTCAGCCTCTTTCTCTTGTCCCGTGGGTGGCGACGATGCGGGACCCGCGCCGGTAGGCGCGGGGGACGTATCGGAGACAGGACCCGCGGGCCTAGCGCTCTGTCCATCGCCATTCGAGTCCCCAATCCGCGCAATAGGACTGCCGATCGGAAGGGTCTCCCCCTCCTGGGCCAAGATCTCAGTAAGCGTGCCAGCCTCATCCGCTTCGTAAGCCATGTTCGCCTTGTCGGTCTCGATTTCGACCAGCTCGTCGCCGACCGCGATCTCGTCCCCGACCTGCTTCAGCCAGGAGAGGATGGTTCCCTCCTCCATCGAGTCGGAGAGGCGCGGCATCACCACCTCACTCATGGGGCAACTCCATACCTACAGATTGCCACTTCGGCCCGGCGGCTCTCACCCGCGGGTGAGCAGGGCGCCGAGGACCAGGGAGGCGGCAGCCTGACGGAGGACGTTGCCGGTGACTTCGTCCATCACGACCTGCTGCCGCGCCTGCAGCCGGCCGACAGTGGCGATCGGCTCTACGTCGGTGCGCGGTTCCGGCGGGGCAGTCGCCACCGCCTGGCCGTAGGCGAGACAGCCTTCGACCCCCTGGGCGATCAGCTGGGCCCGGTAGTCGGCGCCCTCTTCGATCGGGTGCAGGTTGTCGGCCTGCATCAGCTCGGGGTGGGCGAACACCGCCCCCTGCCAGTCGGGCACCTGCGTCCCCGGCCGCGAGGCGGCGAATTCGGCCACCACCCGGTTCTTGCCGCTGTCGTCGACGCCTTCCGGGTGCAGACCATGGACCGTCGGCACGACCATGCAGCGGTCGCCAACGGTTTCGGCGACCTTGGCGAGGTTGCCGGCGAGGATCTCCGGATAGGACGGGTTGTCGTTGGTCCCCCCGTCGAAGACGATCACGTCGACCGACGGGTCGTAGCTTTCCTGAAAGAGGTCGAAGACCTGGTAGCTGTTGTACCCGCCCTCTGCGTTGATCGTCAGTTCGACGCCGGGCAGGTAACGGCTCAAGTAGGGCGAGGTGAGGTCCGCAAGGCTGTCGCCGACAACCAGCACCTGCGGGGCCGAGCGGGCCGGCGCCGGCGCCGCCCATAGGCAGGCGAGCGCCGCCACCAGGACCGCCCCGCTGAGAAACCCGAATCGCCGCACGGGACGGGTTTCTACAGGACGCAACCCACCTAAACTGCCGCGCGTGTTCGCCGCCGCTCGGTTCCAGATCGTCGTCTGCGCCATCTTCGGCGCGCTGCTGCTGGTCGGTTGCGGTGGAAGCGGCAGCGCGACCACGACCGAGCAGACCACCATCGCAAGCCGCTCTGCCAACACCGATCAACAGCCAGACGGCTCGGCGACGCAGAAGGGGATTCGGCTGCCGGTACCCGGCGGCGACCTCTGCCAGAGCCAGCTGGGCAGCTTCGTCGGCTCGCTGGACGGACTGCGCCGCCGCCTTGCCGTCGGCGTCACCTACGACCAGTACGTGGCCGAGGTGCGTGGCATCCGCTCCACCTACGGCGAGATCTCGATCGAGAAGTTGCGGATCGACTGCCTCACCCGGGTCGCCACCCCGAGCGAGAAGGCCTTCAACCGCTACATCGAGGGCGCCAACGACTGGGGCGAATGCGTCTCCGAACTCGGCTGCGGCACGGGATCGATCGAACCGGTCCTGCAACGCCGCTGGCGGATCGCCTCCCACTTCCTCTCCGAAGCCCAGGACGGCCTCGACTCGATCGCCAGCTGATCCGGCGGCGGATTTGGCCCCGACCTCCGCGTTTGCTTCACTTCTCTGACCAGAGAAAGGAGGTGGTCCTAACTTGATTCACATGCTTAATGGGACTCTGGAGGTGCAGGGCCGCTAGGCGCCGCACTGGTTCGGGCGCCCGGCGGAATCCACCCCGGGCACCGGCGAGCGAAGGGAGCCGGGTTTTGTCCCGCTCGGTCGCAGTTCCCCGCGTTCGTTTCTTGCACCAGGCCGGGGTCGTCCATTTGGGCGGCCCCGGCATTTTTATGACGTCGCTGCCTCCTCCGGCAGCTCGTCGCCGAGGATGTCCTTGCCGCGGCGGCTCTGCAGCCGGCGCCAGCCCTCGAAGCCGGCGCCAACCGCCATCGCGGCGGCGAAGGAAGTGGCCAGCGGCAGCCAGAGGCTGTCCTTGAAGGTCTCGCCGCCGAGATAGCCGAGCATCGATACGTAGAAGGCCCAGATCACCGCGGCGAAGGCGTCGGCGACGACGAACTGGCGGTAAGGCATCTCCAGGGTGCCGGCCGCGAAGGTGGTGGCGGTCCGCCCGCCGGGAATGAAGCGGCCGACCCCGATCAGGATCGCGCCGCGCCGCCGCAACGCTTCCTCCGCCCAGTGCAATCGGGCCTGTCCCTTCTCGCCCCCGAACAGCCGGTCGGCGATCGGGTCGCCGATCTTGCGGCCGAGGAAGTAGCAGAGGTTGTCGCCAAGGAAGGCGCCGATCGCCACCGCCGGCACGATCAGCCAGATGAAGAGTTCCCCCTGGGCTGCCAGTACCGAGGCGGTGATCACGATCGTCTCCGAGGGGACCAGCGGAATGAGAACGTCGATCGCGCAGGCCAGGGCGATGACCGGATAGGTGACAGCGCTCTGCGAAACCTCGTGGGTGAGCCAGTCGAACACGGACCCCGGCTACCCGGATCGGATTGGTTTATCAATTGGCAGGCGGGTATTCAGAGGGACATGTCAACCGCACTGATCATCGCCATCGTCGTCGTTGTCGCCATCCTGCTGGTCCTCGCTGTCAATGCCGGCCGCAAGCGCCGCGCCCAGCGCGAACGGGAGCGCCAGCGCCTCAGCGAACAGGCTGGAGGCCACCGCAACGAGGCCGATGTGCACGCCAGCAAGGCGCAGGATCACGAGCAGGCGGCTCGGGAGGCGGCCGAGCGAGCCGAGCGCGAGCGCGAGCTTGCCCAGCACCACGGCAATAAAGCCGACGACCTCGAGCAGAAGCTCTAGGTCTAAAAGGGGGAACTGAGAATGGTTATCGGAGTCGTTGTCGGTATCTGCATCCTGCTGTTGATCCTGGGCTTCCTCGTTCCCCGCCTCTCCAATCACGCCAGGCGCGGGACCGACAAGGGCTTCTCCCTCGGCCAGCGCGCCGGCGGCAAGGCCCCCGGTCCGATCGGCCGCCTGCTGAGCAAATCGTTCGGCAAATCCCAGCGCGCCGCCGACAAGAGCCACTCAGCCGGCAAGTCGGCCCGCGACAAGGCGCCGTTCTAGACGACCGGGTCGCTACCGAGCGCCTCCGGCAGCTGCCGGCGCGAGCCGATGTCGAGCTTGTCGTAGGCGGCGCTGAGGTGGGCCTCGACCGTCTTCACGGTGACGAAGAGGGACTGGGCGATCTGGCGGTTGGTCATCCCCGCGGCCGCCAGCTCGGCAACCCGCCGCTCGCTGGGGGTCAGCGACTCAACCCCGATCGGCGCGTAGCTGCGCACTTTCTCGCCGGTCGCCTGCAGCTCGTCGTGAGCACGCTTGGCGACCCTCGCCGCGCCGCATTGCCGCGCCAACTTCAACGCCAAGCGAAGCGGGGGCCGGGCGTCAGCTCGCCTGTCCTCGCGGCGACGCGCCTCCCCCAGTTCGAGGAGAGCATGGGCGTACTCGAGTCGCCGGGCTGAACCTTCCAACAGAGCGGCCGCTTCCTCGAGGTCGTCGATCGCTTCCTGTCCCTCACGCGCCGCGGCTCGCGCACGCAGCATGTGTGCGGTCGTCGAGGGACTCTCCCAGCGCCGTGCCAGCGGTTCCACGCTCGTGGCCAGCTCGTGGAGCGCCTCCCGGTCACCGCCCGCCCGCAGCGCGCGTGCCGCCCAGGGTGCGGCATAGGAGACGGTCAGGTGGCCGAGGTCCCATCGGTTCTCCTCGTAGCTGAGCGCCGCGAAATCCTCGAGTGCGAGGTCCGCTTCCCCGCGCTCCACCCGCAGGTGCCCACGCACATACCGCAGCACCGTGAACATCGGATTGTCCGGCATCGGGCCGTTGGTTAAGCCGATCGCATCGAGCTCCCGCTGCGCGGCCTCCAGCTCGTCCCGCTCGATCAGGATCTCGACTAGAACCCCGGCCAGCAACAGCAGCAGCGTGGGGTTTTTCGCGCTCAGCGCCAGGTCGATGGCCTGTCGAATATCGGGCTCGGAGCCAATCAGATCTCCCTCCCCCCAGGCGGCGAGCGCACTCAGCATCAGGGCGCGCAGCAGACCGCTGGTCGCCCCCTGCTCGCGATTGGCGGCGACCGCCAGGTCCATCGCCTGGCGAGCGGCGAGGGTCTGATCGGCGGCGATCAGGATCATCACCACTGCGATCACGGCGATCAGGTCGGAGCCCTCGTCATAGAGAACAATGTCGTCACCAAGCGCGCGCATGGCGGCCTCGGCTGCTTCCCGAGAGTTTCCGCTAATCGCAGCTAAGCGAGCTTCGGAAGCGGCGCCGAGCCTGCCCGCCTGGCTGTTCGGGTCGAGCCGGCCAAAGTAGTGCGAGAGGTCGAGCAGATCCAGGTCGGCGACGGCTGCCATCGTGTTGTGCTGCTCGCCGAGGACGAAGGCGAGTTCGACATCGCCTTCCCGGTCCACCAGCTCGACTGCTTCGCGCAGCAGCATCGCGCCATCGCCAAAGCGACCGTTCATCGCCATCGCGCCGGACAGGTTCAGTGCCCAGCGGCCGAGCAGCGACGGCTGCGAGTTAATCGTCGCCACCACTTCCTCCTCGATCTCGGCCAGCACCGTGTTGTCAGCGTCCCTGACGATGGCGGAGAGCAACGGCTCCAGCACCGCCGCGCGGAGCTCCGCCGGAGGCGGCTCGTGTATCGCGCGAGTCAAGTAGGCGGTGGCCGAGCGCGGAGCGCCCCTGACGATCGCCCGTTCGCCGGCCTCGGTCAGGACTTCGACGGTGCGGCGATCCCCTCGCGGCTCGCTCGCAAGCAGTTGCGTGGCGATTCGCTCCGGACTGGCCGCCGCCTCCCGCAGGATCTCGGCTGCGCGCAGATGGGAGCCGGTCCGCTCGCCGCTAGGGACGCTCTCGTAGACGGCGCTGCGGACCAGCGGGTGAATGAAGCGCAGGGTGGGCCCGGGGTCAAGGATGGCGCCAGCCCGCAGCGAGTCGGCAGCAGCGGCTGCGTCGCCAGGATCGGCGCCGGCAAGCTCCGCCACCAGGCGGGGGTCCGACCCATCGCCGAGAATCGCGAGCGCCCGCGCGGCGGCTGCGGCCTCGAGGGGGAGCCGCTCGAGACGCGCCATCACAGTCTGCGCGACCCGCTCCGGAACGAGGTCCCGAATCCGCTCGGCATTCTCGGGCAGCGGCTCGATTCCCCGCTGGATGGCGGTGCGGGACAGCTCGCGCAAGAGAAACGGGTTGCCACCGCTGACCTCGAAGCAGGCTGCCGCGAACGTAGGGGCCGGGTCGCCACCGAGCTCTCCGGCCAGGAAGATCGCGGTCCCCTCTGCGCTGAGGGGAGCGAGCGTCATGTGGCGGACGAAAGTGTCAGCCATGACCCGCCGGAAGCCGCCGGAGGGATCAGGTTCATCGGGGCGACCGGTAACCACCAGCAGCACTGGCAACTCCTCCAGCCGCGGTAGGAGAAAGCCGAGATAGTCGAGTGAAGCCGCGTCGGCCGAATGGGCGTCGTCGACCGCCAGCAGCAGTGGATTGCGCTCGGCCAGGGCGGCGGTGACCCAGTAGAGAGCGTGCAGCACCGCGAAGGCGTCGTGGCCGCGGTCGTCGCCGGCCTCCAGACCGAGGGCGCCACGCGCGGCGGTCGCGCCTTCGAAGACCCGCTCGCGCTCCTCTTCGGGGAGGCTGGCGATCTCCGCTCCGAGCAACTGGCGCACCAGGGCGAAAGGAAAGTCCTGCTCGAGCTCGGTCGCCCGCCCCGCCAGAACGCTCAGGTCCGCTTCCGCGCCACGGACGCGCGCTTCCGCCAGCAGCCGGGTCTTTCCCAGGCCCGCCATGGCTTCGATCCCGACCGCGCGGCCTCTGCCCGCGACCACCTCGGCAATCGCAGAGCCCAGCTCCCCCAACTCGCGCTCGCGCTCCAGCAGCACGGCCACATTCTCCCATTCCCAGTGAGTACTCAGCAAATCTTAGGGTCGATATTGGGGTGCTCCCCGGTGGCGCGGCGGGCGACGGGGCACGAAACTCGGTCGGGTGAAGGCAGAGGAAGCAGGCAGGCCGATATTTCCGCGACCTCTCCTTTGATCCCGGCCAGGGAGGGACCATCCACCCCGAAGGCGGGACAACCGCGCTGACGGCGTCGGTCCTTTCTTGGGCGCCGTAGCGTTTCCCAGCGGTGAACGGAGGCGGCGAGCGGTGGCCGCCTCCGAACCGCTGCCTACAAACTGGCCAGCCAGCCAGTATGCTTGCGCGGCGTGCCGGACCAAGCTGAGATCGCCGCCGGGAAAGGGAACGTCGAGGACGCTCTGGTGCTCGAGCGCGAGCACTGGGAGAACGGGCCGCCGCTGGAGCTGTTCAAGCGGATGCGCAGCGAATGCCCCATCCACTGGACCTCGGAAGTGACCGAGCTGCCGCAGGCGAAGGGCTTTTGGTCGGTGACCCTCGCCGACGACGTCCACAAGATCAGCCGCGACTGGGAGACCTACTCCTCCGAACGCGGCGGCGTGGTGGTGATCGACGAGGTCTTCCCGATCGAGCTGGCGCGGGCGATGTTCATCGGCATGGACCCGCCCAAGCACGACCGGCTGAAGGCCCTGTTCCAGGCCGGCTTCACCCCGAAGCGGATCGCGGCGCACGAGGAGGCGATCCGGGAGATCGTCACCGGCACGCTCGACAAGCTCGAGGGGCGCGAGACCTGCGACCTGGTCACCGACGTCGCCCAGCCCGCCGTCTCGCGGGTGATCGGCAGCTTCATGGGCATCCCCGAGGAGGACGACGCGACCTGGGCCGAGCTGATGAACATGGCGCTGGCCGCCAACGACCCCGACTACAGCCCCAACGTCGAGAACGTCGAAGAGACGATCCAGCAGGCGGTCCAGCAGATCTTCGCCCGCTGCAGCGAGCTGATCGCCGCGCGACGGGAGAGCCCGACCGACGACCTGACCACGGTCCTGGTCAACGCCGAAGTCGAAGGCCAGAAGCTGGAGGAACACGAGATCGTGATGGGCTTCTTCCTCCTCGTCGCCGCCGGCAACGACAGCACCAAGGCGACCTACTCGAGCGCACTGCGGGCGCTGATGGAAAACCCGGACCAGCGCCAGATGCTGGTCGACGACCCGTCGCTGATTCCGGGCGCGGTCGAGGAGGCGCTGCGGATGTTCCCCGCCTTCGCCCACTTCCGCCGCACCGCGACCAAGGACGTCGAGCTAGGCGGCCAACAGATCAAAGAGGGCGACAAGGTGGTCATGTGGTACACGTCGTCGAACCGCGACGAGAGCCGCTACGAGGACCCGGATCGCTTCGACGTCCACCGCAACCCCGACCACCAGGCCTTCGGCGCCGGCGGTCGCCACTTCTGCCTCGGCGCGGCGCTGGCCCGGCTGGAGCTGAAGATCCTGCTCGAGGAGACCCTCGCCCGCTACCCGAAGATCGAGATGGCGGGCAGCCCGGTCTACGTCGAGTCGGGCTTCCTCAACCAGCTGAAAACGCTGCCGGTCCGGCTCGAGCCCTAGCTCCGGAGCCTGATGACGGCGGCGGTCAGCGCGGCGACCGAGTCCGAGGTCGGGCGCGTCGTCACCGACCTGCACGCCGCCTTCATGGACGACCCGGTCCTCTGCTGGACCTTCCCGGACGAGGGCAAGCGCCGCCGATACGGCAGGCACTACTTCGAGATGCAGGCGCGGCGGCTGGTCCCTGGTGGGCTGGTCTGGCGAGCGGACGGCGGTGGTGCCCTGTGGGCTGGCGCCGGGCGCTGGCGCGAGTCGCCGCTCGAGGCGCTGCGGCTCGGCGCGGCCACCTTCCGCGGCGTCTGGCCCCGCGGCGGCCGGGTCGCCCGCGGCCTGTTAGGGATCGAGTCGCGGCACCCGCGGGAGCCGCACCTGTACCTGGCGGCGCTCGGCGTCCGCCCCGAGCAGCAGGGCGAAGGTCTCGGCACCGCCCTGCTTCAACCCGGCGTCTCCGAGGCCGACCGGCTTGGCCTCCCCGCCTACCTGGAGAGCAGCAACATCCGCAACGTCCCGCTCTACGAACGGCACGGCTTCGAGGTCACCGAGGAAGTGCGCCTTCCGGGCGGACCGCCGGTGTGGCTGATGTGGCGCCCAACCGGCGCCGAGCTCAGGGCAGGGTGACCGGAGTGGCAGGCGGCGAGCCGCTCGTCAGCAGCGTCGAGAGGTAGATGACGACCGGAGTGCTGCCGCGGTTGGCAGCTTCGTGGATATCGGAGGGCTGCTCGACCAGCCACTGGCCGGGCTTGATACGGGCGGTCTGCCCGGCGGCGATCGTCCGCACCCGCCGCGGGTCTTTTTCCGCATCGCCTTCGCTGACCACGGCCGAGCCCTTGCGGACCGTGTAGGTGAGAGTCCCGGAGGCAATCCGCGAGATCTGCGTCCCAAGGTGATGGTGGAGCGCCAACTTCGCCCCGGGTTCGACCACCACCCGGCTCAGCACCATGGTCCGGCCGGAAGCGCCCTGCACCTTTCCGGTCTGGGCAAGGGCGGTGCGAACCGCGGTCGGCTCGGATGGTCCCGCCAAGGCGCCCGGCAGCAGCGCGCCGAGCGCGAAGACCAGAGCGAGAGCGACCGCAAGGGAGAGTCGAGAGCGGGTCTTGGCGGGCATCGGCGAGCCACCCTAGGTCGGTGACCGGATGGACGCGGTTGCTCAGTACTCCTTCCAGCGCCGGTACTCCTCCGGCATGCACCTGGCACAGGGCCTGTAGCCGGCAGCCACCGCGGTCTCCTCATCGAGGAAGAAGACGCGGTTCTGGACGTAGCCGCCGCGGGCGATCGCGCGAGCCGCATTCGCGCAGTCGAGCCGGCCATAGATCCGAGTGCGGCGGTGGCCGCCGAGAGTGCCGGGAACGTCGCTCTCGTAAGGGCGGCTGTCGCGCCCGATCAGGGTCCAGGCTCTTTCACGAGTTTGAGATTTACCCAACGTTGACTTGCTCCTTAGAGGCCCACTCCATTCTGAAAGGACAGCAATCGGAGGAGGTCAGCATGCCCCAATTACTAGTGGTCACGGACACGCCGGAGGCCGGCGGCAAGGTGGTCTACCGCGAGAGGATCGTCAGCAGCGACCTCGAGTCGAGTCATTTCACCGGTCAGTTGGCCGAGCGCCTCGGCTGGGCGGTGCGGGACGCCAACGATCTCACCGAGGAGGAGCGGGCCGAGTAGTTGGCGTCGGGGCGCGGCAGCTCATACATTGGGACCCGTGCCCAGAGACCGTTCCACCCCCTCCCCAGTCGACGCCCTCGAAGCAGGCCGATGGCTTCACAACCCGGCGACCGGTGAGATCGCGCACGTCCTTTCGGTCGACCCGGGCGGGCGCCAGATCGAGGTCGACCTCTGGCTGCAGCCCGGCGCCGCGGTTGCCGGTGCCCACATCCACCACCACTTCATCGAGCGGTTCGAGGTACGCGACGGAGAGGTCGGCTTCCAGGTCGGCAAGGACGAGAGCGTCGTCCGCGATAGCGACGGGCTCGTCGAGGTGCCGGCGGGCACGGTGCACGACTGGTGGAACGCCGGCGACGGCGTCGCGAACGTCCGGGTCGAGGTGGAGGCGACGCAGGCGGCTCCCGGCCAGCCCGCCGCCCGCTTCGCCTCGATGATCGAGGCGCTGTGGTCGCTCGGCGCTCTCGGCCGGGTCAACGCCAAGGGCCTCCCCGACCCGCTCTGGCTGGCGGCGATCGCCCGCGAGTACAGCGACGCGATCCGTTTCGTCAAACCGCCCGCCGTCGTCCAGACCGTGCTTTTCGGGCCACTGGCCGCGATCGCCCACCGGACCGGCCGCGACCCTCTCGCCCCAGAACTCCACGGACCAGAGGGCGCCTGTGCCATTCCCGACCCGGGCGAGGAGGGCCTAGCCACCCTGCTCGCCCGTGGTGTCGGCACCCGCGCGGCGCGCCGTCGTACGCTGGAGTCATGACGCTTCAGCGGATGGACAACGTCCTCATCGTCGTCGAGGACCTCGAGGCCGCCAAGGCGTTCTTCACCGAGCTGGGCATGGAGCTGGAGGGCGAGACCCAGGTCGAGGGTGAGTGGGCGGGCCGCGTCGTCGGGCTCGACGACGTCCGCGCCGACATCGCCATGATGCGGACCCCGGACGGCCACAACCGGGTCGAGCTGAGCAGGTTCCACACGCCCCCGGCGGTTAGGGCAGAGCCGGAGGACGCGCCGGCGAACGCCCTGGGCATCCGCCGCATCATGTTCGCCGTCGACGACATCGACGACGTAGTCGCCCGCCTGCGCAAGCACGGCGCCGAGCTGGTCGACGAGATCGCGCAGTATGAGGACATCTACCGCCTCTGCTTCATCCGCGGCCCCGAGGGCATCATCATCGGCCTGGCCGAGCGACTCAGCTGAAGGGCGGCGGAGCTGCTCTGAGGCCCCGCCGCCGTTCCTCCTAGTCGATGTTCAGATTGTCGGGGGTGGTGATCGTGTAAGCGGCTGTCAGCTCCGCCGAGAGGCCGCACCCGAGCGAGGTGCTGAGGAAGGCGTCGACGTTGAGTTTCGCTGTCGCTCCCGTGCCTTTGCTGCCGCTGATCGACCCGACGTCCGCATTCGAGAGTTTGAAGAAGCAGTGCTCGTTACCGCCGATCGGCCCGATCGAGGTTGTGAATTCGAAGCCGTTCCATGTGAATGTGCCGCCACCCGACGTGCCTTCGGTGTCGCCCGACGCTGTGTGTACTTCAGGTTTTCCTGGGCTCAGCACTTTGATTTCGGCGCTGGGGTTTAGGACGTTCTGGCATTCGCCGAAGATGACGCTGCTCAGCCCCACCGTCGCTGTGACGCCCGACCCATGGCTGGCGACGAATCCGCTGATCGTCGATTTCCCGCATGTGATCCCGAATTTGCCTTCGAAGAACGTTTTGCGGTGGAGGACGACGTCTTTTGCTTCGGCTTTGAATTCGCCTGTGTAGCTCGCCCCTCCCGATGTAACCACGGTTGCCTGCGCACTTCCCGCGAAGGGAGCCATCAACGCCACGACCAAGCCAATCAGCCCAAGTTTTCCTAGGTGTTTCATCATTTCTCCTTGCTTCAGATAGATGCCGAAGCCAGGAGTTTCCGCCCGATCCTCTGTTTGATCAAGTTTTATAGATCAAATGCTGAGAGCGGTCTGCCTAGGATCGCGGCCGATGACTCGAACTCTCGATCGACGCCTCTACGACCGAGCCGTCGCGACCCTGGTCTCCTCCTGGGAGACCATTGCCGGGGGATCCACAGGCGCTGCGATTCAACATCTGCGCGGGGTTACGGCAGCCGTATTCCCGAACGAGCCGGAGCGGTCCATCTACAACAATGCCGTTCTCGATCGCGACCTCGGACCTGAGGAGCGGGGTACTGCCATCGAGGGGATTCGGGCTGCGTACGGCGAGGCCGGGGTCGGGCACTACGCCGCCTGGGTGCACGAGAGCGATGCCGGGACCGCGGCCGAGCTCGGTTCCATGGGCTACGCGATCGCCGAGTCGACCCGGGTGATGGGGATGCAGCTCGGGGCGACCACGCAGATGCCAGTGGTGCTGGCGGAGATTGGCCCTGCCGACTGGGCGACATACCTCGGGTGCCTGCGCCACCTCGGCCTTTCCGAGACCCTGCTCGCCGGCGTCGATCCCGAGGCCTTTCACGTGCTCGCGGCCCGCTTGGACGGAGCCGTCGTCGCCACCGCCCTCGGCTTCGACCACGACGGCGACTGCGGCATCTTCAACATGTCGACCCTCGAGCCCGCCCGGCGTCAGGGCATCGCCACCGCCCTCACCGCCCACCATCTCCGGGAAGCGGCCGAACGCGGCTGCGAAACGGCCACCCTGCAATCCACCCCGATGGCCGAGGGCGTCTACGCCTCACTGGGCTTTCGCGACCTGGGCCGGTTCCTCGAGTACACGCCTGGCTAGGCGCTCGACTGTCGCGATGCCCGCTTCCAAGCGACATCGCGCAAACGCGCCCGACAGGATTTGAACCTGTGACCTTCGGTTTCGTAGGACGGGGGAGCGTGGCGCTGGAGCGGGGGTTGCGGCGGCGATGTGACCGGGATGGGACCTAGAGCGCCACGGCCTCGGCCAGGACGGCCTCCCGCAGGTAGGGCGAGAGGCTTTTCTCGGTCAAGACTCTGACCTCAACGCCGAGTGCTTCACGTAGCGCCTCTGTCAGCCGCACGAGATCAAAGAGGCTGCGACCTTCATCCATATCCACGATGAGTATGGGGCAGCCGCCACCGGGCGAGACTCGCACGTTCTGACCTCCATGGGCGGTCGCTAGCTGTTTCGTGACCCTTGCCTCGGTCTCAGACAAAACATCGCGCATGGGTGCTAGCTTAACTCAGGTGAACCCGACAGAAGACAGCGGCGAGCCCGAGATGGCGGAGCTGCCGAAGAGCTGGAAGGCCCTGGAGAGTGGAGCCCCGGCCCCCAACTGGGTCGCCGCCGTCGATGAGGCCCGGCGAGACATCGATCTTGCCCTGGAAGACGACAAACCTGGACGCGCAGGGAACGACGACCCTCGGGAGTAACCTAGGAACATGCCACAGGATCGAGACAACCTGAAGGTTCTCGCAGCAGGTCGCCGGAGCCGGCTGAAGAGCAACGGCCGTCCTCGCTTCGATCTGACCGACGCGGAGATTGAGCGCTCGACTCAGACGGCCATGCGTCTAGCGGATGCATCCAAGTCTCAGGCGGAAGCGCGAGCCGCCGCCGGCAAGCCCCTGTCTGCGTAGGCGCGCAACGAGATAGGCGGGCAGCGTGCCGGGTGCTTTCGATGCGTCAGCCGAGTTTGGCCACGACCCGCTCCCAAGCGCCGAGGAGATTCAGCACAGCGGGCAGAACGTCCTGCGCTGGCTGGAAGCGATTGCGACTTCGGAGACTCCCTGGGCGGTAGATGTCCGCCTTGTCCTGGAGATCCACTTCCGCTGGTTCGAGACGACCTTCCCGGCCGACGCGGGCCGCTTTCGGACTCAGATGGTTCTGAACCGCAAAGGGAGTGCAGTCGAGGTTGAGGCAATCCTTCCAGCGGTTCAGAGCGCCTGCGAGAACTGGACTTGGCGCCGCGAGCGCTTCCGCCCGTCTGACGACCCCGAGCTAGTCGAGTTCATCGTTGCTGAGGCGAACACGCTTGCGATCCGTGTATACGACGTCCATCCCTTCATTGACGGAAACACCCGGGCGACCTGGCATTTGCGCAACTACCTGTTGATGCTCGACGGGCTCCGTCCGCTAATAGACCTTGCTGATTTAGCTGCCTACGAAAGTGCGTGGTGGGAGGCAATGGCCGAGGATCACACGCGGCTAGACGCGGTCATCCTCGATGAGCTGGCTTCGCAGGAGGGCGCTGGCTAGGCCAGCGCGAAGCCGAGTACGGCACGGGCTAGAGCCGCTCGGGTTCGTAGGCCGTAGAGGGAGGCCCTAGGTGAGCTCCTGTAGGGCTGATGCGACTGGCAAAGCCCTTACGCGTTATTCCGCGGGCGAGGCTGGGCTCGAAGCGCTTCTCGTTGCTGCTTCCGGTATTCCTCAATGGAATCCAGATTGAAGCTCCCGGCTTCTTCGAGAAGAACCTTGCCTGCTTCAAGCACTTGGAGCCTTCGCTCCTGGTCTTCAAGAATCAATCGCGCAGCAGGAAAGGTCGCGAGGCCTGCGACGCGTGCAATCTCATTCAAGACCAAGAGGGCGCCTTCGATCTGGAAGTAGCCACCGAGCGTGGGAACGCCGATCAGGTTGTGTGCCTGGGGATTCGTTCCTGGTTCGACATGAGTGCTGATTCTCGAGAGTTGGCCATACCAATCTTCTTCGAGTGGAACGAGACCACCGTCTCTGGCGAGGAGCTTTCGCACCTTGCTGGGCTTGAACTTGTTCCATCTCTCAAAGCCTTCAGTCGCCTTCCATTCTTGGAATGCCGCTGGATCCCGCTCAAAAAGGAAGAGGAGATTTACCGCCTCACCTGCGTTTCGGAGTGATGCCAACGCCTCGTCGTAATAG
>DASTSW010000002.1:0-78555 GCA_035760445.1 Solirubrobacterales bacterium | reverse complement strand
CAAGCTGATCTGTGCCGGACCGGCTCGCCGGTCCGGCACTTTTTGAGTAGACGATCCTGTACAAGCCACGAGGGCTGCATATAGCTAAGAGCAGAGCCAAATCCGGTACTCATCAGTTCTCCTCCGAGGTGCTGGTTGTTGTTGCAGAGGTAGATAAGATTGTGTATCTTTTAGAAGATGGTCGGCCGGGGAATCGGACCAGGGGAGCCGTTGCCGCGTGGGCGCCACGGGCTGACGGAGGAGGAGGTGGCGATGCACCAGCGAGAGCGCATCGTCGACGCCGTCGCGCTCACAGTCGCCAGCTACGGATTCAGCGGGCTGACGGTCGAAAGGGTGATCGAGAGCGCGAAGGTCTCAAGGAGCACGTTCTACACACACTTCCAGGACAAGCGGGACGCGATGGGTACTGCACACGAGTCGATCTTCGAGCGCTTCTTCACCACTGTGACCGCGACCTGCGACAAGAGCGAGTGGCCCCTGAGGGTAAGGAACGCGATCGGTGCCGCCCTCGAGTTCGCTGTCGGCAAACCGGAGCAGTTCCAGATTCTCTTTCCGGGACCTGCCACCGTCGACCTCTCACCGCAGATCTCCACCTCCCACGGTCGGCTGGCGGAGCTGTTGGAGGGCATCCGGAAGGAGAGTCCACACGGGGCGAAGCTGCCCAGCTTCACCGAGCTGTTCCTGATTGCCGGCGGCGGGGCGGTGGTCAGCGGATGGCTCGCCGAGCAGAGCTCTGAGGGCCGGCGGTCCCTCCAGCAGCAGCTGGTCGAGCTTCTGCTCCTCCCCTACTACGGCCGCAGCCGGGCGGCCCGGCTTTCCAGGCGGACCGGATGACTACGAACTTCCCGCGAGCGAACCCTCGCGAAAGCTGTCGTCGGACATGACCCCGATGGACGACGGCATATAGCGCCTCCCGGCAATCCCTGGCCGGGAGGCGCCACCCCGCTCGCCCGTGTTGTAGAAGTAGGCCAGTGCTGATCGACGGCCTCCCGCTCGAAGCCCCTGCCGCGCCGCTGGCTGACCTGCTGCGGGTCGGGCTCGATGCCGATTCGGAGGCGCTGGCGCTGGTCTCGGCCCACCGCTCGATGAGCTGGGGCGAGCTGGAGGAGGAGGCCGAGCGGCTGGCCGGCGGTTACCGGGAGATGGGGCTGGAGCCGGGGGACCGGATCGCTTCGCTGATGCCGAACCGGATCGCGCTGATCGTCCACTACCTGGCCTGCTTCAAGGCCGGGCTGGTCGCGACCCCGCTCAACTACCGCTACACCCACGGCGAGATCGACCACGCGCTCGAGGTCAGTGGGGCGAAGGCGCTGCTGGCGCACGTCGAGCGCCATGAGGACGTGGGGGAGAGCAAGCTCGCCTGCGAGCTGCCGCTGGGCGTCGTCGCCTACGCCGATCCCCAGGGCCCGGGTGTGGTCGCGGACGTCGACTGGCCGCACAGCTTCGAGGAGCTGGCGCAGGGTGGGGCGCTGCCGCCAGAAGCGGACCCCGACCCCGAGGAGCCGGTGGCGATCTTCTTCACCTCGGGCAGCACCGGCCCGGCCAAGGGCGTTACCCACACCCGCTCCTCGCTGCGCTGGATGATCGCCAGCGCCGCCGCAGCCTTCGAGCTCGACGCCGACGACGTCTTCCTGCCCGGCTCCTCGATGTCCCACATCGGCTCCTTCCTCTGGGCGCTGAGCACGCTCTCGGTCGGCGGCCGGGTGGTGGTGGCGCGGACCTTCGACAGCCACGAGATGCTGCCGCTGCTGCGCGAGCAGAAGCCGACGGTGCTGGCGATGATCCCGGCGGCGCTGCTGGCGCTGATCCGCGACCACGACCTGCAGCCGCACGACTTCGACTCGCTGCGGGTCTGCCGCTGCGGCTCCGACAAGGTCTCGACCGAGCTGCTGCACGAGTTCGCCGCCATCGCCGGCTTCCCGATCATCGAGGGGTACGGGATGACCGAGGTCGGCCTGGCGACGCTGAACCCGCCCTCGGGGGTGGTCAAGCAGGGCTCGATCGGGCGGCCGATCAACGGCTTCAGCATCGCCCTGCGCGACGAAGAGGGCGGGATGATCGAGGCCGAGGCGGTGGGCCGGATCTTCATCCGCACCCCGGCGAGCATGGCCGGCTACTGGCAGGCGCCGGAGGCAACCGAGGAGGTGCTGCGCGAGGGCTGGATCGACTCCGGCGACCTCGCCCGCGCCGACGAGGACGGCTACCTCTGGTTCTTCGGCCGCAAGAAGCAGGTGATCGTCCACGACGGTTCCAACATCAGCCCCTACGAGGTCGAGGGCGCGCTGGTCGACCACCCGGCCGTCGACCTGGCCGGCGCGGTCGGCGTCCACGACACCGTCCACGGCGAGAACGTCCGCGCCTACGTAACCCTGCGCGAGGGCGCCGAGCAACCCACCGCCGCCGACCTGATCGTCCACTGCCGTGAGCAGATCGGCTACAAGGCGCCGGAGGAGATCCTCTTCCTCGACGAGATGCCGCTCAACCCGACCGGCAAGATCGACCGCGTCGGGCTGAAGCGGATGGCCGAGGACCACCTGCACCCGCACGGGCTGGACTAAGAAGTTCCCGGCCGTGTCGATTTCCGTCGCGCCCGTTCGTCGGGTGGGTAAAGACACCCCTAACCGAGGAGGAAGCAATGCGTTTCATGGTCATAGTCCCCAGCAGCCCCGAGTCCGAGGGCGGCGAGAAACCCAGCACCGAGATGCTGGAAGCGATGACCCGCTACAACGAAGAGCTGGTCAAAGCGGGCGTGATGGTGGGCGGCGACGGCCTGCTGCCCACCTCGGCGGGCGCCAAGATCCGCTTCGACGGCGAGGAGCGCACCGTCACCGACGGTCCCTTCGCCGAGGCCAAGGAGGTCGTCGCCGGCTACTGGCTCTGGGAGTGCGACTCACGCGACGCGGCGATCGAGTGGCTGAAGAAGGCACCGTTCGACGGCGGCACCGAGATCGAACTGCGCCAGATCGCCGAGCTCGAGGACTTCGACGAGCAGCTGACGCCGGAGCTGCGCGAGGCCAACGAGCGCTTGGGCGAGCAGATCGAGGGCAGCTGAGCCGGGGGGCGCACCCACCGTCTAAGGGTCGAATCAGGGTTCGTCCCTGATGAAAGGGGAGCTCCTGGCGGCGAACCTGCGGCTATGCATTCACCCGAAAGGAGCTTGGACGATGGCAACTGACCCAAACAGGAGGCACGCAGCTGTGATCGGTGCCGGCATCGGCGGCCTGGCCGCGGCGATCGCGCTGCGGCAGGCAGGCTGGGAGGCAACGGTCTATGAGGCGGCGCCGGAGGTCAGGCCCCTGGGAGCCGGCCTCTCGATCTGGCCGAACGGGGTGCGGGCGCTGCGCCAGCTCGGCCTCGGCGATCTCGCCGCCGCCGCGCCGCGCGCCGACGGTGCCCTGCGCCGGGCCGACGGCTCGGTCCTGGCCGAGTTCGACCCGGACGCGCTCGAAGCCCGCTTCGAGGCGCCGCTGGTCGGCTTCCACCGCGCCGACCTCCACGAGGGGCTGGTCGCGGCGCTCGGCTCCGAGCGGGTGAGGACCGGGATGCGGCTCGAGGAGCTCGAGACCCGAGAGCTGCGCTTCGAGGACGGCTCCTCGGTCCGGGCCGACCTGGTCGTCGGTGCGGACGGGCTCGGCTCGACGGTGCGGGAAGCGCTGCTCGGCGATGGCGAGCCGCGCGACTCCGGCATCGTCGCCTTCCGCGGGGTCGCCGACCTCGACGCCCCCGTGCCTGCCGGCGAGTGGTGGGGAGCCGGCAGCGTCGCCGGCCTGCTGCCGCTCGGTGGCGGGCGCGTCTACTGGTACCTCGCCCATCGCGGGGATCCGGATCGGACGACCCTGCCGGGACTGCAGGCTGAGTACGGCGAGCCGGTCCGCGAAGCGTTCAGCCGCACCGCCGCGGACCAGGTGCTCGTCCACCGCCTCTACGACCGCGACCCGGTCCCGAGCTGGAGCCGGGGCTCGGCGACGCTGCTCGGCGACGCCGCCCACCCGATGTTGCCCTTCCTCGGTCAGGGCGCCGGCTCGGCCCTCGGCGACGCAGCCGCGCTGGGCGCGGCGGTGGCCGCTGAGCCTGACGTCGAAGCGGCCCTCACCGCTTATGAGCGAGCTCGCCTGGAGCGCACCGCGGCCCTGGTAGCCGGCTCGCGCAAAGCGGCGAAGGCGGCTCTTCTGGAGTCCGGGCTGGGGCGGAGGCTGCGCAACGCGCTCGTTGCCAAAGCGCCGGAATCGATCCGCCTGCGCCAGCTCGATCCCTTCGTCGGTTAGTCGCCCGATGCGTTGCAGACGAGCCTCTATTTGTTCTAAGTCGAGAATCTTGATTAACTTAGACAACAATGCAGAGGATCGATGTCCATCAACACCTCCTCTCCGAGCAGCTGATCGAGGAGCTGGCCCGGCGCCGGAGACCGCCGATGCTGATTCGGCAGGGGGAGGGCTGGGCGTTCCGGGTCGGCGGCGAGCCCGACAGCGTCCTCTCCTTCGACGCGACGAACGTGGCTCTGCGGACGGTCGAGATCCGGCGCGACAACGTCGACCGGGCGCTGGTCGCGCTCTCGACCGCGCTCGGGATCGAGACGCTTCCGGCCGAGGAGGCGCTGCCGCTGCTGGAGGCCCACCACCGCGGCATCGAGGACCTGCCGACCGACTTCGGCGGCTGGGGCGCGGTGCTGCTGGAGGCCCCTGATCCGGCTGCCGTCGATGCGGTGATCGGCCGGGGTTGCGTCGGCATCTCGCTGCCGGCGACCGCCCTTGCCACCCCCGGCGCGCTCGAGCACGTCGGCCCGCTCCTCGCCCGCCTGGAACTGCACGGCGCGCCGCTGTTCGTCCACCCCGGCCCGGTCGCGGCTTCCGTCGAGGCGGGCCCGAGGCCACCGATCCCCGTCTGGTGGCCGGCCCTGACCGACTACGTCGCCCAGATGCAGGCGGCCTGGTTCGTCCTGCACGCCGGGCGGCGCGTCCACCCACGTTTGCGGGTTCTGTTCGCGATGCTTGCCGGCGGGGCGCCGCTGCAGCTGGAGCGGTTCGTCGCTCGCGGCGGCGTCGCGCCCCTCGCCCCCGACCCGCTGGTCTTCTACGACACCTCTTCCTACGGGCCGCGCATGCTGGAGGCGATGGCCGGTGCGGTCGGCGTGACGCAGCTCGTCTACGGCTCCGACCGGCCGGTCGTCGACCCCGTCGCGCCCGAAATGGATCCCGAATTGGGCCAGCTCCTGCGATGTACGAACCCGCATTCCCTCTTGACCCCACACCAGAAAGGAGACCTCGCATGACCAAGGGAATCGAGAACATCGCCCGGCCGCACGGCCAGGACCTGACCGACGAGCAGCTGCTCGTCGTCGCCAACCAGATCGCCGACCAGCCGGAGCTCTGGTCCCATCACATCGAGCACGACCCGACCCACCGGACCTTCAAGCAACTGCTGCGCGACGAGCACCTCGACGTCTGGCTGCTCTGCTGGTCGCACGACCACGACACCGGCTTCCACGACCACGACCTCTCGGCCGGCGCGGTCGCCGTCGTCTCCGGCAGCGTCCGCGAGGAGCGGCTGGTGCTCGGCAGGTCTCCCGACGCCCCGATCTCGCGCCTGGCCCACGCCGGCTCCTCCTTCACCTTCGGGGCCAGCGACATCCACCGCGTCCTCCACGCCGGCACCGAGCCCGCCGTGACCGTCCACGCCTACTCACCGCCGCTGGTCCGCATGGGCAGCTACACGATCGAGCCCAGCGGTCAGCTCCGCCGCCACGCCGTCTCTCATGAGGAGGAGTTGCGCGAGCTGAGCGCAACGAGCTGAGGCAACCGCCTCAGCTCTGCGGTTGGACGATCTCCTGGACGGCCCAGCCGTTGCCGTCCGGGTCGGCGAAGAAGACGAAGCGGCCCCAGGGAAAGTCCTGCACCTCGCCCACCTCGACCCCGCGCTCGAGCAGCTCCGCCCTGGCCGCGTCGGCGTCCTCGACGACCAGCTGCAGGCCCGAGACGCTCCCCGGCGGCATCTGGTGAGCGCCGGTGGTCAGCGCGATCGAGCAGGCCGAGCCGGGCGGGGTCAGTTGCACGAAGCGCAGCTCCTCGCTCACCTGGTGGTCATGGTCGGCGACGAATCCCACCTGGTCGACGTAGAAGGCCTTGGCCCGGTCCACGTCGGAGACCGGGACCTGGAACAGCTCCAGCCGCCACTCGATCTTCGAAGCCGTGTTGCCCGCGTCCGTCATCTGCACTCCTCTCGTCACCCGAGCGTCCTATGATTCTCTCGCCCGGTAAGTTCCTTATCTGCAAAGTATCTTAGCAACTAAGAGATATGTCTGCAAGTCCGAAGAAACAATTGGTCGAGGGGCTGATCGCCGCCTTCCGCGCCAGCGGCAACCAGGACAGCGCCTTCGAAAACCTCGCCGCCGAGCGGCTCGGGGTCAACCGCACCGACCTGCACTGCCTGAATGCGATCGAGAACGCCGGCGGCCTCACCGCCGGCGAGCTGGCGGCCGAGGCGGGGCTGACCAGTGGTGCGGTGACCGGCGTCATCGACCGCCTCGAGCGCGCCAACTTCGCGCGCCGCGTCCCCGACCCCGCCGACCGCCGCCGGGTCAAGGTCGAGGTGACCCCGGAGTTCTACGCCCGCGCCGAGCAGATCTGGGGACCCCTGGCGGCCGAGTGGGAAGCGTCCCTGACGAACGATTTCACCGCCGCCGAGTTGACCCGGATAACCGAGTTCCTCCGCCTCACCAACGAGGTCGGCAAACGCCACCTCGACCGGCTGGCGGATTCCTAGCGAGTCGGTCCTCGCCTTCCGCGGCGGATTGTCGATTTCGGCTGCGCTCGTTCGTCGTCTGGGTAGAGGCAGGGCAAACGGTGCCCGCCACGAGAGAGAGAAGGCCAGATGTCCTCCACCGTCCTCTACATGTCGATGTCCCTCGACGGCTTCGTCGCCGGCCCGAACGAGAGCGTCAGCAACGGCCTCGGCGACGGCGGCGAGCGGCTGCACGAGTGGTTCTTCGCCGGCGCGCCGACCGAGCACGGGGGAGTGCCCGGCCGCCCGGAGGGGGCCAACGGCGAGATGATGGACGAGGCGCTGGCCACCGGCGCGGTGGTCGCCGGCCGCGGCACCTTCGAGCCCGCGAAAGGCTGGCGGCGACCATCACGATGGGGTGCCGATCTACATCCTCAGCCGCCAGCAGGCCGGCGTCGACCCGCGCTGGCCGCTGGTCACCTACGTGCCCGATGTCGAGACCGCGATGGCCCGGGCGAAGGAGGCCGCCGGTGACAAACGTCCTCGTCCACGGCGCCACCGTCGCCCAGCTCGCCCTCGCGGCGGGAGTCCTCGACGAGATCCAGATCCACCTGATCCCCGTCCTCCTCGGCGAGGGCCGCCGCCTGTTCGAGCGCTTCGCGCCGCCGGAGGACGATCCGAGCCACTCGCCGCTGAACGAGGCCCGGAAGATCGTGATCTCGCGGACGCTGGAGGAGCCGCTGAGCTGGAAGAACTCCAGCCTGATCGCCGAGGACGCCCTCGAGGCCATCCCGCGCCTGAAGGCCGAGTCGCCCGTCCCCCTGCGCTCCCACGGCAGCATCGCCATGAACCGCGCCCTCCTCGAGGCCGGCCTGGTGGACCGCCTCGAGCTGATGGTCTTCCCCGTCATCACCGGAGATTCGGGCGCCGACCCCCTCTTCATCGATCTTCCCGACATCGACCTGGAGCTGGTCGACTCCCGGTTGTATGACGGGCGTATGCAACAGCTCGTCTACGTGCCGACCGTCCGCTGAGGGCGGAAGGCGGTCGGAATGGCTTGAAAGCGTCGATTCGCCCCTGAAGAGGAGCTTTTTTTCGCTGGCATCGCAACTAGACGCTCTGTCCATTGTTGGTACGAACAGATTGTCATCAAGGAACGGAAAAAGCACCCGCTCCTCGCGAGGCTCGCGATCGAGGAGTTCTCGCTACCCGAAGTTGAGGCCAGGGCCGGGACGTTCGGCGGAGGACGTCGCCGCACACCAATGTGGACGCCTGCGGCGGGCGATGGTCGAGCTCGTCGCCGAGCGTGGCTACAACGCCGTCTCCGTGGCGGCGCTGGTCAAACGCGCCCACGTCTCGAAGCGGGACTTCTACAAACGCTTCGCCAGCAAGGAGGAGTGCTTTCTCGCCACCTACGACGCCATCGTCAACCACTCGCTGCGTGGGATCCTCGCCGCGAGCGAGGGCGAGGAGGAGTGGCACGAGCGGCTGCGACTGGGGTTTCTCGCCTTCGCCGGCCAGATCGCCGGCAACCCTGAGGCGGCGCGGCTGGCCCTGGTCGAGGCCTTCGCCGTTGGCGCCGGCGCGGTCGAGCGGACGCTGCGCACGAACCGGCTCTTCGAGGCGCTGGTGGCGAAAAGCCTCGCTCCCGCCAACGGGTCCCCCCGGCCACCGCGGCTGCTGGTCAAAGGCATCGTCGCCGGCTGCGGCCGGGTGGCGCGGGCACGGCTGCTCTCTGGAGACCCCCGGCAGCTGACCCTCGACGGGGATGAGCTGATGGAGTGGGCGCTCTCCTTCTGCGACGGCGACGTCGCCCGCCTGTCCGGCCTTGGGGCCGCCGGGGCGTCGCCGGTTCCCGCGACCGCGGTCGAGCCGCCGTTCGGCGACGAGCGGGCGATGATCCTCTCGGCGACGGCGAGGCTTGCGAGCAAGGAGGGCTACGCGACGTTGACGGTGCCACGGGTGCGCTCCGCCGCCGGTGTTTCAGGGCCTGGTTTCCACGCCCACTTCGACGGGGTGACGGACTGCTTCCTGGCGACCCTCGAGATGCTCAGCGATCGGACCCTGGCGGAAGCCGAACCCTTCTACCTCACAGCCGAAGACTGGGCGAGCGGCGTTCACCGCATGGTCGCCAGGCTCTGCCGCCACCTCGCGGGCGACCCCGACTTCGCCGACCTCGCCTTCCGCGAGGTCTTCCCGCCTGGCCCCGAGGCGATCCAATGGCGCAGCGAGATGATCGCCAAACTGGCGGCGCTGCTTCGACGCGGAGCGCCGCCGAAGCAGCGGCCGACCGTGTTCGCCGCGGAAGCGTCGATCGGGGCCATGTGGGGCGTGATCCACCATTTCGTCGCCAGCGGAAGCGGCGAGCAGCTGCCGATCGCGGCGCCAGTGCTCTCCTACCTCGCACTCGCCCCGGCGGTCGGAGGGGCGGCGGCGATCGACGCGATCGTCACCCCCTCAGTCAAAGCCCGGCCAGCCCTCGAACCCCTCAGCGCTGGATAGAAACCCCTTCTCCTGAACGTTTGCCTCGCTCTATCCGAGGCGAGAAGCTCCCTCACGCGGCACCTTGGGATGGCAGCAATGCGGGAGCAAGGAGCTCGCATCGCGGGAAGGGGCCGCAAAGGAGTAGGGAGCCGGGGCCTGATGGGGATCACGCCCCGGCTCCTCGGTCGGACCGGACGAGGAGAGCCGCAAGGCGGCGCCGCTATTACCCAAGTCGCAGTGGAGGCATTGGACGCTGCTTGTTCGGCGGCTTACCTTTAGTCGAGCCGGTCCTCGGCGATCCCGATTGGAGGCAGAAATGGCAAAGGTCCTATGCGTTCTCTACGACGACCCGGTAAGCGGGTATCCGCCTACCTACGCTCGCGAGGAGATCCCGGCGATTGCCTCTTACCCTGACGGCCAGAGCGCTCCGAGCCCTGAAGGCATCGACTTCTCCCCTGGGGAGCTCCTGGGTTGCGTCTCCGGCGAGCTCGGTCTGAGGACCTACCTCGAGAGCGGAGGCCACGAGCTGGTCGTGACCTCGGACAAGGACGGGGAGAACTCGGAGTTCGACCAGCACCTGGCCGACGCCGAGGTGGTCATCTCCCAGCCTTTCTGGCCGGCGTACCTGACCGCCGAGCGGATCGCCAAGGCTCCCAAGCTGAAACTGGCGATCACCGCCGGCATCGGCTCCGACCACGTCGACCTCCAGGCGGCGATGGACGCGGGGATCACTGTCGCAGAGGTCACCTACTGCAACTCGATCTCCGTTGCCGAGCACGTGGTGATGATGATCCTGGGACTGGTCCGCAACTACATCCCCTCCCACCAGATCGTCCTCGACGGCGGCTGGAACATCGCCGATGCCGTCTCGCGCGCCTATGACCTGGAGGGGATGCAGGTCGGAACGGTGGCAGCGGGGCGGATTGGGACCGCGGTCCTGAAGCGCCTCGTGCCCTTCGACGTCGGCCTCCACTACATGGACCGCCACCGTTTGCCCGCCGAGACGGAGGCGCAGCTCGGCGTCACTCACCACGAGTCGGTGGAGAGCCTCGTCGAGGTCTGTGACGTGGTGACGATCAACTGCCCGCTGCATCCGGAGACCGAGCACCTCTTCGACGCGCAGATGATCGCCAAGATGAAGCGCGGCGCCTACCTGATCAACACCGCGCGGGGCAAGATCTGCGATCGCGAGGCAGTCGCGGCCGCCTGCGAGTCGGGGCAGCTGGCCGGTTACGCGGGGGACGTTTGGTTCCCCCAGCCCGCCCCCGCCGATCACCCTTGGCGGACGATGCCCCACCACGGGATGACTCCTCACGTCTCCGGCTCCACGCTCTCAGCCCAGGCTCGCTATGCCGCTGGAACCCGAGAGATCCTCGAGAACTACTTCACCGGCTCTCCCCAGCGCGAGGAATACCTGATCGTCGACAGCGGCCGTCTGGCCGGCGCCGGAGCCCACTCCTACTCGGCCGGGAACGCAACGGCGGGATCCGAGGAGGCGGCGCGGTTTGGTTCCTGAGGAGCCGTTCGATCTCCTTGTCCCACCGCAGGTCGACGGAGAGACCAGTACTAAGCTGACCCTGATCCGGATGAGCGATTTCCTCGTCAAGCGGGACGATTTGCGGCAGTGTCGTGTCGTCGACGCGCCGAGCCCGGAGCTGGGACCGGGCCAGGCGCTGCTGCGGGTCGACCGCTTCGGGCTGACCGCGAACAACGTCACCTACGCGGTGATGGGCGAGGCGATGTCCTACTGGGACTTCTTCCCGGCCGAGCCGGGCTGGGGACGGGTGCCGATGTGGGGCTTCGCCGAGGTCGAGCGCAGCGAGGCCGACGGCGTCGAGCCGGGGACGCGGGTCTACGGCTACCTGCCGCCCTCCTCTTACCTGACGGTGACGCCGGTCAGCGTCGAGGCCGGCAGCTTCGTCGACGGCTCCCCGCACCGGGAGAAGCTGCCCTCCGCCTACCATCGCTACCTGGCGACTGGCGCCGACCCGTTCTACCGCGCCGACAGCGAGGACGTGCAGATGCTGCTGCGGCCGCTCTTCTTCACCTCCTTCCTGATCGACGACCAGCTCGCGGACGAGGGCCTGGTCGGGCGCGGGCCGATCGTCGTCTCCAGCGCCTCCAGCAAGACTGCCCTCGCCGCCGCCTTCCTCCTGGCGCGACGCGAGGGGGCGGAGCTGGTCGGCCTCACCTCGCCGCGCAGCGCTGAGTTCGTCGCCGGCCTGGGGATCTACGACCGCACCGTCCCCTACGACGCAATCGACTCCCTCGGCCCCGGTCCCGCCACCTTCGTCGACATCGCCGGCGACGCCGCCGTCCGCCGCGCCGTTCACACCCACTACGGCGAGGAGCTGGCCCACAGCATGGCCGTCGGGGTAACCCACTGGGAGGATTTCGGAACCGGAGGAGCCGAGCCCCTGCCCGGACCAACGCCAACCTTCTTCTTCGCCCCCGACCGAGTCACCAAGCGCGCCGCCGACTGGGGCCGCGCCGGCCTGGAGCAGCGCGTAGCCGAGGCCTGGCACCCGTTCTGCGAGTGGATCGCCAGTTGGCTAGAGATAAACCACGGCAGCGGCTTCGACGCCGTCCGCGCCGCCTACCTCGACGTGCTCGAGGGCCGTGTCAACCCAAAGACCGCCCACGTCCTCACCCTCGGCGCCGGCTAATACTCCAAGGGAACCGAGCCGCTGTAAGGCGACTCCGGCTAGCGTTGGGCGATGGCCGCGACCCCGATCGACGCCTACCTCGAGCGCCTGCACGAGCGCTGGCGCGGTGAGCGCTCCGGTGCCGTCGCCGACTACATCCCGCCGCTGGCGCTGGCCGACCCCGACTGGTTCGGGATCGCCGTCGCGACTACCGACGGGCACTGCTATGAGGTCGGCGAGTCGCGCCGCGAGTTCACGATCCAGTCGATCTCGAAGCCCTTCACCTATGGCATCGCCCTGCAGGAGCACGGCTTCGCCGCGGTCGATGCGAAGGTGGGGGTGGAGCCGAGCGGCGATGCCTTCAACTCGATCAGCCTGGCGCCCGACACGGGCCGGCCGCTGAACCCGATGATCAACGCCGGCGCGATCACCTCTGCCTCGCTCCTGCCGGGCGCCGACGCCGAGGAGCGGGAGCGGCGGGTCGTCGAGGCCTACGGCCGCTTCGCCGGGCGGCCGCTGGCGGTGGCGACCGAGGTCTATGAGGCCGAGCGCGGCACCGGCCACCGCAACCGCGCGATCGGCCACATGCTGCGCGGCGCCGACATCCTCGAGCAGGATCCGGAGCTGGCCCTGGATCTCTATTTCCGCCAGTGCTCGGTCGCAGTCGACTGCCGTGACCTCAGCCTGATGGCGGCAACGCTGGCCAACGGCGGCGTCAATCCGCTGAACGGCGAGCGCGTGCTCGGGCGCGAGTACGTCGACCGGGTGCTCAGCGTGATGACGACCTGCGGCATGTACGACTCGGCGGGCGAGTGGGTGGTCGACGTCGGCATGCCGGCCAAGAGCGGTGTCGCCGGCGGCGTTCTCGCGGTGCTGCCGGGTCAGCTCGGGATCGGGGTCTTCTCACCACCGCTGGAACGGCACGGCAATAGCGTCCGCGGAGTCGAGGTCTGCCGGCAGATCTCGACCGACCTCGATCTCAACCTGCTTCACGTCGCCCGTTCATCGCGCTCGGCGGTGCGCCGCAGCTACAGCGTCGCCGACGTTCCCTCGCGCCGCCGCCGCCCGCCCGAGCAGTGCGCGGTGCTCGACCGCACCGGCTCGCGCTGCGTCGTCCACGTCCTCCATGGCGACCTGGTCTTCGCGGCGATGGAGAGCGTCGTCCGCGGGGTCGTCGAGCAGCGGGGGGAGATCGAGGCCGTGGTCATCGATCTGACCGAGGTCACCGAGATCGACCTCGCCGCCAACCGGCTCCTGGCCGGGCTGGCGAGTTGGATGGAGGAGGAAGGCAGGGCCCTGGTCTTCGTCGCCCCTCCGCACAGCCACGTGCTGGCCGAGCTGCCGGAGGACGGCGCCCGCGTTTTCCCCGACCGCGACGCGGCGACCGAGTGGTGCGAGGAGCGGCTGCTCGCCGCCGAGGGCACCCCGGCCGTCGTCGGCGGACCGGTGCCGCTTGCCGAGCATCGACTCACCGCCGGCTTCGATCCGCCGATGCTCGCCGCCTTCGCGGAGCTGCTCAGCCCGCGGCCGTTCGCGGCCGGCGAGACGATCTTCGCCCGGGGCGATGACGCCGACGCGGCCTTCCTCCTGCTCGCCGGCGAGGTGACGGTCGAGGTAGAGGTCGATGACGGCAAGCGCCGGCTGGCGACCTTGACCCCGGGACTGGCCTTCGGCGAGGTCGCGCTCGCCGGCGTCCCGCACCGCCCGGTCAGCGTTCGCGGCGAGAGCGACGGCGAGTGCCTGACCCTCTCGGTCGCCGACTTCGAGCGCCTGGCCGCCCACCACCCCGACCTGCAGGCGGCGTTGATGCGCAATCTGCTGGCCAGCTTCTACGAAACGATCGGCCGGATGAGCCGCGAGGTCGGCGTCCACTTCAACGGCTGAGGACTGTTCGGCCGGGATCGAGTCTTTCGGGTCCGCGCCGGTCGAGTCGCCCCAATCTCCGCTCGCCACTCACCTCCGCCACCGGCGGGCGGGGTGAGTGGAGCTAGGCGGGATTCGAACCGCCGACCTCCTGGGTGCGATTAGGCTGCTGGGTACTCGATATCTGTCCAAATCCCGCATGACAAGCGGCTTTGCGCCGCTCACTATTCGCCGCCGACTGAGCCCGATATGCGCGGATATGTGGCGATTGTCGGGGTGTTCAGGCAGAAATGCCGATTTCTGCCTGATCGGGATACCCCTCGGTTCAAACCACATTTCAAGCCAATTACCCTCGTTCCATGTGGATTCCCCGTACGTGGGCCGACCTGGAGCGTGCCATTGGCGTGCAGATCGAGAGCGAACGCCTCGATTTCAAGTCGGCGCTACCCCCAAATAAGAAGATTCGGGACCTCGCCAAGGATGCAGCAGCGATGAGCGTCGGGGGCGGGGTCCTTGTGATCGGCATTGACGAGACGGATGGCGTCGCCAGTAGCATCTCCCCGATTGAGCTGGGAGGAGCGATGGAGCGCGTGCAACAGGTGCTTGACGCAAATGTCACCCCATCCCTTCCAGTCGAGATCACGTCGCTCCGGGAGAACGAGGGCGACGCCAAAGGCGCCCTCGTAATCGCGGTTCCTGCTTCGTGGTCTTCCCCGCACGAATACGAAGGCCGGTTTCCAGCCCGCTCAGGCGCGACCACTCGCTACCTGAATGAGCGTGAAATTGAGGCGCTCTACCTAAGGCGCTGGAAACTACGCCAGCAGAATGAAGCACAGGTCGGAATAGAGGGCCACCGAATGCCACCCGGAGTCCGACTTGACCTAGGCGAAGCGGCGATTGGAATGATGCGACTCCATGTGCGACCACCTGGGCTACTGCACTCGCCTCAGGAGCCTCATCTCCGCGCGCCGCTGCATGAAGCAATTGAGGAGGCCGCCTCGACGACGCAGAAATTCATCCATCAGGATTTCCACCCGAAGTCATTCGACTTGCTGAGAAGCTGGGAACCGGCCGGCACTCTCGGTTGGCGCGCAGGCACCTTCCTTCAAGGGTCCGCTCCTCTGTCGGTGATGGTGGGGGGTATGTACAGCTATGGGGCCGGATTCTCGTTCACGGTGACGATCGACCTGGCGGCGGAACTGGAGCCAGATGCCACGGCAGACGCACTTTGCGCCCATGAGAGCCATTGGGCGGTCGAGACGATGGTGCTGCTCAGCATTGCCGGTCATTTCTTTGCTCCTTTGCCCGAAGCAGGACTTCTACGGGTCGACCTGGAGCTGGGTGGCTTGCTGGACGCGGTTTCCTGGCAGGCATCCGGAGGACTCGTCTTCAACTCCGGCGCTCCCAGGGTGACCGAGAATCTCTATAGGTCTGGAGATCTATTCGAGACCCTCGAGCTTGCGGAAGACCCTCGTGCCGCAACCCGCCAGCTTCTCGACCCTTTCATGGTCCCGATTTTGAGCGACGGCAACGACATCGTGGGCTGGGTGGAGACGCTGGGCTACCGCTAGGGCTGGCACCAGCCATCGAAGCGCAGGTAGACGGTTACGCTCTTTCTATGCTCGCCGTTGCGATCGTTTCCGTTGCCGTGTCCGGCGCGGTGGCAGTGGCGGCGATCGTGGCGCAACTGTGGCAGCAGCGAAAGAGCCTCGAACACGATCGCAAGCTTTCGGACCTCGACAGCGTGCGTGGCATTATGGCCGAAGCAGCCGCCGTCCTTCACCGAATGGAATACGCGCTCGACAACGCCACTGCCACGCTTATGGGATGGGGTGCTGGATTCTTCGACAACGAGGAGCGCGAAGCGCCGTACCGAGCACTTGCAACTGTTGGGAGGGAAGCGGACATGCACAAGGGAACCCTCCGAATATTGTTCGGCCCGGAACATCCAGTGGCGCTCGCCTTCGACGCCGCCACCGCGGCGACGCTCGATGCCTATAGGGCGTTGGGGATGATCAAAATGGAGCCGCCGGCAGAGCAAGGAACTCCGGAGCGGCGCGAGGTGAGGGCGTGGGTCGAAGAGCAGCGCGAGCGATTAGAAACTGCTCGGCAGAACTTTCGCGTCGCGCAAGATGAATTCGTCGCAGCCGCACATGCAGCAGGGGGAGCACGGCTTCCTCCGGACTAGCCAGGTGAGCCGAAGTCGAGGAAGCTAGGCCGCCCTCCGCTCGGTGCTGGCGGGTTGGGGTGCGGCCTCGAAGGTCTGCAGGATCAAGCCGGAAGGAGCGGGCCGGGTGGGTTTGACGTGATGGCTGTCGGTGAAGAGCGGGAAGCCCCAGAACCTCCCCATCACCGCGATCACCGAATGATCTGGAGCGAAGCCGTCATGCCGTTCGTACTGAAAGGAAATCTCCTCGGCAGGGTCCATCTTCTCGGGGAAGACGAGATAGCCACCGTGTCCTCCATCGATGACCCGCTCACGAAGGTGGTCGAAGTCCTCTCCTAGCGCCTCATCCTCTCCGAGGTCCGTCCACGCGAACTCCAGCGCCATCTTCAACAGCGCCCTATGCACATTCCGCAGGCGCCTCGGCGTGCCCTCGTTACGCCAGGCCGAAAAACTCGCGCCGTGCGCAGCGGTGCCTCTGGAATCTTTCGGCTGGCCTTTGTAGCTGTCGAGTTGAAGATGTATATGGCCGGGGCGGACACAGCGCAGCGCCCCGTTGTCGAAGTTGAAGTTGGGGAGCTTGCCGCTCTTCGACGGGATGCCGTGCCAAGTGCGCAGCAGGTCGATCGGGAGGAACCGAGATAGAGCCTCGTCGACTTCGGCCTGCGGCCCGTTATTGCAACGGTCGCAGACAACCCCCACCGGGAGCAACAACTCAGTGTTGCCGAGAGCCTCTGGAAAGATGTGCTCAAAACTAGTGAAGCCCCCATCACCCTGTCTGCAAAATAGACAGCCGCGGCGGCGCCCCCGCCGGACACCTTCTATTGCTGCGTGGCGTTTCGCTTCTTCGGCA
Source organism: Solirubrobacterales bacterium (assembly GCA_035760445.1). Classification (GTDB taxonomy): domain Bacteria; phylum Actinomycetota; class Thermoleophilia; order Solirubrobacterales; family 70-9; genus VAYN01. The sequence continues at coordinate 61,829 of DASTSW010000002.1, read as the reverse complement.
CGGACCTTCTGTTCGACTTCTTGCGCCAGCTTTGCCTTCCGTTCGCCCCGAAGTCGTTCGCCCTTTCCCATGCTCTTAGCTTGCCGCCCAATTCGGCGCCCAAATTGAGATTACGCTCGTCCAGTCGGTCTGCTAAATCAGTTCCTAGATGCCCGAGCTCGATCCCTACAGACTGGCGGAGCAAGACGCGCGGCGTCTAATCACGCGTGCTTGGCATCGCGCGGTGGATTTCGGCAAGACCTATCTCTCCGCCGCTCTGCTGAAAACGCTCGCTCTGACCATCGTGGCGGCTGTCGCTGCCGCACTCAACTTTCCAGCCTTCGCCTTCGCCATCATCGCCCTCGCCTTTCTCGCGCAATCCCTGCATGCGATCTATGCGACGAAGCTGCTGAAGTCGCAGGACCGGGAGCTACGCTGGGCTTGGATCGACGGCAAGCGCGTTCAGCAGCGAGAGTTGGAGGCGAAGATCTCGCTTGAGACGGCGACGCTGGCACTTATGGGTGAGCGCCAGATCGGTGGCAGGCTGCGTATGGCCTCGCCCGAGCTGCGCTCGGCGATTGTCTTCCTCCAGCATCGACTGCGGCGTGCTGAAGAGCGCGCTGAAGTTGCTGAGGCCGTGAAAGAGGGCACCGCGACGGATACCCAGAGGCGGCGTCTCAAGAGATTTCAGCACGACCGAGAGCCCGCCCCGCCTAAAGGTCCGGCCATTAAGCCGATCAAAGCCCGGCGAGAGGCGCTGGAGGCAGAGAGGGAAGCATTGGAGGCCGAGATTAAGTCCCTCTCAACCGCCGAAGATATCGCGGCGGCGATGCAAGCCGAGGAGGTCAAGGGAGCGCGGCGCACGAAGCGCGAACGGCGAGACGCGGCCCGGAAAGCCGACCAAGCGGCCAGGGAACGTGTCCGCACGGGAAACTCACCGACTGCGCCGGAGCCGGACCACGTCCTCAATATGGAGTTATTCCCGAATGGAGAGCGGCGTATCGGCATGGGCCAATCTCAGCCCACGCCGGAGCAAATTGCCAAGGGTGAAACGGCGGCCTGACGGATTAACTTTCCGCGGCAGCCGCTTGATGTGAGGCTCACCGCTAACTGATCGGGAGCGGAATTGGGTCTCGGTTCAACAGTTGTTCAGAGCAAGGGGGCACACCGACCGTGCGGGCGCTATGAAAGGGTCTTTGAACGAGCCGGGATTTAGCCGGTCGGGGCTGCTGCTTGCGAGTGACACGGGGGGTGAGGAAATGGAACTAAGTGACGCTTGGATTCACGGCTTACGCCGTTTCGGCGGTGAGACGCCGCACCGGGTCCGCTTCGACACCAAGCTCGTCTGTTTAACCGGGGCCAATGAGAGCGGCAAGTCGACCGTGCTAGATGCGATGGAGATCGCCCACGAAGACACTGCCGTCGAGGCGCCGAATCGGACCCGCCGGGAAGAAGTGCCCGATGGGCGCGAGATTGTCCGCTTGCGCTATCGGCTCGACGACCAAGACCGCGCCGCCCTGAGAACGATCTCGACCTCAACCGACCTCGACTCTGTCAGGTGGTTTGAGGTGATTCGCAACGCCGATGGGGGTCGCGCCTTGGTCCTCAATGCACCTCTGCGGCGGAATCGCGCCGGCCGGGAGCCGATGTTGCAGAAGATTCGAGAGGAAGCAGAGCGTTGGTGGCCCTCGAATCTCCCCGAGGAGGAGTACGACGAGATGTTTCGGCCGGAGCAGGATCGAGTGGAGCGCTTGAGCGAGGCGCTGGGCATCGACACCGAGAGCCTTGCTGACGAGGTTGTGGATGACCTGCGGGAACTGAGCTCGGAACTAATCGACGAGGATCCCGATTTCGCCGAGGGACTTCGCGAGCTGGCGGAGCACGAGGGGATGGCGCATCCCGACCTAGAGGCGCAGAGCACTCTCATGAGGCGAGCCCCTGGGTTTGTTCGCTTTAACGATCAGGCGCGGCGATTGGAGAGCGAGTACGACCTTTCGGTTGCCGCCGACGATCCTGGCGCTGCTCTTCGCAATTTAGCCTCGCTGGGTGGACTAGACCTGATTGACCTGCGTAATGCGATCGCGGCGGGTGAAACCGGAACCATCCGCGATCTACGCGAGGCGACCAACGACGTATTGAAGGAGCGCTTCGAGGCCTGGCAGCAGAAACCGGAGGTCACTGTTGTGCTGGAGACCGAGGGGATGTTGCTGCGAATCCACGTGCAGTCGGGAAGCGGGCCGACGATGCCTTTCCACGAGCGTAGCGACGGGCTGCGCCAGTTCGTCGCCCTAGTCGCGCTGACCGCACAGGAGAACTTGGAGATCCCTCCCGTGCTTCTGATCGACGAGATCGAGACCCACCTTAATTACGACGCCCAGGCCGATCTGATCGAAGTCCTGGCCAGCCAAAACACGGTCTCTCAGGTTCTCTATACGACTCATTCCTCGGCCTGTCTTCCCGAGGACCTTGGGCGCGGCGTGCGGGTGGTTGAGCCACTAGGTGAGCAGACCGCGAGCACCGTACGTCAGAGCTTTTGGAAGGACGAGCACCCCGGCATGGGCGCCTTGCTGATGGCGATGGGCGCCGCCTCTATGGCCTATGTGCCTTTGCGCCCAGCGGCAATCGCTGAGGGTGGCTCAGACATGGTGATGCTGCCATCGCTGATTTGCGAGGCAGCCGATCGCGACCACCTTGGCTATCCACTCGTTCCCGGTGCTTCAAGCACCCCTCCTGAACGGCTCGCCGGACTCGGTCTACAGGGAGTCCGCACCGCATGGGTTTTCGACAGCGACGAAAGCGGACGTGATCGCCAGACGGAACTGATCGCCGCCGGAATCCCGGCTGAGCGAATTCTGCTTCTCGATGAAGAAGATGGCCTCGAGATCGAGGATCTGGTCGATCCCGTGGCGTACTGCGCGGCAGTGAACAGCTACCTCCAGGACCTAGGGACGGAGGTGCGATTGGAAGTCAGCGATCTACCCGAAGAGTCGTGTCGGAGGCCCGAGGCTCTAACGAATTGGTGCGAGGCAAACGGTGCCCGTCCGCCGGGAAAGGTCGCGATCGCTAACAAGGTCGTCGACCTCGCTGGAGAGATGCCGTTGGTCGACCCGGCTCACGCCGAGCGTTTGAGGGATCTGCACTCCAAGCTTGAGCAACTACTTCGAAGCGAGGACTAGGGATTCCGGCAAGAAGTGAGTCGGAATCAACGCCAATCGCCGCATATATGCACCGATCAGGCAGTTTCTGCCTGATCGGGAGCGGAATTTGGGTCTCGGTTCAAACGGTTGCCGAAACCCGATCTTGCGACGTGCAGGGGTTCTGCTGAGTGGAGCTAGGCGGATTCGAACCGCCGACCTCCTGGGTGCGATTTAGGGCGCTGGTTACTCGCTATCCGCTCGAATCCCGCATGACAAGCGGCTTTGCGCCGCTTGCGATTCGCCGCCTACCGAGCCCGATATGCGGGGATATGCGGCGATTGTTGGGGTGTTCAGGCAGAAACGCTGATTTCTGCCAGTTGAGTTGTCGCTCGGTTTAAGTTTTCGGCCTGGCAGGCCACCCGTTGTCAGCTGAGGCCGCCAGCGGTCGACCGGAGGCGGACGCAGGTGAACCCGAGCCAACTACCTCAGGTCGTTGATAGAGCCGCTTGAATGCGGTCCGCAGCGTCAGCAGGCGGCTCGTGCTCCCAGATGCGCAGCGATCTCCAGCCGCTCGACCTCAGCAACTCGTCATTGGAACGGTCGCGGACGACATTGCGGGCCAGCTTGGCCGTCCAATAATCCGTGTTCGACTTTGGACGGGCAAGATGCTCAGGGCATGAATGCCAGAAGCACCCGTCGACAAAGACGGCGACCTTCCGCCGGGTGAAGACGATGTCGGGTCGGACGAATCGTTCGCCCAGACCGAGGCGCAAATCCTTTCGGAAGCGCAAACCTCGTCTGTGAAGCTCACTGCGCAGCCGAACCTCAGGTGAGGTATCAGCTCTTCGGTTCGCGCGCATACTCCGGCGGACGCCGGGATTGCTCGCAGGCGGAGAAATCAGGTCCGCGATGCGAGGGTCCTTCTCGCTGGCGCCGAGGTCCCTGCCCCTCGAGCGTTCCGCATCGGGGGCGCTTGTTTGTCATGTCCCGACAAGTGCGCGATCAGCGCGACCCCGACGGCGCGGGCCAGCTTCGGGGGCACGGCATCTCCGACGACGCGATAGCCATTGCAGTGGGTTGGTGGGAAGACGTACCAGTCCGGGAAGGATTGGATACGCGCGCACTCGCGGACAGTGAGCAGTCTCGGCTCATCGGGGTGAATCGCTTGGCTACTGCTGTGGCGGGCGCCGCTCCCGTCCGGCTTCAGCTTCCCCTGTGCCCGGACGACCTTCGCCGGTAGCTCCCAACGCAGCCGATCCCGCTTATAGCGGTCGTTGCGGGCGCCTTGGGGGGTGGAGGCGAAGGACCGACGTACCTCCGGCGTGTGAGCCCGTTCCAAATGGTTGGGTACCGTGGGAACCGTCGAAGGACCGGCGGCCTTGGGCAGCCCGCCGAGCGTCGTTTTCAGCGACGTCCAAGCGTTCTCCCGGTCGGGTCCATGGGAGGCCGGAGGAAAGACGAACGATCGTCCGCGGCGACCCCTGAGGCCGACCACGATCAACCTCTCTCGGTGCTGACCGACGCCGTAGTCCGCAGCATCGAGGACCTTCCAGGACACCCGATATCCGGCGTCCTCAAGCCGGGCGAGGATGATCGGCCAGGCGCCGCCCGGCTCGCCGCCAGGCCCCGCCGCGCTGAGGAGGCCCTTGACGTTCTCGAAGACGAACGCCTGCGGTTTCAGCACCCGCAGCAAGCGGGCGTAGGCCTCGAAAAGCATGCCCGTTTCACTGGTGAGCCCCTCGCGCGAGCCGGCAACGCTGAACGAGACGCATGGCGGGCCGCCGCTGAGCAACTCCAGCTCGCCAGGGCTGATCTTCAGGCGTCGGAGAAGCTCCTGCCCAGAGATCTTGCGGATGTCGCTTTCGATTACCTCCGCGCCTTCGAGATAGCGCCGCCCATTAGGCAGCTCGACCGCATTCGCTTGGTTGGTCCGAAGGGTCCAGCAAGCCCAGGTGTCCAGCTCGATCCCGGCGAGCACCCGAAAGTTTGCGAGCTCCAGGCCAAGGTCGAGGCCGCCGCCGCCTGAGAAGACCGAGAGAACGCGCGGCCGGCCGGTCGGGGCGGGACGAGCTGCCTGCCCTCTGCGCTCCCTCTTCATCTCGTCAGAGCATAATCGTCGTGACAGCTGCGAGATTCGCGAGACGCTGTGCCTGAAGACTCTCGTATAGGCTCGGAGCCCTGAGTTATCAGTACGGAACCATTGGTCTAGGCATCGATTTCGCGCGGGAGAATGGGGCGTCCTAAGAAATGACGAAGTTCCGTCCCGAGAATGACGACATCGGGGTTGACAGCCTGCGTCTCGACCCCGACAACCCGCGGTTCGTGACCGACCGGGATACCGCCGACCTTAAGATCTTCCTCCCTTGGTTTCACGGAGACGCCGACCTTCTGGCGGTCGGTTCCTCGATCGCGGCGAACGGCTATCACGCCGCCGAGCCGCTATTGGTGGCACCGCGCGACGATGGAGATGATCGACTCGTAGTGGTCGAGGGCAACCGGCGCTTTGCGGCCGTGCTGGTCCTTCTCGAACCGGAGCTCCTTCCGCGGCTCTCACAGTTCCATGAGCTTTCCGAGGAAGCCGACTTGGAGGAACTGAGGGAGCTTCCATGCCTCGTCTACGAGAGCAGAGATCAGATCCTCGACTACCTAGGAAACCGCCACGTGGTCGGGGTGAAGGAGTGGAAGCCCTTGGCAAAGGCCCGCTACGTAAAGCAGCTTCAGGAGCGAGCGGAAAAACTGCAGGAGGACAAAAGCGACAAGGCGCTCGCCAGGAGAATCGGGAGCAATGCGGCTTACGTCCGCCGCCTACTGAACAGTCTCCAGGCTTTCGAATCCGTCGAGCTCAAACAGGCCAAGGACGAGGCGCGGTTCTCGATCCTGCAGACGGCGCTCCAGTACAACCCGATTGCCGATTGGGTGGGTATCGGCGCCCGGACGCGCGAGGGCGAGGAGGACGTGAAACCGGACTCCCTCCAGGAGCTGGCCGACTGGACCCTTGCTCCGTCGGACCCGGAGAAGTCGAGCCCTCCGCGGGTCAACACCCGGCGGCTCCCCCTCCTCGCCGACGTCGTCGCCAACGACGAGGCGCTAGCGGCATTTCGCAGAGGCGAGACGATCGAGCGCGCCCATCGCCTAACCGATGCCGCCGGAAAGGCGCTGCTGGAGGCGATGACCGAGGCCGGAGAGGCGATGGGGAGTGCGGTCAGTCAGGCAGACAGGCTGACGGAACCGCCCTCCACTGCCCACACCGCCGCGATGGATGTGATCAAAGAGCGGACGGAGCAGCTCTCTAGTGCGCTCGATGCCGCGGAGTCCCAACAGCCCGAGGATGATGAATCTTCCGGATCCGCCGACGGGTAGTCGGACGGGCCTCGTCGCAGATTGGGTCGAGTTCGCCGCTGCGGCGGACATCGACGGGATCTTCGTCGGCGACAGGCTCGTCGACATGCGGGAGGAGGTCGTCGAACGTAAAGGGGGCCAGCGGACGCCTGCGAAGGCCGACAAGTGGCAGAAGGAGGCGGAGGAAGTGTGGGCGCTCCTACGTTCCCGCGCCGAGTTCTACGGAGAGGGCTATCCGTTCGAGGTCCAGCCGGATGTCCTCGAGATCCAGACGAAGTCGCTGGACGATCGTCGCCTTGCGTATGCATTCCTGTTGGCCGCGGCAAATCTCGCCGCGTTCGCGGATACCGATCGGCACCGGCTGACGGGTGGGTTCGAGCGGGCCAGCCGACATGCGATGGCCGCGCTTCTTCCCAGCGGATCGACCGTGAGCGTCTTCGGAACGAGCTGCCGGGACGACGAGCGGTACGGGCAGACGAAACTGATCGACCGCCTTGAGAAGCTCGCCGAGGATCTAGCGACCAGGCTGACGCTCGAGGGCCAAAGACATGGAAATAACTCGGTCGACCGCATCAGCGGCGACGGCGGTCTTGACCTGGTCGGCTGGCCAGACCTGGTCGAGCCGCGGAAGAGACTCCCCGTCTATTTCGGGCAGTGCGCTTGCGGCGAGCAATGGCAGACGAAGCCTTACGAGGTCGCCGCGGTCACCTGGAACCACCGGCTGGAGCCCGTAAGCCAGATAGTCTCGGTCACGCTGATCCCCTATGCCCACCGCGCCGAGGATCACGACTGGCTCGATCTCTTTTCTGTAATTCCGACCGTGCTGATTGACCGCCCCCGCTGGCTCGACCTGGTGGAGCGGTCCGGTCAGTTAAGTGAGGCCATCGCGGACATGCCTCGTAGCTGGATGCTCGATGAATTGCCGGGTCTTCGCTCCACGGCTTAGCCCCGCCAGTTCATCGAGCTAGTCGCTACCCAAGCGAGCGGAATCAAGGGCAATCGGCGCGAATCGCCGCATATCTGGGCCCCATCAGGCAGTTTCTGCCTGATGGGGAGCGGAATTTGGTCTCGGTTTAAACGGTGGCCGAAAACCAATATTGCGACGTGCAGGGGTTCTGCTGAATGGAGCTAGGCGGATTCGAACCGCCGACCTCCTGGGTGCGATCCAGGCGCTCTGCCAGCTGAGCTATAGCCCCGGGCTATGCGGACGTGGGAAGTTGGTCCCACTGCCTCGCAAGCGACAGGATAACCGCATAGTCTTTGGCAGCCTGCTGTTCGAAGGGCGAGCATGAGCATCCTCGACGACGCAATCCGAGAGCACCTGGAACTGAAGCGCGCCCATGGCGCGGATGAGTCTGAGCTGAAAAAGCTCGAGGACGAGGCGTTCGGTCCGCCGAGCCGGCCCGAGGAGCCCGACCCCCTCGCCGAGGCGCCGACGGAGTTCATGACGACGCCGGAGGCCGAGTCGGCTGAGGCTGCCGAGGAGAGCGGCCGCCGGATCAACATCGCCGACCTGCAGGAGCCGCCCGCGCCCGCGCAGGAGGAGCCGCAGGTTGAGGAGGCCGAGACCGTGGAGCCGGAGGCCGAGGCCCCCGCACCCCCCGCCGAGGATGCGGCCCAGGCGGCGCCCCCGGCCGAGGAGACCCTCGCCGCCGAGGAGCCGGAGGCCGACGAGCGCCAGGCGATCGCCGAACAGCCGACCGAATTCTTCGACGTCGAGGCGGAGATGGGGACCGAGGACGCTCCCGCCCCGCCGGCCGAGGCGCCCAGCCCTTCCGACGAGGAGATCGTCGAAGTCGAGGCCTCCGACCCGAAGCTCGCCCCGGTCGAGCCGCCGACCGAGATCTACGCCTCACGCGCCGAGGCCCCCGCTGAGGCCGAGCCCGCCCTCGAGGACGAAGAGGACGAGGAGTTCTGGAGCGACCAGCGCCTTTCCGACGAGCTCGACCAAGCGCTCGAAACCCCGAGCGAACACGAGCCGATTGAGCCGGGACCGATCGAGCCCGAGCCGGCCGCGGCCGCGCCGCTCGCCAAAGACGACCTCGAGGACACTGAAGAGGACGACACCCCCGCCGGCGAGCAGCCCAACTACGACCCCGACACGGGTCACGAGGACGTCTTGGAGGACACCCCCGACTTCCTCGAGGACGCCCCGGAGGACGACGAGCTCTGGTTCGAGCAGCGTCCCCCCAAGGACTTCGACTTCGACGACTGAGAATTCACGAAGTTGGCGCACTTTCGTGCGCCACGCGTGAAAGTTTTTGTCGTAGGGTCGGCCGGGTGGCGACCCTGAAGCAGAAAGGTGACTTGGCGGAGCTCAAAGTCGCCGCTGACCTGATCGACCGGGGTTGCCGGATTTCGATTCCCTTTGGCGAGGACTGCGACTACGACCTGATCGCCGACTATCAGGGGCGCTTGCATCGCGTTCAGGTGAAGTACACCGAGTCGGATGGGCAGGTAGTCGTCATTCGCTGTCGATCGCATTCGCTCACCAACGGCAGAGTGCGCGCGACGAAGCTCTACACCTCAGCCATGGTCGATTGGATCGCGGTATATGACGCCACCACGGAATGCTGCTTCTACTGCCCGTCCTGGGAGCTTGGGGCAGCCGGCCGAAATCTCATGCACCTGCGACTGACGCCGGCCCGCAATGGTCAGAAGGCTGGCATTCGAGAAGCAAGTGCCTACACCAGCCCCGACTTCAGTCGTGATCCTTCGATGGAGCCAGCCGGGATCGAACCGGCGACCTTTCGCGTGCAAGGCGAACGCTCTTCCAGCTGAGCTATGGCCCCGTGGGGGCATTGTAGGTGGGTTTGGGAACAGACTTTCGTCCAGGCGCCGCATCGGGGGCCGGGCTTGCGGGTTTGTAACCATCTACTTGCTGTACCTGCTTTGGAAGGACCAGTCGATTAGCCGCAGGGGACATAGCGATGCCCTCGCCCGCGCGTTCGGGGCCACTTTGGCGCTGCTCTTGGCAGCGGCCCTCGTGCTGCCCGCGCTCGGCCAGGCGGCGAGCAAGCGCGGCACCGCCGGTCCCGACACGCTGACCGGCACCGCCGCTGCCGACACCCTCTCCGGCCTTGGTGCGGCCGACACGCTGAATGGCCGCGGCGGCGCCGACAAGCTGCTCGGCGGGCCCGGGGGGGACAAGCTCACCGGCGGCCCGGCCGCCGACAAGCTGCTCGGCGGCCCCGGCAACGACCGCCTCCAGGCGCGGGATGGCACCGCCGACGTGGTCAACTGCGGCCCCGGCTCCAGCGACCTCGCCGTCGTCGACAGCAGCGACAGGGTCACCGCCAGCTGCGAGCGGGTGGAAGCTCCGGTCGTCGACCAGCCGCCGGCGCCGCAGCCCAACCCCGAGACTCCGCGGGTCAATCCGCCGCCGGAAGAACCGGGCGAAGAAAAAGAAAACCCATCGGAAGAAGAGCCGGAAGTCGAATACGAAGAGCGGCCGCTGGCGATGTTTCCCGCCGAACACGGCTGGACCGGCGTCAACGGCAAATTCAGCGACGCCGGGCCGCCCTTCGACGTCAACGGGACCCGCTCGTTCCGGGTCGGCAGCGAAGGCAACGGCAGCACCGCGGTTGCCACCTCACCCGAACTGGAGAAAGCCGACCTCACCCACTCCCACGTCACCGTGCAGGGCCTGCTCAGCTTCAGCTCGCGCCTGAAAACGGTGAAACTGCGCCTCTCCTCCGGCGACATCGCCACCAACTTCGCCGAGGCCACCGTCTGGCAGGAAGACTTCGATCCGATCATCTTCGGCAGCACCTTCGAGTTCCAGTCGCTGGCCCGCGGCGACTTCGCCGTCACCGGCCAGGTCGACTGGTCGAAAATCGACCGCGCCCAGCTGCTCGTCACCGACACCGGGGGAGGCGAAGTCGCCTTCTACGTCGCCGGCATCTACGCCGTTCCCGACCGTGAAAAGGCGACGATCAGCTTCGCCTTCGACGACGGCGACGCCTCCACCTACACCCGGGCGCTAAAAAAGCTTTCCACCTACCGCTATCCGGCGAGCGCCTACATCATCGCCGACACCGTCGGCACCGGTGGCTTCCTCAACCTCGAACAGCTGCACCAGCTGCGCGACCTGCACCACTGGGAGATCGGCGGCCACGCGCTTTCGATCGCCAGCCACAACCTCCCGAACGGGCTCGACGACCTCAACGAACCCCAGCTGAAAAACGAGATGAACGGGCTCCGCGACTGGCTCTACGACAACGGGTTCAGCCGCGCCAGCTTCGCCTATCCGAAGGGCGCCGCCTCACCGGAGGTGCGCCATTACGTCCAGCGCGACTACTGCGCCGGCCGGGTGACGGCGATGGGGCCGGAAACGCTGCCGCCGCGGGACGAGTACATCCTCCGCGGCTGGTCGATCAACGGCCTCAATCAGGGCGAAGAGGACGTCGAGGAGGTGGTCGACAAAGCGGTCGCCAACGGCACCTGGGCCATCCTCAGCTTCCACGACATCGTCGGCGGCACGCCCGCGGCCGCCACCGACTTCAACGACGACGAATTCGAAGCCGTCGTCGACTACGTCCACGCCCTGCAGAAACAAGGCAAATTGCGGGTGCGCACGGTCGGCGACACGGTCGCCTCGCACTGCACCGACTGAGCGCTCAGGAGGCCAGCAGACTCTCGGCCCGGTGGGCCTCGGGCAGGTTCTGGTCGGCGTGGTAGCTGCTGCGGACCAGGGGGCCGGCGGCGACCGACTCGAAGCCGAGGTCGTAGGCGGCCTTCTCGAGGGCGGCGAACTCGTCGGGGTGCCAGTAGCGGACGACCGGCAGGTGGTTCTCGGTCGGGCGCAGGTACTGGCCGACGGTGAGGACCTGGACGTCGTGCTCGCGCAGCAGGCCGAAGGTCTCGACCATCTCCTCGTGGGTCTCGCCGAGGCCGACCATCAGCCCTGACTTGGTCACCACCTCCTCGCCGCCCATCTCCTTCGCCATCTTCAGGACCCGGGCCGAGCGCAGGAACTTGGATCCGCGGCGGGCGATCGGGTAGAGGCGCGGCACCGTCTCGACGTTGTGGTTGAAGACGTCGGGTCGCTCGTGGATCACCTTCGCCAGCGGCATCTCCTGGCCGCGGAAGTCGGGGGTGAGGATCTCGACCTTGCAGTCGGGCGCCAGCATCCGGATCGAGCGGATCACGCCGACGAAGGCGCTCGCCCCGTAGTCGGGCAGGTCGTCGCGGTCGACCGAGGTGACGACGGCGTGGCGCAGGCCCATCGCCTTCACCTGGTTGGCGACGCGCAGCGGCTCCAGCGGATCGTTCCAGGTCGGCTTGCCGGTCTGCACGTTGCAGAACCCGCAGCGCCTGGTGCAGACGTCGCCCAAGATCATGAAGGTCGCCGTGCCTCGCTCCCAGCACTCGCCGACGTTGGGGCAGTTGGCCTCCTCGCAGACGGTGTGGAGGTTGTCCGACCCGATCTTCTCCTTCAGCCGCCGGTAGTTGGGCCCGCCCGGGGCCGGTACCTTCAGCCACGGCGGCTTGCGGGCGCGGCGGAAGGGAACGGTGCCCTCGGCGCTGGCCGCGGTGCCGCCGGGGTTGGCGCGGGAGCGGGTGACGTGGATGCGTTCGGCGTCGGACACCGAAGGCAACGTTAGCCGACCGGCTTCACCCGCCAGCTGAACCGCGCCGGCGACGGATCGACGTTGCCGAAACGGTCGATCGCCCGCACCTTGAACAGGTGCTTGCCGGGCGCGACCTTCAGCTTGTAGGGGCTGCGGCACTTCTTCCATTTCTTCTTGTCGAGCTTGCACTGGAAGCTCGACTGCCCCTCGCTGGAGGAGAAGCGGAACCTGGCCTTGCGCTCGTAGCCGACCCGCGCCGGGCCGCTGACGACCCGGGTCTGGGGCGGGGCGGTGTCGCCCGGCTCGGCTCCAACCAGGATCGGCGGGCGGGGCGGGGTGCCGCCACCCTGCGGGACCTGCAGCTCGAAGGCGCCGATGTCCGAGCCGTCGCCGCCTTCTTTGTTGCTGATTTCCGGGAAATCGCTCGGCCGCGCCCATCCCCGCTGGTCGATGAAGTTGCCGAAAGGGTTGCCGCGGTCGATCGCGATGCTGCCGGAGAGAAGCGCGTGGGTGGGGGTGAACCCGCCGTTGTCCTTCAGCACCGGGTCGACCCCGGCGGCGACCCCGGCGAGGTCGCTCCCCGCTTCGAATTCGCAGCTGCCGTCTTCGTCGAGGTTGAAGCCGCCGGAGACCGTCTCCCCGTTGCAGTTCTCGGCCTCTCCGAGCGGGTTGGAGAGGATCGTGTTGCGGACCACGGTCGTCATGAACGCGTCGAGGTTGGCGCCGAAGGCGCCGCCCGACGAGGTCGCCGAGTTGGCGGTCACGGTGACGCTGGTCAGTTTCGCTTCGAAGGCCGTGATGCCACCGCCCGCGGCGCGGGTCTGGGTGCCTCCGTTGTTGGCGACGACCGAGTTGCCGCTGATCGTGCTGATGTCGATCGCCGTCTGGTCGGGCGTCAGCAGCCCGCCCCCCTGGGCCGAGGCGATGCCGCCGCCCCCGGTCGCTTCGGCGCGATTGCCGGCGATCGTGCTGGTCCCCACGATCAGGGAGTCGAACGCCGCGACGCCCCCTCCGGCGGCGACGGTTTCCGTCGTCCCGTCGCTGGCCCGGGCGACGTTGCCGCTGACGAGCGTGGCCTGCAGTTCCAGCGGTCCCTCGCTGTAGACCCCGCCGCCTTCGGCGCGATCGTCGCTACCGCCTTCGGCCACTGCTTCGTTTCCCCTCAGCGTGATCCCGCTGAGGTCGAGGCTGCCTTCCGCGTTCCTGATCCCGCCGCCGAACGCTGCCCTGCCGTTGCTGATCGTGAAGCCGTTCAGATAGGTGGGGCCGGCGTCGGTGGAGATGGTGAAGACCGAGAAGCTGGTGCCGGCGGTGTCGGCGCGGCGAACCTCCAGCGCATCGGGGCCGGGGCCGAAGATCGAAACCGGGTCGAAGATGACCTGCAGCGCGCTCTGCAGTTCGATCGTCCCCGAGGTTTCGAAGTGGATCGTGTCCAGCCCCGTATGGGAGTTGGCTTCGAGGATCGCCGCCCGCAGGCTGCCTTCGCCGCTGTCTTTCGTGTTCGTCACCAGGTACGGGTCGGCGCTGGCGCTCGCCGCCGGCACGAGGGCAAGGCAGAGGACGAGCAGGAAGAGTCGGATCCGGAGAGACATCGCAGTCCAGCCTACGCGGCGACGCTGTCGTCCACGACCGGCTCGCGGTCGAAGACCTCGGCGTAGGTGTCGACCAGGGTGGCGGCGAAGGCGTCGAGGTTCTGCTCGGCGCCGAGCTCGCGCGTCAGCGAGGTCATCGCGACTCCCTCGAGCCCGCAGGGGACGACCCACTCGAACGGCTGCAGGTCGTTGTTGACGTTGATCGCCAGCCCGTGGGTGGTGACGCCGCGGCTGACGTGAAGCCCGATCGAGCCGATCTTCCGGGTCCCGACCCAGACCCCGGTCAGCCCCTCGATCGTCCCCGCCCGCACCCCGGCCTTGCCGAGGGCGCCGGTCATCGTCCGCTCCAGCCCGCGCACGTACTCGTGGACGTCGTCGCCGTAGCCGCGCAGCTGCACGATCGGGTAGGCGACCAGCTGGCCGGGCCCGTGGTAGGTGACCAGCCCGCCGCGGTCGGTGTCGTGGACTTCGATCCCCTGCGCTTCGTACCAGTCGACCCCCATCGGCAGTTCCCCCGGCTGCGAGCGGCGGCCGCGGGTGTAGACCGGCGGGTGCTCGAGCAGCAGCAGAACGTCGCCGATCTCCTCGCGCTGGCGCCGCGCCTGCAGCTGCCGCTGCAGCTCCCACGCCTCCCTATATGGGACGGTCCCACGCCTGAGGACCAGGATCTCACCGCTCATTCACGAATCGTTGCAGGAGCCGCCCCTATTCTTGTAGGCGCCCTCCATGGTCCAGTCCAAGCCACTCCGCCCCGATTGGCTCCCTGCCGTGGCGCTCAGCTTCGCGCTGGCGCTCGCCATGGTCATCTGGAGCCCCCCCGTAGGAGACCTCGCCGCGCAGGTCTTCCGCACCGAGCTGTTCGAGAGCGCCGGCCTGGCGATCTGGAACGGCAGCTGGTACGGCGGCCACTACACCCTCACCTACAGCGTCCTCTTCCCGCCGCTGGCGGCGCTGCTCGGGCCGCAGGTGGTCGGGCTGCTCGCGGTCGTCGCCTCCTCCTACTTCTTCGACCGCCTGGTCCGCGACCACTGGGGGGAGGAGGCGCGCTGGGCGACTCTCTGGTTCGGCGCCGGCGTCGTCACCCTGCTCGCCGACGGTCAGCTGACCTTCGCCCTCGGGGTCGCCTTCGGTCTGGCGGCGCTGCGCTCCCTGCAACTGGGCCGGGCGCCGTTGACGATCGCCCTCGCCGCGGCCTGCCCGCTGGCCAGCCCGGTCGCCGGCGCCTTCCTCGCCGGGGTGCTGCTGGTCGGCGCGCTCGAACCGGGCCGCCGGCCGCACCGGCTGGCGCTTGGCGCCGCCGGGCTCTCCCTGGCGCTGGTCCTGGCGCCGAACCTCGCCTTCCCCGAGTCCGGCCACTTCCCCTTCGTCTTCTCCTCCTACGTGGCGATCCCGCTCTGGGTCGCCGGGGCGCTGATCCTCACCCAGGGGGTGCGGGACGAGGAGCGGACCCTGCGGCGGGTGCTGATCGCCTACGCGGTCGCCTCGACCCTGGTCTGGATCACACCGAACGCGATGGGCGGCAACGCGGTCCGGCTCGGTGCCCTCTTCGGCGGCCCGGTGCTGGCCGCGGTCCTGCTCTCGCGGCGGCCCCGGCCCACCGTCCCCACCTGGTTCTACGCGCCGCTCCTGGTCTTGGCGATCGCCGGCAGCCTCTACTGGCAGCTGACCGCCAGCGTCACCCAGGTCGCCCGCGCGGTCGGCGACCCTTCGACCAAGGCGGCCTACTTCCACCCGGTCGCCAGCTGGCTGCGCGACAACGATGGGGCGGGGGCGCGGATCGAGGTGCCACCGACCGCCAACCACTGGGAGTCGGTCTTCCTCGCCTCCAAATTCGAACTGGCGCGCGGCTGGCTGCGCCAGCTCGACACCACCCGCGAGGACCTCTTCTACGACGACAAGAAGCTGACCAGCGCCCGCTACGGCGAGTGGCTGCGCAACAACGCGATCTCCTACGTGGCGCTTCCCGACGCTCCGCTCGACTACTCATCGGTCAAAGAGCAGCGGCTGATCCTCGCCGACCCCTCCTACCTCAGCCTGCGGTTCCAGTCCGAGCACTGGCGGATCTACCAGGTGCGCGACCCGCGGCCGCTGGTCGCGCCGCTCGGCGCTGCCCAGGCGGAGACGCTCTGGTGGGGCCGCCAGGGCTTCGCCCTCGACGTCCAGCGCCCCGGCGAGTTCCTCGTCCGCGTCAACTTCACCCCCTACTGGTCGATCGCCCGCGGCTACGGCTGCATCCTCCGCCACGGTGACTGGACCGTCGTCCGCGCCGCTCGCCCTGGCGTCTTCCGCGTCGCCGCCGACTTCTCCGTCAGCCGCGCCTGGAACGCCGCGACCGGCGCCAACAAGACCTGCTGATCCCGTCTCAGGGCTGGCCGGGAGGCAGGCCTTCGTGTCGCATCCTCAGCGCCGCGCCGAGGATTTCTTCCTGCCAGTCGAGCAGCTCCTGCTTCTGGCCGGCGCCGCCGTCGGCCTCGGGCGAAGGGCGGCCCCGCCGCGCTCGCCGCCGCCGCCGCGCCCGCAGGCGCCAGTCGGTCAGCTGGTCGCGGGCCGCGTCGATCTCCGCCTGCAGCCGCTCGCGGTCGAGTGCCTCGGGGCGCGCCTCGTCCTCGAGCACGAAGCCGAGGTGGGCCGCCCGCCGCACCCGCTCGGGCATCTTCGCGATCGCGCTATCAGGGTTCTTGGCGAAGCGCCGCAGGATCGTCGAGATCAGCGAGGTGTGGTCGAAGACCTGGTGGCAGGCGCCCCGCTTCACCCGCGGACCGATCACCAGCGCCGGCACCCTCACCCCCAGCGTCTCGTACTTGCCCGGGTCGCCGTCGGGGACAGGTGGGGGCGTGACGTGGTCGTAGAAGCCGCCGTGCTCGTCGTAGGTGACGATCAGGATCGTGTCGGCCCAGTCGCGGCTGTTGACCAGCGCCTCGTAGGTCTCCAGCACCAGCGCCTGCCCGGCCCGCACGTCGGAAGGCGGGTGGTCGTCGTTGGAATTCGGGTCGAGCACCTTGAGGTCGACGAAGTTGGGGTCGATCCAGGAGACCTGGCGGAGGTCGCCCTTGGCTGCGTCGTCGAGGAAGCTGTCGCGCAGGTCGACGATCGGCGCCTCCAGCCCTTCGGTTAGGAGGCTGACCCGCTTGCGGTCGAAGAAGGTGAAGTTGTCGCGGTCGGGGTCACGGAAGTTCCGGTAGTGGCCGTCGACCGCCCGCAGGGTCGCCGGGTCGTGTGAGTACCAGCGCCACTGGTCCTCCCGCAGCTGCCGCGTGAAGGCGGGGAGGTCGTAGATCGGCGCGTTCGCCAGCTGCCCCAGGCCCGGCGCCCGGCGCAGCAGCTTCATCGCGCTCTGCCAGAACCCGGGCTGCCGGCTCACCGGTTCCCCTTCCTGGCCGGCGATCGAGTAGAGCCGGTTCGGCCAGGTGTCACCGGGAACCGAGGAATGCCAGGCGTCGCAGACGGCGTATTCGCGCCCGAGCAGGTCGTAGACCGGCAGGTGCCGCTCGGAGTAGTAGCCCATCGGTAGCCCCCGGTACTCGTCCGGGATCGCGATCCGCTGCCCCTGCTTGTTCTTGCGGCGAAGGAAGTTCTTCACGTAGCCGCCGGGCGTCTGCCCGTGGAACGTCGCCAGCTGTTCGGCGACGCAGCCGGGCCCGTG
This sequence comes from Solirubrobacterales bacterium, assembly GCA_035760445.1. Classification (GTDB taxonomy): domain Bacteria; phylum Actinomycetota; class Thermoleophilia; order Solirubrobacterales; family 70-9; genus VAYN01. The sequence continues at coordinate 44,566 of DASTSW010000002.1, read as the reverse complement.
GCAGGGATCGAGGATCTTGCCGCTGCGGTCCTGTGGCGGGTGGAAGCTCGTCTCCCCCTCGTCCCACTCGAAGGACTCGTAGGGCGTCCCCTCCTCGTCGTAGTTGACCTCACCGCCCTGCAGCCCGCGGATGCCGGGGACCCGGCCGTGCTTGCCGAGGAAGCCGAGCATCTGGTCGAAGGAGCGGTTCTCCATCATCAGCACGACGACGTGCTTGACGCCCTTCAGGCGCCGCCGCGCCTCCTGCTCCGTGACTTCCTCCTCCTCGGGACTGTCCGATTCGGGGGAAGAATTCACCTTCTTCCCCCGTTGCGAGGGTCCTCGCCTTGTTGTCTCCCTTCCTGCCCTGCTGCCGAGACGATTTTTTCGGCGCTGTTGGCCGTGGCCCGAATCCCGAAGAAGGCAGTGGCTACCGTCGAGATGATCCCGAATCCCGCGGTGATGATTGCGACGGTCGCATTGGTGTTCTCGCCATCGCCCAGGACGACGGCTGAAACCCCGGCGAGGGCCACCACCGCGATGATCGTCACGATCAATGCGGCAAGGCCGGTCTTCGAGCGCAATCGCTCGAGGCTGATTTCTTCGGGGGTTCTGTTTTGGTGGTCCGTGTTCATCGGCCGACCCTCGCAGAGCCCGTTTGACTACACAGAGGTTCTTTATAAGAACTCAGAGTTTTGCTGAGATCACGTACCGAAAAGGCGCGACGACGAGTGTCAGCGCGCGCCCTCCAGCGTTGCCAGCGCGGCGCTGACCACGTGCTCCTCGTGCGGGATCGCCGCCTGCTCGAGGCGTTTCGAATACGGCATGTGGACGTCGGCGCCGGTGACTCTCTGGACCGGGGCGTCGAGGTAGTCGAAGGCCTGCTCGGTGATCAGGGTCGCGAGGTTGGCGCCGACCCCGCCGTGCGGCCAGCCCTCCTCGACGATCACCGCCCGGTTGGTCTTGCGGACCGAGGCGAGGATCGTGTCGAGGTCGAGCGGGCGCAGGGTGCGGGGGTCGATCACCTCGGCCTCGATGCCGTGCTCGTCGGCCAGCTGCTTCGCCGCGTTCTCGGCGACGTGGGCCATCTTCAACACCCCGACAAGCGTCACGTCGGAGCCCTCGCGGCGCACCGCCGCTTCGCCGAAGCGCAGCGGCTCGGCGCCGTTCTCGCCGTCGCCCTCCGGCACCTCGCCGCGCGCCCCGTAGAGGCTCTCGTGCTCGATGAAGACGACCGGGTTGTCGTCGCGGATCGCCGCCTTCAGCAGCGCCTTGCCGTCGGCTGGGGTGGAGGGGCAAGCGACCAGCAGCCCCGGCACCTGCAGGTAGAGCGCCTCGAAGCTGTGCGAGTGGGTGGGGCCGAGCTGGTGGCCGCCGCCGCCCGGCATCCGGATCACCATCGGCACCTTCGCCTGGCCGTTGAACATGTAGGGGATCGCGGCGGCGTGGTTGATGATCTGGTCCAGCGCCAGGAGGCTGAAGTTGACGGTCATCAGCTCGACGATCGGCCGCAGCCCGTTCATCGCCGCGCCGACCCCGGTGCCGACGATCGTGTTCTCGGAGATCGGCGTGTCGCGCACGCGGCGCTCGCCGAACTCGTCCAGCAGCCCCTCGGTCACCTTGAAGGCGCCCTGGAAGACGCCGACGTCCTCGCCCATCACGAAGATCGCCTCGTCGCGCCGCATCTCCTCGGCCATCGCGTCGCGCAGCGCCTCTCGCATCCGCAGCTCCGCCATCAGTCGTCGTCCCCGTCGTTGATCGCCCGCTCAGCCGAAGCGTCCTCGTGCTCGTCGCCGACCTCGCGCTCGGCCGAGACCCGCGGCTCGACCCCCTCCTGCGCATCGCCGTGGGTGGCGGGGTTGGGGCGCTCGCCGGTCGGCACCTCGGCGTAGGCGGCGCCGGCCTCGGCCAGCTCGCGCGCCGCCGCGGGCATCTCCGCCTCGTCCTCGCCGCGGTGCGGCTCGGGGCTGCGCTCGTCGACGGCGTACCAGCCGCCCGGATCGGTCTGGGCGTAGAGGTTTTCGTACATCGTGTCGAGCGGCGGCTCGGGCGAGGCTGCGGCGAACTCGACCGCGGCCAATACGGCCTCCTCGGCGGCCTCGCGCGCCTGCTGCACCTCGCGCTCGCCCAGCACCCCGGCCTCGACGCAGCGCTTGGCGAAGCTCTCGATCGGGTCTTTCTCGCGCCACTCCTCGACCTCCTCGCGCTCGCGGTAGACCTCGGGGTCGGCGGCGGAGTGGCCGCGGTAGCGGTAGGTGAAGGCCTCCAGCACCGTCGGCCGTTCGTCTTCGCGCGCCAGCCGGATCCCCTCGGCGACGCCCTCGCGAACCTCGGTCACGTCCATCCCGTCGACCCGCTCGCCCGTGATCCCGTAGCCCTCGGCCTTCTTCGAGAGGTCGGTCTGGGCCGAGTGGCGCTCGACCGAGGTCCCCATCCCGTAGAGGTTGTTCTCGACCAGGAAGAGGACCGGCAGCTTCCACAGCGCCGCCAGGTTCATCGTCTCGCCGAAGTTGCCGGTGTTGGAGGCACCGTCGCCGAACATGCAGACGGTGACCGCGTCTTCGCCCTTGTACTGGGAGGCGAGGGCGAGGCCGGCGGCGATCGGCAGGTTGCCGCCGACGATCCCGTAGCCGCCCATGAACCGTTTCTCGGCGTCGAAGATGTGCATCGACCCGCCGCGGCCGCCGCTGGTCCCGTCGACCCGGCCGAACAGCTCCGCCATCACCCGCTTCGGGTCGGTGCCGCGGGCGATCGCGTGGCCGTGGGTGCGGTAGGTGCCGATCAGGAAGTCTTCGTCGCGCATCACCGAGGTGGTGCCGACGATCGTCGCCTCCTCGCCGATCGCCAGGTGCAGGAAGCCGCCGGCCTGGGCGCGCTGGTACTGGCGCCCCGCCTCCTCCTCGAAGCGGCGGATCAGCGCCATCCGCGCGAGCAGCTCGTAACAGGTGGCGGCGTCAGGCAGATCTGCCATCGAGTTCACCTTAGAGAACTACCCGGTGCGCCCCGGCGTGTCGCCTTAGTCTCGGTATGCGAGAGGAAAGCGACAGTCCCTTAGGCGCTCGCTGCTGCGACCGCTTCCTCGAGGCGATCGTCGCCCCAAAACACCTCGTCCCCGACGACCACGCTCGGCACCCCTTCGACGCCAAGGTCCCCGGCGCGGTCGGTCGCCTCCCGCAGCGCCCCCTTTACGCCTTCGGTTTCGACCGCTTTCAGCAGCGCCCGCGGGTGCAGCTCGCAGGCCGCCCCGGCGATCATCACGTTGTCGACGTCGGTCAGGTCGCGGCCGGCGGCGAAGGCCTGGCGGAAGGCGGCGAGGGAGAAGGAGACGGTGCGGCCGGTCTGCTTGGCGAAGGTCGCCACCCGCATTGCGACCAGGGTGTTCCCCGGCCACGGCTGCGGCCAGGCGATCGGCGGCAGCCCGTACTCGGCGGCGCGCCGCTCGATCTCCGCCATCCCCTCGGCCCGCGCCGGCGTTTCCGACCAGGAGCCGCGGTCGAACCGGTGGAACAGACCGCCGAGCAGGACCGGCTGCCACTCCGGCTGCTCCAGCTCGGCCTCGGTGAAGAGCCCGCTGATCCGCTCGGCGCTGAGGTACGCGTAGGGGGAGCCGAGGTCGAAGTAGAAGGTCGCGCGCACGGGGGCAAATCTATGGGAAGGCGGTGCATCCCGCCCGAGGTTGTGGGAGGGTGGCGCCATGCGCTCTCGTCTCATAGCGCTGCCGCTCGTTCTTGCGCTGGTCGCCCTGCTGCTCGGCGCCGCCACCGCGTCAGCCCAGACCTACACCGTCACCCGCACCGACGACCCGATCCCAGGAGCGTGCGAACCGAGCGATTGCTCGCTGCGCGAGGCGGTGATGGCTTCGAACAACTCGACCGGGGTCGACGACGTCGTCGTGGTCCCGGCGAACCCCTCGCCCTACATCATCCAGTACGAATTTCTGTCGTTCTTCATCAGCGACGAGACCGAAGTGCGCGGCGCCGGCGCCAACCAGACGGTCGTCAAAGGCGACGGCCAGGAGAGCATCTTCGCGGTCGGGGCCGGCATCAAGGCGACGCTTGCCGGGATGACGATCACCAACGGCACCTCGGCGATCCAGAGCAACAGCGAGCTGGTGGTCCGCGACGTCAGCATCGAGGGCAACGAATGGAACGGCGGCACCGCCGGGATCATCACCAACGGCCCGCTGACCGTCGAATCGAGCTTCCTCGGCTTCAACCGGACCAACACCCTGACCAGCGGCGTGATCTTCTCGAACGCGCCGGTGACGGTGATCAACAGCACGATCGCCCACAACACCTCGAAAGAAGGGCAGGGGGCGATCGGCGGCAACAGCTCGGTGACGATCGTCAACAGCGCGATCGTCTCCAACCGCTCCGAAACGGCGCCGGCCGCCGCGGTGGGGGGAGTGCCGCTCAGCGTCCGCAACAGCGTCTTCGCCGACAACCGCGATGCGACCGGCCTCCACAGCTGCGCCTCGGCCGGACCCCTGACCTCCTTCGGCGGCAACGTCAGCGACGACGCCAGCTGCGGCACCGGCGCGACCGACAAGCCGAACGTCAACCCGCTGCTCGGCACCCTCGCGCTGCACGGCGGCACCACCAAGGTCTACGACCTGCTCGCCGGCAGCCCGGCGATCGACGCCGCCAGCCAGTGCCCGGCGGTCGATCAGCGCGGGGTGGCCAGGCCGCAGGGCGCGGCTTGCGACAGCGGGCCGTATGAGCTGGTGCCGACGCCTCAGCCAGCGGCGGACCGGGAGTTCTCCATGAAGGTGGGGAAGAAGCTGCGCTTGCGGAAAAAGACGATTCGGGTTCGTCTCACCTGTCCGGCGAGTGAGGTGAGCTCACCCTGTCGGGGCAAGGTCAGCGTGGCCGACCCTCCTCTCGTCTTCAGAGGCGCGCATACGCTGCAAGCTCGTCCTCTCGAGGGCAAATTCACGATCCGGCCGGGGAAAACGAAGTGGCTCCCGCTGCGCGAACCACGGGGGAGATCCAAACGCCTGCCGGATGGGCCAGGTAAGTGGAAAGTTGGTCTGGTGGTCCTCGCCGAAGACGGTGCCGGCAACGAGTGGAAGTACCTGAAGAAGAAAGCGCCGCTGATCGGCGCCAAGCCTAAGCGTGGATAGCCCAGCCGTCGACGGCGCGGGCAGCGTCTAGAACCGCCTCGGAGACCGTCGGGTGCGGGTGCACGATCCGCGAGAGCTCCTGGTAGCCGCCCTCCAGCTCCATCGTCGCGACCAGCTCGGCGATCATGTCGCAGGCGCGGTTGCCGACCACGTGGGCGCCGAGCAGCTCGCCGTACTTGGCGTCGACGACCAGCTTGACGAGGCCGTCTTTGTCGTCGTAGACGATGCCGGCGCCCTCGGCGGCGATTTTCTGCTTGCCGACCTTGATCTCGTGCCCGGCCTCTTTGGCCTGCGCCTCGGTCAGGCCGACGCTGGCCACCTGCGGCTGGCAGAAGGTGGCGCCGACGATCAGGTTCTGATTGACGGGGTGGGTCTCGACCCCGGCCGCGGTCTCGACCGCGACCACGCCCTCCTCGGAGGCCTTGTGGGCGAGGGCCTTCTGGTTGACCAGGTCGCCGATCGCGAAGACCTTCTGGTTGGTGGTCCGCTGGAACTCGTCGACCTTGATTTTGCGGCCGCCCTCCTCCAGCTCGATCCCGGCCTCCTCCAGCCCCAGCCCGTCGGTGTCGGGGGCGCGGCCGCCGGCAATGCAGAGGTAGTCGACCTCGGCGCTGTTGTCGCCGTAGGTGAATTTGACCGACCCATCCCCGGCCTCGACGTTCTCAACCGGGGTACCGGTCGAGATCTCGATCCCCTGTTTCTTGAAGACCCGTTCGACGACCTTGGCGATGTCCTTGTCCTCGGCCGGGAGGATCTGGTCGAGCATCTCGATCAGCACCACCTCGGTGCCGAACTTGGCGTAGGCCGAGGCGAGCTCGGCGCCGGAGGCGCCGGCGCCGACGACGGCGATCCTGCCGGGCCGCTCGTCCAGCGACCAGGCCTTCCAGGTGTCGAGGACGCGACCGCCGAACTCGGTGCCGGGGATCGGCAGCGCCACCGACCCGGTCGCCAGGGTCACCGCCTTGGCCTCGTAGACCTGGTCGCCGACCCTGACGTTGCCCTCGGCGGTCAGCGCGCCGTCGCCCTCGATGAACTCGATCTTGTTTTTCTTCCACAGCCCTTCGACGCCGCCGGTCAGCGTCGCCGAGACGTCGGCGCGGCGCTTCTGCAGTGCGTCCCAGTCGAGCTGGACGTCGTTGCCGACGACGCCGAGCTCGGCGCTGGCGGTCGCCTCGTGGAAGATCTCGGCGGTGCGCAGCACGGTCTTGGCCGGGATGCAGGCGTAGTTGAGGCAGCGGCCGCCGGCTTTGTCGCGCTCGACGACGGCGGTTTTCTGTCCCAGCTGGGCGGCGCGGATCGCGGCGACGTAGCCGCCGGGCCCGCCGCCGATGACGATCTGGTCGAACGTTTCAGCCATGCGTACTGAGCCTATAGAAGGCGTGGTCTGGCAGCGGCGGACCGGCGCGGGGCGGTGTCCTCAGTCGGCCAAATAGCGCTGCTATTCGGCCGACCCCCCCGCCGAAGGCGGGGGGTGCGAGCACGCAGTGCGAGTTCCTTGCCCCGCTTGGTCCGGCGCCGCCAGACCAAGGGTTTCCGGCTATCCCTTCCGCTGCCCTGGCACGCGGCCGGCGAGCCGGCCGAGCGGCTTGACCGCCTCGTGCAGGGTCTCGGCGCTGGCGCGCAGCCCTTCGATGATCTCCGGCAGCTGCGACAGGTCGCGCTGGATCTCGGTCAGGAGCGGCATCGCCGCCTCGATCGTCTCCATCCGCTTGTCCATCGGCCGCAGCACGCCGGTGTCGGCGGCGACCCGGTCGAGCGCGTCGGCGACCCGCTCCAGCGCCTCCGTGTGCTCGCGCATCACCCTGGTGTTCTCGGCGATGTCGGGCAGCTTGCGCAGCGCCGCGATCGCGTCGGCCGGGAAGCCGGTGACACCGCCGAGGGAGGGAACGCGCGCCACGGTTACTCCTTCGGCAGCCGGGTCGGCATCTGGATCCGCGCCATCGCCTTGACCATGAAGAAGAAGAAGGTACCGGCGACGGCCAGCAGGGCGACGGTGCCGATCGCCTGGCTGACGCTGGAGACGCCGACGAGCAGGCCGAAGAAGGCGCTGAAGAGGACGATCACCAGGATCAGCTGGAAGCCGAGCACTGCCCAGTAGCGGGCGTGCCACATGCCCCAGGCCATGATCCCCATGATCACCGCTGGCGCCACCACCTGCGGCAGTTTCGGCTGTTCGCCGTTGACCTCGACCCCGGCGGCGTAGCCGATCACGATCGAGATCGAGATCAGCGCCGCGACGATCGCGCCGATGGTGACGACGGTCGGCCGCTCGCCCTCGGCCAGCGGCTGCAGCGCTTCGCGCGCTTCCTGGTTGCGCTGCTCCGCTTTCGCGTAGCCGCGCGCCATCGGGTGCTGCTTGGCCTCGCCGGCGCCGCGCCGCTTGCGCTTAGCCCGCTCCTCAGCCACCGGGGGCCACGCCCTTCTCGCCGGCGGCGAAGGCCTGCCGCAGCTCCCGCGCCGCGGCTTCGGGGTCGGCAGCGTCGCGGATCGCCCGCACCGCGCAGAGCCGCTCGGCGCCGGCCGCGACGACCTCGCCGGCGTTCGACGGGTCGATGCCGCCGATCGCGAAGAACGGGTGCGGGGCGTTGGCGGCGGCGTGGGAGATCAGCTCGAGTCCGACCCCGGGCCGTCCCGCTTTGGTCGGCGTCTCCCAGATCGGGCCCACACTTACGTAGTCGACGGGGCGTTCGGCGCTGGCCGCGATCTGCTCCTCGGAGTGGGTCGAGAGGCCGACGATCGCGTCCGGTCCCATCACCTCGCGCGCCTGCTCGGCGCTGGCGTCGTCCTGGCCGACGTGGACCCCGTCGGCGTCGCAGATCCGCGCCATCTCGGGGTCGTCGTTGAGGACGAAGAGGGCGCTGAAGGTGTCGGCGACGCGGCGGAAGGTGCCGGCGGCGCGTTCGATCTCGGCTCGCCCCAGCTCCTTCTCCCGCAGCTGGACGATGTCGGCGCCGCCGGTCAGCGCCGCGCGCAGCAGCGCTTCCAGGTCGGTGCCCGGGCGGGCGTCGCAGACGAAGTAGAGGCGGGCGGTGCGCAGGCGCTCGCGGCGCAGCGGCCCGTCGCCCTCGGGCAGGGAGAGGCTCATATGGCTCGATTATGGCTGGCGCGGCGTGGCGGGACCGGCGGAGGGGTAGCATCGGAGAGGTACGGGAGCCCTCGCGGGCTGAGAGGGTGGCATCGAGGCCACCGACCGTTTGGACCTGATCCGGGTAATGCCGGCGGAGGCAAGGCTTTGAACGAGCAGCGCGATTTCGATGTGGTGGTTGTCGGCGGAGGCGTCATCGGTTTGTCCTGCGCTTGGCGTTTGGCGCAGCGAGGGGCTGAGGTGGCGGTCCTGGAGAAGGGCTTGCCGGGCGCCGGCGCGACCCGGGTCGCTGCCGGGATGCTGGCGCCGGTCGGCGAGCTGACCTTCGGCGAGCCGGAGCTGCTGGAGCTGACCCTGGCGGCGGCGCGGATGTACCCAGAGTTCGTCGCCGAGCTGGAGGACGCCACCGGGCAGAGCACTGGCTACGAGCGGCTCGGGGCGCTGCACGTCGCTCTCGACCGCGACGAGGCGGTGCAGCTGCGCCGCGTCCACGACCTGCAGCTCTCGCTCGACCTCGAGGCCGAGTGGCTCTCGACCCGCCAGTGCCGCGAGCTGGAGCCAGGACTTGCGCCCTCGTTCCACGGCGGCGTGCTGGCGGCCGGCGAGGCGGCGATCGACCCGCGACGGTTGACCGAGGTGCTGCTCGCGGCGTGCGAAGACGAGGAAATCGACGTGCGGACCGGTACCGAGGTTGTCGAGGGAATCTTCGAGGGCGAGCGGCTGGTGGGAGTGAAAGGTCGATCCGACGTGCAGACCACGTTCGATCGACCACTCGACATCCGCGCCCGGACCGTCGTGCTCGCGAGCGGCGCCTGGTCTGGGCAAACCGATTGGCTGCCCCCCGAGGCGCGTCCGCCGATTCGCCCGGTCAAAGGCCAGGTCGTCGAGCTGCGCTCGCGCGACGGAGAGCCACCCACCCGCCACATCCTCGCCTCCGAGCGCGTCTACTTGGTGCCGCGCGCCGACGGCCGCCTCGTCGTCGGCGCCACGGTCGAAGAAATGGGCTTCGACACCACCGTCACCGCGGGTGGCGTTCACGAGCTGCTGCGCGAGGCCTACCGCCTGCTCCCCGACGTCGCCGAGATGGAGCTGGTCGACGCGACCGCGGGTCTCCGTCCCGGCACGCCGGACAACCTGCCCCTGGTCGGACCCGGCGCGATCGACGGTTTGGTCCTCGCCACCGGCCACTTCCGCAACGGCATCCTCCTGGCGCCCTTGGCCGCCGAGACCGTCGCGGAGCAGCTGAGCGGGGTGCTGCGATGAGGATCGAGCTCAACGGCGCCCCCCGGGAGCTGCCCGACGACGCCAGCCTCGACCTCGCGGTGCGCGAGTCGGGCGCGGGGGAGGGGGGCCGCGGGATCGCGGTCGCCCTAGACGGCGAGGTCATCCCCCGCGGCGAGTGGGAGCGGACGTCGCTGCGCCAGGGGCAGGCGGTCGAGGTCCTGGCCGCAATCCAGGGCGGCGCCGACAGCTGGCGGCTCGGCGACCGCGAGTGGTCCTCGCGGCTGATCGCCGGCACCGGCGGCTTCCGCTCGCTGGAGCAGATGGAGGGGGCGCTGGCCGCCTCCGGGACCGAGATCGTCACCGTCGCCCTGCGCCGCATCGACCCCGCCGCCGAGGGCTCGGTGCTCGACGTGATCGACCGCCTCGGCCTCTTCGTCCTGCCCAACACCGCCGGCTGTTACACCGCCCGCGACGCGGTCCGCACCGCCAAGCTCGCCCGCGAGGCATTCGGGACCGAGTGGATCAAGCTCGAGGTGATCGGCGACGACCGCACCCTCTACCCGGACGCGGTCGAGCTGGTCGACGCTGCCGAACAGCTGGTCGCCGACGGCTTCACCGTCCTCCCCTACACCAACGACGACCCGATCCTCGCCCGCCGCCTGGAAGAGGCCGGCTGCGCCGCGGTGATGCCGCTCGGCTCGCCGATCGGCTCGGGCGCCGGCATCCGCAACCCGTACAACATCGCGATCATCACCGAACGGGCCGAGGTCCCGGTCATCCTCGACGCCGGCATCGGCACCGCCTCCGACGCCGCGCAGGCCCTGGAGCTGGGCTGCGACGCGATCCTCGCCGCCAGCGCCATCTTCGGCGCCGAGGACCCGGTGGCGATGGCGACCGCCCTGCGCCGCGGCGTCGAGGCCGGTCACCTCGCCCGCCGCGCCGGCCGCATTCCCCGCCGCACCCACGCCGAGGCCTCGACCGCCTACGAGGGACTTCCCGACCTCTCCTGATTCGGCGAAGCCGCTCGACCGGGCTCCGTCTACCATGAGCACCGCGCCCCTGTAGCTCAGTTGGTTAGAGCGGCGGCCTTTTAAGCCGCGCGGCGCGGGTTCGAATCCCGCCGGGGGCATGTAACCGCTTGTAGAGCCAAACTCACAAAAGGCGGGGCGGCCTATAGGCCGCGCCTCTACCGGTCGTCCCCGTGGGGGCAGACGACAGCGCGGCCGTCCAGCTCGCCAGCGCGCATCTTCGCGTAGGCCTTCGGCGCATCGTCGAGGGAGAAGCGCTCGACGTGGGCACGAATCTCGCCTTGTCGAGCCAACTCCAGGCACTCCTCGAGCTCGATGGCGCTTCCCCAATAGGGGATCGTCAGCTGCGCCTCAAACGGCAGGGCTCCGAAGGCGAACTCGTACTTCCCGCCTGCGAGTCCGACGATCGTGAGCTGGCTCTCGAACCTGGCGACGGCTACCGCGAGCGCGATCGATTCGTCGGTGCCGACCATGTCGAGGACCAGCTCGGCGCCGAGACCGTGGGTGATCTCGCGGATGGCCTCCGCCGCCTCTTCCCCCGCTTTGACCGTCTCGTCCGCCCCCACCTCGATGGCAAGCCGCAGCTTCTCATCGGAGATGTCGACGGCGACGATCTGCGCCGGGCTCAGCGCCCGCAGGATCTGCACGCCCATGTGGCCGAGCCCGCCGACGCCAATCACCACCGCGGTCGAGCCCGGCACCAGCAGGTGCAGCGAGCGCTTGATCGCGTGGTAGGGCGTCAGCGCCGCATCGGAGAGCGGCGCCGCATCCCGGGGGTCGAGGTCACCGAGCGGCAGGAGAAGGCGAGGGTGGGGAACCAGCATGTACTCGGCCATGCCGCCGTCGAGGCCGAGGCCGCCGCCGAAGGCACCGATCTCCGCCTGGCGCTCGCAGTAGTTCTCGGCCGAGCGCCGGCAGGCGCGGCAGCGGCCGCAGCCCCACGGGCCATAGACGGCGACCGCCTCTCCCGTCTCCAGCCCTTCGACCCCGGCCCCCAGGGACTCGACCCAGCCGGCGTTCTCATGGCCGAGGGTGAAGGGAACGTCGAAGGAGAGCGTCCCCGGCGGCCACTCCATCAGGTGCAGGTCGGAGTGGCAGGCGCCGGCACCGGCGACCTTGACCAGGACTTGGCCCGGGCCGGGTTCGGGCACCGGCACCTCGCGGAATTCGGGCGGCGACTGCCATTCGGTCAGCTGAAAAGCCTTCATCGGTTCGAATCTAGACGCGGCTTTTCTCGCCGTCATCCGGGAAACACCGCAGGCAGGGAGACGGATCTCCGGTGGCCAGATCACCTCGGGCGGGCGAGAATCCTCCCCATGCCCGAGGTGGTCGACCTCGGCGTCTGACTCAGGCCAGCGCCAGGACGCCCAGCGCCAATACCGCGACGGCGATCACGGCAAGGGCTATACCGGTGGTCGCGCGTCCGGCCCGGCCTAGGGCGTGCTCGCCCATCAGCTCCTCGTCGCGGCCTAGCGAGCGCATGAACGGCAGTAGCACCAGCAACAGGACTGCGTTGAGGGCTTGGGTAAGGAAGAGGATCTCGATCAGCGGCGCGCCGGGGATGAGGACGATCACGGCGGCAACGGCGACCACGGCGCCGAAGCTGAGGTAGAAGGAGCGCGCCTCGGCGAAGCTGTCGTTGAGGTCGGCTTTGCGGCCGAGGGTCTCGGAGATCGAGTAGGCGGTGGAGAGGGGGACGATCGCCGCCGCCAGCAGGGCGGCGCCGAGGAAGCCGAGACCGAAGAGCGTTGCCGCGGCGCCGCCGGCCAGCGGCTCCAGCGCGTTGGCGGCGTCGCGAGCCTCGCTCACCTCGATCCCCTGGGCGTGCAGGGTCGCGGCGCAGGCGATGATCACAAAGAAAGCGATCACGCCGGTCAGCACCGCGCCAACGATCACGTCAATTCGCTCGAAGCGCAAGTCCTTGACAGTGAGACCCTTGTCGACCGCATAGGACTGGATGAAGGCCAGGCCCCACGGCGCCAAGGTGGTGCCGATCGTCGCCACCCCGACCAGCAGCGCGTCGCGGTCGAGCGGGATGCTGGGTACGGCGGCACCCTCGGCGGCGGCGCCCCAGTCCGGGTGGGCGAGGAAGCCGGAGATCACATAGGCGACGAAGACCGAGCTGAGCGCCAATAGGAAGTGCTCGACGTGGCGGAAGTCCTCTCGCAGGACCAGGGCCGAGACGCCTGCCGCGGCGAGGGGAACGCTGAGGTAGCGGCTCATCCCTCCGAGTAGGTCCATCGCGGCGGCGACCCCCGCGAACTCGGCGCACAGCGTGCCGGTGTTGGCGATCACCAGGGCGCCGAGGACAAGGCCTGCGGCGCCGGGGCCGTAGCGCTCGCGGACCAGGGTCAGCAGCCCTTTGCCGGTGACGATTCCCAGTCGCACCCCGAGCTCGTGGAAGACGATCAAGGCCGCGGTCGAGATCACCAGGACCCAGATCAGCTGGTAGCCGTAGTCGGCACCGAGGATCGAGTAGGTCGTTATCCCGGCCGGGTCGTCGTCGGACAGCCCCGCGAGCAGGCCGGGGCCGACGACCGCGAGCAGCGCCGCCAGGCCGCCGCCGCGTAGCAGCCGCCCGCGATTCCTGGCGAGCCGCCAGTGGGTGTGGCGCCCGGGGACGCGGTGGGCGCGGTGTCGCGGTGGCGGATTCGCCATCAGCTGATCCATAATCCCACGGTGCGATCCGCAAGCGTTCCGGTGATCGAGACCGAAGGGCTGACGAAGTTCTACGGCCGCCACCGCGGCATCGAGGACGTCACCTTTGCCGTCGCTCCGGGTGAGGTCTTCGGCTTTCTCGGTCCCAACGGCGCCGGCAAGACGACGACGATCCGCGCCCTGCTCGACCTGCACCATCCGACCGGCGGCAGCGCCCGCCTCTTCGGCCTCGACAGTCGCCGCGACAGCGTCGCGATCCGCGCCCGGCTCGGCAACCTCCCCGGCGACTTCGGCTTCGGCCGGCAGGTGAACGGGCGCGACGCGCTGCGTCTGCTCGCGCGGCTGCGCGGGGTTGACGGGCTCGGCCGCGCCGAAGCCCTGGCCGTGCGGTTCCACGCCGACCTCGAGCGCCCACTGGGACAGCTCTCGCGCGGCAACCGCCAGAAGGTCGGCCTGATCCTCGCCACCTTCCACGAACCGGAGCTGTTGATCTTCGATGAGCCGACCAGCGGCCTCGACCCGCTGATGCAGGAGGAGTTCCTGACCCTGGTCGCCGAGGAGCGCGAGCGGGGCTGCACCGTCTTCGTCTCCTCCCACGATCTCGACGAGGTGCAGCGAATCTGCGACCGGGTCGGCATGGTGCGGGAGGGACGCCTGATCGCGGTCGAGCGAATCGTGGACCTGCTCGGCAAAGCGCGGCGGAAAGTCAGTGTGCGGCTGGCTGAGTCCAGCTCGCTCGATGAGCTACGGATGCTGCCGGGGGTGAGCGGGATCGCGGTCGCAGACGGCCGCGCCAGCTTCGAGGTGGCGGGCGACTTCGACCGCGTGCTGAAGGCCCTCGCCGCCCACCACGTCACCGACATCGAAGCCGTCCACCCCTCGCTGGAGGAGGTCTTCCTCGGCTACTACCGCGAGGAGGGCGAGGGATGACCACTCAGCTCGCGGCCCTCATATCGAGCCACCTCTCCGACCGGCGGCGCTCGCTGCTGGCCTGGGGGTTGCCGCTGGGGCTGATGTCGGCGTTCATCGTCGCGATCTTCCCCTCCGTCGAAGACTCGATCTCCAAGGTCGTCGATAAATATCCGGCCGGCCTGAAGGAAGCCTTCGGGATCGGTCAGCTCTCCAGCGTCGAGCAGTACCTGCACGCGGAGATGCTGAGCCTGATCGTGCCGCTGGCGCTCGGCTACCTGGCCGTCCGCGCGGTCGTCTCAGGGCTTGCCGGAGCCGCCGAAACGGGGCGGCTCGACGTCCTGCTCTCGGCGCCGGTCTCGCGGCAGCGCCTTTGCGCCGCCGGCTTCCTGGCGACCGCGATCGAGCTGGCGGCGGTGCTGGCGATCTCCTTCCTCCTCACGATGCTCGGAAGCGCCCTCGCCGGTGCGGGCCTGGACGCCGGCCGGGCGGCGGCGGGCTTTGCCGGCGTCTGGCCCCTGGCGCTCCTCTTCGCGGGACTCGGGATCGTCGCCTGCGCCCGTTCCCTGCGGACCAGCGTCGTCACGGGGGCAGTCGCCGGGGTGCTCGTGGCGATGTACGTGGCGGATCTGATCGGCAAGCTCGATCCGAGCTTCGACTGGCTGCGTTACGTGTCGGTCTTCAAGTACTACGGCAACGCGATCGAGGACGGGATCGAACCGCTCGCCTTCTGCGGCGTGGCTGCCGCCGCGGCTGTCTTGGCGGCGCTGGGCGCCTGGTTGTTCGATCGCCGGGACATTTCCTCTTAAGGTGCGCCGGGCCGGGGTACCACCAGCACGGGGCACGGGGCGTGGTGGGCGAGATCGGTTGAGACGGAGCCGAGCAGAACCCGCAGCACCGGCCCGTAGCCGCGGGACCCGGCGATCAGGAGGTCGGCGCCGACCTCCGCGCAAGCCTCGACGATGACCGGTCCGGGGACACCCTCCAGGGCCCGGCCGGTGGCAGCCAGCCGCTCGTCGACAGCCTTCACCGCCCTGGTGACGATCGGTCCGGCCTCCGGGCGAATGGCTGGGGTGTAGCCGGTCGCGCCGGGCACCGCGGCCGGCGGCGCGGCGACCGTGTAAATGACGATCGTGGCGCGGGTCGCCAGCGCAAGCTCTTCGGCCCGCTTCAGGGCCGCCTTGGCTTCGGGGGTGTCGTCGTAGGCGACGGCGATCGTCCGGAAGGGGTCGCGCACCTCGGTCGCGTAGCCGTGGGGAGCGAGGATCACCTCACAGGGCGCACCGTGCAGGAGTCCGTCGGCGACGCTGCCGATCAGCGTCCGCCCGATCGGTCCCCGGTGCGGGGAGCCGACGACGATCGTGTCGATTCCGTTCCGCTCGGCGAGGTCGTTGATCACCCCCGCCGGGGTGCCGCCGCCGAAGGCGCGCGTCTCGACCTCGAGGTCGCCAAGCCGCGCTCTCGCTTCCTCGAGCAGAGGCTGGGCCCGTTCGCCCTCCTCTTCTTCGAGAATCTCGTAGGGGATCGGCAGCGGTCCGTAGGGCAAGACCGTCGTGACGAGCACGGTCGCACCGGTTGCCTCGGCCAGCACGCGGGTCAACTCCAGCGCGTCGCGGCCGCCGTCGCTGCCGTCGTAGCCGAGGAGAATCCTCATCGGCTGCACCCTAGGGGCCGCGCTGCGCTCTCTTATCCGGGGAATCCCACAATTTCCCTCCGAGGTGTCTCTCCGGCCTGAAGCCACCGAGGAGGACGGCGAGCGCCGCGAGCATCGCCAGCTGGAGCCCGATACCCAGTGGCGAGGTGAGGGCGTCGGTGACAATCTCGCCGAGGTTGCGCTCGGCGATCGTGGCGGCGCCGAGGTAGATCGAGTAGGAGACGAGGCGGCCGGCGAAGAAGGCGGCGGTCAGCGGCAGCAGCGGCACCGTCATCAGGCCGGCAGCGACGAAGAGCTGGCCGGAGGGCACCGGCGAGAGCGCGAAGAGACCGAGTCCGGCGGCAGTGCGGCCACGATCGGCGCGGACGGCTGCCTCGGCGCGGTCGAGCCGCTCTCGCCGCGCAGCCGAAAAGCGCGGGCGCAGCCGGCGGGCGCCGTTGGCGAGGAGGAAGCGTCCGCTTGCCGCAGCCAGCGCACCGCCGAGAACCAGCGGAACGACGGGCAGGTCGAAGTCGAGGCTGAAGAAGACAAGAATCGCCCAGGTCGGTGGGCCGAAAGCGGGGAGGAGGTTGATCGCGAAGACGATCCCGAGGACAACCGCGAGTTGAGCGAGATCGGACACCCATCGAGGCTAACCGGACCGTCCCGGGACGGGCTACCTGAGCGCACGCTCCCGACGCCGCGACGAATCTCGCCGATCGTCAGGCAAGCGAGCATGGCGGCGGCTTGCATACGGCCTCGCGCGGGTACCGGAGCAAGCGGGCCGCCGGCCCGGATCCCAGCGGCTTTTATCGGCTTCTCAGCCGGTTCCCGCTCGGGAGGGACGACCAACCGCCACGGCGGGGAGGCGTTTGGGCCGGCGGCACATCGCCATCCAGCGCTTAATCGAATTGGTCGCCGGGTAATGGCCAGCTCAGACGAAAGGAGTTGGCGATGCCCCCTCGCGGAGTGAAAAAAGGGACCAAACGGGCCCGTCAGTACGAGCACATCAAGAAGAGCGAGAAGCAGGCCGGCCGCTCTGAGGGTCGGGCCGAGGAGATCGCCGCGCGTGCGGTCAACAAGGAAAGGCGCGCTCCGGCGAGTCGAAAACCTCTTCGCGCAGCAACGCGCGGTAGCTGGCGCTGACGGAGGTAGCGTGACCGTGGAGATGTCGATTGCCGTGGTCCTTGACGTCGACGGGACCCTGGTCGACACCAATTACCAGCACGCGATCGCCTGGCACCGGGCACTCCGCGCCCACGGCTACAGCGTGCAGGCGTGGGAGATCCACCGCCACATCGGGATGGGCGGTGACCAGCTGGTTGCGGCGCTGATCGGCGACGAGGGTGAGGAAGCCGACGGCGATGAGATCCGCGCCGCGGAGGGAGATGCCTACGGCGAGCTGATCGGCGAAGTGGAGCCGATGGAGGGCGCGATCGAGCTGCTGCGGGACCTGCACGAGGACGGCGCCGCCGTGATCCTTGCCAGCTCGGCCAAGGAGGACGAGGTGGACCACTACCTCGACCTGCTCGAAGCCCGCGACCTGGTCGAAGGCTGGACCACCAGCGCCGACGTCGAGCGCACCAAGCCGCACCCGGACCTGGTCCACGCCGCCCTGGAGAAGACCGGAGGTCAGCCGGCGGTGATGATCGGCGACTCGACCTGGGACGTGAAGGCCGCCACCGCGGCGGAAATCCCGACCCTGGCCGTGCTCACCGGCGGCTTCTCGGAGGAAGAGCTGCGCGAGGCCGGCGCCGCCGAGGTGTTCAAGTCGGTCTCCGAGCTGCGCGAGGATCGGCACGCGTTGGCGAAGCTCGCCCGGGGTTGACCGCGCTCGTTCCTGGGTAACCAGATCAGCGTTAACCACCCAAGCCGAAAGGAGGCTGAAGATGGCCGAGTTGACGACCCTGGAGGAGAAGCTCGCCGAGGTTCTGGGACTTGCCCAGGCGGCAAAGGGCGCCACCGAAAAAGTCGAGGGCATGGTCGAGGATGAGGAAATCGTCACCACCCTGAAGCAGATGCGCGACGAGGCCGAGGAGACCGAGCGCCGCTGCACCGAGGTAGCCGATGCCCGCGAGGGCAAGAAGACGGCGATCCTCGAAAAAGCCCAGGAGACGAAATCCGAGGCGACGGAGATGATGTCGACGTACCTCGGCGGCGAGTCCGACGGGCTCGACGGTTTCGAGTTCCTGACCATGGCCGAGGCCGGCGAGGTCGGCCACTGGGCCGTGCTCGGCAAGCTCAACGAATCCGCCCAGGAGAGCCAGATCTCCGAGCTGGTCGAGTGGGCGCTGCCGATCCAGGAACGCCACTTCGCCAGCGTCAAGGACGGTTCGCTGAAGCTGGCTGGCGAGAAAGATCCCTACGAAGAGTCCTAACGCCGGTAGCGGAGAGGAAACGTTTCGCCGCTACCGCCTTGGGTAGTGACTGGGAGAGGCCCAGGGGAGCCCCGCCGCTCACTCCTCGCCAGTCCACCCATTGCCAGGAAGGCAAGAGATGAATGTAGTTGCGACGAAGTTGCCCTCGGCGGGGCCGATCTGCGACCTGTTCGCGGAGATGCTCTCGGCGCCTCCGCCAGACATCCTCTCCACTGAGCCCGCGGAAGAGGCGGCTCGGCTCGTCGATCTGGTTGAAGATCCGCTCGGCGACGACGATCTGCAGCTGGCGCTCTACCTCTGCTTCGAGCTGCACTACCGCTCCTTCCCGGAGGTCGATCCCGGCTGGGAGTGGGACCCGACCCTGCTGGCGGCCCGGGCGGTGCTCGAGCGGGCCTTCTTCGACGCCCTCGAAGCGGAAGTGGGTGCCGGCGAGCCGGTCGACCCGGAGCGGGTCGGAGAGCTGCTCTTCGAGCTCGAGTCCGATGACGACGGCGTCTCGCTCTCCCGCCACCTCGAGATCGAAGCCGGGATCGAGGAATTTCGCGAGTTCGTCGTCCACCGCTCCTTCTACCAGCTGAAGGAGGCCGATCCCCACAGCTGGGCGATACCCCGCCTCGACGGAGCGGCGAAGGCGGCGCTGCTCGAGGTCCAGGCCGACGAGTACGGGGGCGGCCGGCCGGAGCGGATGCACTCCCGGCTCTTCGCCAAGACGATGCGGGCGCTCGGCCTCGACGATCGGGAGAACGCCTACCTCGCCCACGCCCCGGGCGAGACGCTGGCGACCGTCAACCTGATGTCGGCCGCCGGCCTGCGCCGCAGCCGCCGCGGCGCGATCGTTGGCCACCTGGCGATGTTCGAGATGACCTCCGCCCTTCCCAACCGCCGCTACGGCAACGCCCTGCGGCGCCTCGGGTTCGGCGAGGAGGCAACCGATTTCTACGACGAGCACGTCGAGGCCGACGCCGTGCACGAGAACATCGCCGCCTACGACCTCGCCGGCGGGCTGGCCCGCCAGGAGCCGGAGCTGGCCGCGGACATCCTCTTCGGCGCCCGGGCGCTGCTGTTCCTCGACGACCGCCTCGCCAGGCATCTGCTCGCGGCGTGGGAGGAAGGCGCGACCTCGCTGCGCCAGCCGCTCCCCGGCGCCGAGATCTGAGCGATGGGCGAGACGGGCGCCCGCGTCTCTTATGTCCTGCCGCTGCGCTGGGCCGAGCCCGGACCGATCGGGGAGCTGAGCGCCTACCTGCACACGCTCGCCGGGGTGACGGACGAGATAGTCGTCGTCGACGGCTCGCCGCCACCGGTCTTCGCGGCGCACGCCGCGGCCCTCCGCGGCATCGCCCGCCACCTGCCCCCTCATCCCGATCTCGCCTTCGGGATGGGGAAGGTGAACGGCGTGCTCACGGGGGTGCGCGAGGCCAGTGGCGAGCTGATCGTGCTCGCCGACGACGACGTCCGCTACCAGCCCTCGGCCCTGCGCCGGGCGGTGGATCTGCTTGGTGAGGCCGAGCTGGTGCGGCCGCAGAACTACTTCGACGAGCTGCCCTGGCACGCTCGCTGGGACACCGCCCGCTCGCTGCTGAATCGCGTCTTCACCGGCGACCCGGCGTTCCCGGTCGGCGACTTTCCCGGCACCCTCGCCGTGCGTCGCGGTGCCCTCCTCGCGACCGGCGGCTACGACGGTGACGCCCTGTTCGAGAACCTGGAGCTGATGCGGACGATCCGCGCCGCCGGCGGCAGGGTGGCGACGCCGCTCGATCTCTACGTGGCGCGGAGACCGCCGAGCACGTCCCACTTCGCCTCGCAGCGGGTCCGTCAGGCCTACGACGATTTCGCGATTCCCGCCCGGATCGGCGCCTTCCTCGCGATCGCCCCACTGGTGGCGTCGGCGTTGCGGCGCGGCCGGGCCCGTCCCCCGCTGGCGGCCGGAGTCGCATCGATCTTCGTCGCCGAGGTCGGTCGCAGGAGGGCGGGGGGAGCCGCGCGCTTCCCGGTCAGCGGCTCGCTGCTGGCGCCCGCCTGGATCGCCGAGCGCGCGGTCTGTTCCTGGCTCGCGCTGGGGGCGAAGTTACGCGGAGGAGTCCTCTACGGCGATCGCCGGCTCGCGCACTCGGCCACCGGCCTGCGCCGGCTGCGCCGCCGGCACGCCGGGGTCCTCGAGGGCCACGCTGGGCCCGCTGTCGGCCCGGAACCCGATCGCCTTGTGGGTGCCGTCGCAAAACGGGCGGATCCGTGAGCGCCCGCAGCGGCACAGGGCCACCACCTCGCGCTTGATCTCGATCTCGTTCCCCTCCTGGTCGACGATCGCGAAGGGGCCGCGCACGAGGTACGGCCCGTTGCGGTAGGGGGTGATCCTCGTCGGTTGATCCGTCATGGACCGCGGGTTCCCCGATTCGCCTCCGCCCAATCCCGCCGGCTCG
This sequence comes from Solirubrobacterales bacterium, assembly GCA_035760445.1. Classification (GTDB taxonomy): domain Bacteria; phylum Actinomycetota; class Thermoleophilia; order Solirubrobacterales; family 70-9; genus VAYN01. The sequence goes on along the minus strand of DASTSW010000002.1, from coordinate 24,130 downwards.
CGATAGCCCACGTTTTGCGACGCCCGCCAGGGGTACTGGTTGCTTGATTGACGAAGAGGCCTAGGGGAGCGTCCAGCCGCTCACTCCTCGCCAAATCCAAAGCCACTTTCAGCGGAAGGCGAGCAGATGAAGGTCGTAGTCACCGGTGCCACCGGCAACGTCGGCACCAGCACCGTCAGGGCACTCAGCGAGTCGGAGGAGATCACCGAGATCGTCGGTCTTGCCCGGCGCGCGCCCACTTGGTCACCAGCGAAGACCACCTGGATCGAGGCCAACGTACTCAGCGCCGACCTGGGAGAGATCTTCGCCGGGGCCGACGCGGTCATCCACCTCGCCTGGGCGATCCAGCCCTCTCGTGACGAAGAGACCCTGGAGCGGATCAACGTCGACGGCAGCCGCCGCGTCTTCGAGGCCGTCGCCGCGGCCGGCGTGCCGGCGCTGGTCCACGCCTCCTCGGTCGGCGCCTACTCGCTGGGACCGAAGGACCAGGAGGTCGACGAGAGCTGGCCGACCGAAGGCACCGAGACCTCCTTCTACTCGCGCCACAAGGTCGCGGTGGAGCGTGAGCTCGACCGCTTCGAGGCCGCCAACCCCGAGACCCGGGTCGTGCGGCTGCGCCCGGCGCTGATCTTCAAGGACGAGGCCGCGACCGAGATCCGGCGGCTCTTCGTCGGGCCGTTCCTGCCCAACTTCCTCATCCGCCGCGGCCTGCTGCCGGCGCTGCCGCGGATCGACCGCCTGCGCTTCCAGGCGGTGCACTCCGACGACGTCGGGCAGGCCTACCTGCGCGCCGTTCTGGCCGACGTCCGCGGCGCCTTCAACATCGCCGCCGAGCCTCCGCTCAGCCCGGAGGAGATGGCCGAGCGGCTCGGGGTGCGCAGCTTCCCGGTCCCGGCCCGCGTGGTGCGGCGCCTGGCCGACCTGAGCTGGCGGCTGCGCCTGCAGCCGACGCCGGCCGGCTGGCTCGACATGGCGCGGAACGTGCCGCTGATGTCCTCGCGACGGGCGCACGAGGAGCTTGGCTGGGAACCCCGCCACAGCAGCATCGAAGCCTTGGAAGAGCTCATGGGAGGGATGCGCGAGGGGCACGGCGCCGAGACGCCTCCACTGGAGGCCGACGGCGCCGTTGCCCGCCTCGACGACCTGAAGACCGGAGTCGGCGCCCGCCAGTGGGCCCGCGATCGCGATGACCAGCTGGTCAAGTACCTGGCCGACATCCACTCGATCGAGCTGCAGGCGCTGGCGCAGCTGCGTCCCGCCCTCGGCATCGCCGGCGACGAGCGCCTCTGCCGGGCCTTCGAGCGGCACCTGGTCGAGACCGAAGACCAGGAGCGACGGGTGCGGGAGCGCCTGGAAGAGCTCGGCGGCAAGCCGTCGAAGCTGAAGGACGTGGCCGGGACCGTCGGTGGCTGGGGCATGGCCGCGTTCGCGGCGGCGCAACCCGACACGCCGGGGAAGCTGGCGATGCACGCCTACTCCTACGAGCACATGGAGCTGGCCGCCTACGAACTGCTCGGACGCCTGGCCGAACGGGAGGGCGACGAGGAGACGGCGCGGATGGCGGCCGGCATCGCCGCCGAGGAGCGGCGGATGGCGGAGCGTTTGGAGGAGTCCTTCGACGCCGCGGTCGAGGTCTCGCTGGGGGCCGTCGACGCCGAGCAGCTCGACTCCACCGTGCTCTCCTATCTGCGCGACGTCCATGCGCTCGAGGAGCAGGCGGTGAAACTGCTCGAGTCCGGTGCCGAGCGGGTCGAGGACGAGTTCCTCGAGCAGGCCTTCCGCGACCACCTGACGGAGACCCGGGGGCACCTCGAGCGGATCGAGGGCCTGCTGGAAGAGCGCGGCGCCCGGCCTTCGCTGATCAAGGACACCCTGCTCCAGGGAGGTGGCATCAACCTCTCCGCCTTCTTCGCCGCCCAGCCCGACTCGACCACCAAGCTGGCCGGTTTCGCCTTCGCCTTCGAGCACCTGGAGGTCGCCGCCTACGAACTGCTGCAGCGGGTCGCGGCGCGGGCCGGCGACGAGGGCGTCGTTTCGACGGCGGAGGAAATCCTCGCCGAGGAGCGGGCGGCCGCGGAGCGGGTCGCCGAAAGCTGGGATCGCCCCGAGGTGCCCCTCGGAATGGCCTCCTGAAAACGAGTCACAACGAAAGGCTTCCATGAAGGCACTTACCTTCCACGGCAAACGCGACGTGAGGGTCGACGAGGTTCCCGACCCGAAGATCGAGCAGCCGACCGACGCGATCGTCCGCATCACCTCGACCGCGATCTGCGGCTCTGACCTCCACCTCTACGAGGTGCTGGGGATGTTCATCGAAGAGGGCGACATCCTCGGCCACGAGCCGATGGGGATCGTCGAGGAGGTCGGCCCCGAGGTCAGTCAGATCAAAGCGGGCGACCGGGTGGTGATTCCCTTCAACATCTCCTGCGGCGACTGCTGGATGTGCAAGGAGAAGCTCTTCGCCCAGTGCGAGACGACGCAGAACCGCGAGCAGGAAAAGGGTGCCTCGCTGTTCGGCTACACCAAGCTCTACGGCGAGGTGCCGGGCGGTCAGGCCGAGTACCTGCGGGTGCCGCAGGCCCAGTTCGGCCCGATCAAGGTGCCCGAGAACGGCGCCCCCGACGAGCGCTACCTCTTCCTTTCCGACGTGCTGCCGACCGCGTGGCAGGCGGTCGAGTACGCGGCGATCCCGAAGGGCGGCAGCGTCGCCGTCTTCGGCCTCGGCCCGATCGGCCAGATGTGCGCGCGGATCGCCCGCCACCAAGGTGCCGAGACGGTGATCGGCGTCGATTCGGTTCCGGAGCGGCTGGAGATGGCGCGACGCAACGGGGTCGAGGCGATCGACTCCAGCGAGCACGAAGACGTGTCGGAGGCGATCCGTGGGCTGACCGGCGGGCGCGGTCCCGACGGGGTGATCGACGCGGTCGGGATGGAGGCCCACGGCGGCGGCGCGCCGATCGCCGAGCTGGCCCAGAAGGCGACCGGCCTGCTGCCGGACAAGCTCGCGGCCAAGGCGACCGAAAAGGCGGCGGTCGACAGGCTCTCGGCGCTGCTCGCCTGCATCGACACGGTGCGCCGCGGCGGAACGATCTCGATCTCCGGCGTCTACGGCGGCCAGCTCGACCCGCTGCCGATGATGCAGCTCTTCGACAAGGGCGTGCAGATCCGCATGGGCCAGGCGCACGTGCGGCGCTGGACCGACGAGATCCTGCCGCTGCTCCAGGGCGACGAGGACCCGCTCGGGGTCGACGACCTGACCACCCACCAGGTGCCGCTGGCCGAGGCGCCGGGCGCTTACGAGATGTTCCAGAAGAAGGAAGACGGCGCGATCAAGGTGGTCCTGAAGCCGTAGAGTTCGAGGCTCGACATGGCTTGAAACTGGGGGCTGTTTTGGGAGTGCTGATCCTCACCGGCCCGCCGGGGGTCGGGAAGACGACCGTCGCCGGACGCCTCGCTCAGCGCGAGCAACGCGCCGTTCACCTCGAAGCCGACCGCTTCTTCTTCTTCATCAAGAGCGGCTTCATCGAGCCTTGGGACCCTGCGTCGGCCGAGCAGAATCAGATGGTGATGCGGACCGCCGCCGAAGCCGCCGCGAGGTACGCGGGGGCCGGCTACGCGACGATCCTCGAGGGGATCGTGATCCCGCGCTGGACCCTGGAGACGATCCGCGAGACCCTCGCGGCCGCGAACGTCCCGACCTCCTACGCGGTCCTGCGAGCACCGCAGGAGCACTGCGTCGCCCGGGTCCTGGAGCGCGAAGGCCACCCTGACGCCTACGCTCCCGACATGCTCGCCGCGCTCTGCGCCGAATTCGACGACCTGGAAGGGTTCGAGCGCCACGCGATCGACGTCTCCGGGCTGGACACAGACCAGGCCGCCGCCGCGGTCGCCACCCGGCTCGAAGCGGGTGACCTTGCCCTCTGACGCGCGACTGCTCCGCGTTCCTTGCGACATCGAAGCCGAAGACGACGTCCGGCTCGATCGGATTCGCGCCGAGGTCGACATGGGTTTCGATGCCCTGCGCGACATCGAGAGCGGGGTCTCGATCTTCGGCTCCGCCCGGATCGCCGCCGACCACCCCTGGTACGAGCTGACCCGCGAGACCGCGGCCTGCCTGGTCAAGCACGGCTTCAGCGTGATCACCGGCGGCGGGCCGGGGCTGATGGAGGCGGCCAACCGCGGCGCGACCGAGGCCGGCGGCGAGTCGATCGGGCTCAACATCGAGCTGCCGCACGAGCAGCAACCGAACGAGTACCTGACCCGCTCCCTGCACTTCCACTACTTCTTCACCCGCAAGCTGATGTTCGTCCGCTACGCCCGCGCCTTCGTGATCATGCCGGGCGGCTTCGGCACCCTCGACGAGCTCTTCGAGGCCCTCACCCTGATCCAGACCGAGCGCATCCAGCACTTCCCGGTGATCCTCGTCGGCGCCGACTTCTGGGCGCCGATGCTGGAGTGGATCGACCGCAGCCTCGAGGACCACGGCCTGATCTCCCCCGGCGACAAAGAGCTGCTGAAGGTAGCCGACGAGCCGATGCAGGTCTGCGAACACGTAATCCGTGCCAGCCGGATGCAGCGGATCGCGCAGCCCTGAGCGCGCCGCGGTCAGGAACGCCTCAGTGAAATAGGAAAATCCAATAAGCTGCCGATCCTTTATCGGTACTGGTTGGTACTTCTGCCGACGCTGGAATGGGAACTTGGGGAACCGATTCAAAGAGCTGCCGCCTGACCGCACCGAACGGATGGGTCGGTTCTGTGCCGAGCTGTTGAACGGCTCGAACCCGTGGATCTTCCGACGCAAGGAGTCGGTGACCGTCCTCGACGAGGCGACGATCAAGCGACAGCAAAGCGTCGACTTCTCTCTCGACCACATCGAGTCGCTCGGCGACCAATACGCGGAGGTGTGTGGCGAGGTGTTCGGCCCCGATCTCTGCGTGGCGCCTCTCTTCATCCTCGCCAAGGACCCAGCCAGCTCCCTCTCGTTCGACCTCGAAGACGAGACGGGCCGCACGCTCTCGCTGATGAGCACCGAGGAGAACGCGGAAATCAGCGCCGCGACGCTGAAGGTGCTGTGCCGGGAAAAGCTGCGGGTGGGCAGGATGACTCTGCCCGAGAGGCTCGAGCTGATCCTCGAACAGATCGCGCTCTCGCCGACCACGGACGGACGCGAATGGCTGGACCGGCTCGAAAACCCGATGGAAGCGGACAATTGGCGCGCCGAGGCCGAATACCTGCTGAGCGGTGGGGATGACGGCGGGCAGATTCGATGGTGGCTCCAGACGATGGCGGTGGCCTCGATCGTCATGGTCGCGTTCGAACCGGCCAAAAGCCATCGACGGGTGATCAAGATCGCCTACGAACAGCCGATGGAAAGCGAACGGGGATGGCTGGCGAAACTGGCGATCCAGTCGTTCAAAGCCGTCGTCGTCGCGCCGCTGATCAGGTCCGACCGCTACCTCTTCGACGTCACTGCCCCTCCCGACTTCCGGCTCACCCGTGCCGGTCTGCTGGACGACAAGGCGGAGAAGCCGATCAACGCACCTGGCTTCCGCCGCCGCGCACAGCTCTACGTCGACGGCGTGCACGACCCACGCGGCGCGATCGCGACCTTCGGTCTCCGCGTCAGTGGCCGTGGCGTCCTGGGAGGCGCCCTGGTGGGGGCGGGTCTCGCGCTGATCGCGATCGTCGCCTGCATCTACTTTGCAACCGAGATCGTTGAAGGAACCGGTGACACCGGCCTGCTGCTGGTGCTTCCGGGCCTGGTTGCCACCTATGTCGCGCGCTCCGACCAGCACGGCTTGACCACGCGCATGCTCGCCTGGCCGCGGTGGATCCTGCTCGGGTGCGGGGTCATGGCGTACTACGCCGCCGGCGCGCTGACGCTGATCGGCCGCGTCGAAGACGGCCTCGGGGGGCCCGCCCGCGAGAAGGCCGTCGACCACCTCGACTCGCTCGCCTTCTGGTTCCTCCTGCCAGCCGCGGTGCTGGCGGGTATCGGCACGCTTCTCATCTTCCTGGGGTGGCTGTGCACCCGCGAGCGAACCCATCGGGTGCGGAGATGGCTGCAGCGGTTCCGGCGCTGGTACCGGAGACCGCGGTTTCGGATCGAAAAGAAACTACGGGTGCCGACGGAGCGGCTCTGGGCCGCCATGGGCGCGGAAGTGGAACGGCTGCGCGTGAGCGCCCGGACGCAGGAAGTCGAGATCGTCGAGAACCCCCCGACCGAGGATCACCCGGGGTCTTTCGAATGCGTGCTCTATCGCCGCCTGGGAGGGTTTTCCTGGACCCATGGAATCGAAATGGTGCCGGTTCCCACGGGGACCAACATCAACTGGCTGTACGAAGTGACGGGACCGAGGTTCACCCGGATCCTGCAGCTCGGGTTGGCGCTCCGGGGGCGCTGGACCGCCAATACCCTGATTGCCGAATTCGAGAAGGCGAACGCGCGTTAGCGGGCGGTGCGGGCGCGTCCCGCCCGGGCGAGGAATTGCACGATGCGGCTGAGTTTGGCTCGCCGCCTTTCGCTTCGAATCATCCGCATTTCCCGGCGCCTGTTTTCGACGGTCCGGTCACCGGCTAGCTTCGCGCCGTCCATGCGAGCCCGGAGGGCGGCATTTCGATCGGTGGCCGCAGGCGAGTCGTTCGGTGCTTTGTCCGTCAGCATCGGGCCGACGTAGAAATCCGGTCGTGCCACGTCAGCTACCCGGGCTCGATCCCGGATGTGCTTCGGTATTTGCTGTCGGAGTTTCATGGCATAAAAAATCGCCGCTAGCTGGAGGCCCCGGCGACAGTCAACCGGGGCATTCTGTCAGGCAGATTCCCCTTCTGCATCGACAAAAACAGAAATTCCTTAAGTAGTTGTGAAACTCCTGCTCGTGAATTGCCTCGTTCACGCCTGTGTGCAGGCATTTCCCGGGTCACCTTATTGACCGCCGCAGACGATCCGGCGTGCGCACGGCGCCTAGTGCCGGAAGTGCCGGTGCTTCGTGAAGACCATCGCCACGCCGGCCTGCTCGCAGGCCTCGATCACCTCGGCGTCTCGTTTCGAGCCGCCGGGTTGGATGACGCTGGTGGTGCCGGCCTGGATCGCCAGCTCGGGGCCGTCGGCGAAGGGGAAGAAGGCGTCGGAGGCGAGGGCTGAGCCGGTCAGCAGGGAGTCGGCTTCGAGGCCGCGGGCCTCGCGGCACTTCTCGACCGCGAGGCGGACCGAATCGACCCGGCTCATCTGGCCGGCGCCGATCCCGAGGGTGGCGCCGCCCTTGGCGAGCACGATCGCGTTGGAGCGGACCCGGCGGCAGACCGTCCAGGCGAAGAGCATGTCCTGCCACTGCTCCTCGCTCGGCTCGTTGCCGGTGACCGCCTCCATGATCTCCCGCGGCTCGGGGTCGCCGTCGCGGTCCTGGATCAGCAGGCCGCCCATGACCCGCTTGACGTCGCGTTCGCGCGAGTCGGGCTCGCGGCGCTCCTCCTCGCAGAGGATCCGGATCGCCTCCTTCTGGGTCAGCACCTCGAGCGCCCCGTCCTCGTAGCCGGGCGCGCTCAGCACCTCGACGAAGTTGCGGTGCAGCTCCTCGGCCAGCTCGCGGCCGATCGCCCGGTTGATCGCGATCACCCCGCCGTAGGCGGAGAGCGGGTCGCAGGCCAGCGCCTTCAGGTAGGCCTCGAGCGCGTCGGCGCCGATCGCCACCCCGCAGGGGTTGTTGTGCTTGACGATCACGCAGGCCGGCTGCTCGAAGTCGCCGACCAGGGCCCGGGCCGAGTCGAGGTCGAGGACGTTGTTGAAGGAAAGCGCCCGCCCGTGCAGCTTCGAGCAGCGGGAGAGGATGTGGCTGCGCAGCCCCGACTCCGCATACAGCGCCGCCCGCTGGTGCGGGTTCTCACCGTAGGAGAGGTCGAGCACCTTCTCGTAAGCGATCGCCAGGTGTTCCGGGAAGTCCTCGTACTCCATCGAGAACCAGCGGCTGATCGCGGCGTCGTAGCGCGCGGTCTGGGCGAAGGCCTCGTTGGCGAGCCAGTGGCGGGTGGCGGCGGAGATCTCGCCGCCGCTCTCTTCCAGCTCGGCTTGGACCGCGTCGTAGGACTCCGGCTTGACGATCACCGCGACGCTCTCGTGGTTCTTCGCCGCGGCGCGGATCATCGTCGGCCCGCCGATGTCGATGTTCTCGATTGCCACCTCGTGGGCGACTTCCGGGCCGGCGACGGTCTGCTCGAAGGGGTAGAGGTTGACGCAGACGACGTCGATCGGCTCGATCCCCTCGCGCTCCAGCGTCGCCATGTGCTCCGGGTCGGCGCGTCGCGCCAGCAGCGCCGCGTGCAGCCGCGGGTGCAGCGTCTTCACCCGGCCGTCGAGGATCTCCTCCTGGCCGGTGAACTCGGAGACGTCGGTTACCTCCAGCCCCGCCTCGCGCAGCGCCGACGCGGTGCCGCCGGTGGAGAGGATTTCGACCCCGAGCGCGGTCAGCCCCTTGGCGAAGTCGACGACCCCGGTCTTGTCGGAGACCGAGATCAGCGCCCGCCGTACCCGCAGCTGCCCCGCGCCAAGGCTCTCCTGCTGGGTGTCGGTGGCGGGCTCAGTCATCGATCACGACCCTGCCCGGGTCGTTGGGGTCGATCCTAACCCTGCCCTCCGCGATCATGCGGATCGCCTCCGGATAGAGCTGGTGCTCGACGGTGTGGACGGCGGCCTCCAGCACCCCGCGTTCCCGCCCGACCGGGACCGGCACCCGCCGCTGCAGGATCACCGGGCCGGTGTCGATCCCCTCGTCGACGAAGTGGACGGTGACCCCGGTCTCCTGGACGCCGGCCTCCAGCGCCTGGCCGATCGCGTCGAGGCCGGGGAAGCTCGGCAGCAGGGCGGGGTGGATGTTGACGATGCGGCCCGCGAAGCGGGCGACGAACGGTTCGGTCAGCAGCTGCATGTAGCCGGCGAGGACGACGAGCGCCGGGCGGTGGGATTCGAGCCAGTCGCCCATCGCCGCGTCGCGGCCCATGCGGTCGGCATAGGCGTCGGCGGGGAAGACGGCGGTGTCGACGCCGGCCTGCGCGGCGCGCTCCAGCGCCCCCGCGCCGGGCTTGTCGGAGCCCACCGCCACCACCTCGACCAGCCCCTTGCCGTGCAGCTGGTCGAGGATCGCCTGCAGATTGGTGCCGCTGCCCGAGGCGAGGACGACGATCCGGAACGAGCTCACGCGCGCATCTTGGCGCAACGGCCCAAACGACGAGTCCAGGCGTCGCGAAGGGCCTATTGCTGGAGCTTTCTTGACTAAAAGTACCGGAGGTGCTATTCGGAACTATCCGTTATCTATCGACGGCCGCGGCGCGGGAAGCGCCCGGCCAAGCGGGAGAGATGAAAATGAGGAAGTTGAAGACGTTCGGGCTGCTGTTCGTGGTGGGGGCGGCCCTGATGGCGACGGTCGGTGCCGGCAGCGCTGCGGCGACACCGACGGCGCTCTGCAAACAACCGACAACAATGGGTGGCTTGCCGATCTGCGAAGGCAACCACCTCTATCCGCAGAACACGCGGATCCACGCCAATCTCGAGGCCGGGAAACTCATGATCCCGACCCCGAACGGCGTCGTCGAATGCGGCAAATCGACAATCGAGGCCTTCACTGAGCAGGCGACAAACCTGCCGTTGGGCGCGGCCGTCACCGCGCTCAACTTCAATGAATGCTTCGACGCTGGAGAACCGGTCGATGTCGAAGCGATCGTCAAAGGCACACTCGACATCGAGATCATCGACCTGCCGGTCTGGACCCACAACGGCACACTGACGCTGACAGGAACCCAAATCCGGATCCTGTGGACATTCAGCGGCGACGAATGCATCTTCGACGCCGGCCACACCGGAGTCCTGACAGGCGGCGCGATGGCGACAATCGATTGGTTCGGCACCCTGGTGAAGACAGCCGGCAACCTCGGTTGCCCCGAAGGCAACGGCACCTGGAACGGCGCCTACACAGTCACAAGCCCGGAACCGCTCTGGGTCTCGATGTGATCTGAGGCAACGAACCTGGGCGCGGCGACTCTCAGCGCCGCGCCCAGTCCGTTCTAGACCGCGGTCAGCTCAGCGCCCGGCAGACCGCCCGCGCCTGCGCCTTGGTGATCTTCTTCGAGATCAGCTGCGAGCCCTGGCCGGGGACGATCTGGGAGTTGGCGACGAAGACCACCGAACGCTTGCCGTCCGAGGTGGAGGCGACGAAGATCCGGTAGCCCGGGAAGGAGCCGGTGTGGCCGTAGACGTTGCCGCAGCCGGTCTCGTACCGGAAGAGCCCCAGCCCGGCCATGTTCTTGCCCGGTCCGGGGGGCGACGAGGACCCGCGACGGAAGGGTCCTTCGACCGTGGAGGTGGCGAGTACCGTCGGCACGTAGCGCCGCACGAAGCGGGCCATGTCGAGCGGCGTCGAGACGATCCCGCCCGAGGCCCAGGCGCCGGCCGGGTTGATCAGTTCGCTCACGTCCTCGGGCTTTTCGCCCGGCGCGACGTCATACCCGTGCAGGTACGGGTGCGGCATCTTCACCGTGTTCGGCAGGCTGCTGCCCCGCATCTTCAGCGGCCCGAAGACCCGCCGCTGCAGCAGCTGTTCGTAGGAGAGACCGCTCGCTTCTTCCTCGATCAGGCCGGCGGCGATGTTGTCGGTGTCGGAGTAGTGGTACCTGGACCCTGGCGCGAACTCGAGCGGCTGGTCGCGGACGAACTCGGTCAGCTGCAGCGGGGAGAAGTAGCGGGCCGGGTCGGCGACGAGCTGTTCGACGAAGGCGGGGGCCCGGATGTAGTCGGCGAGACCGCTGGTGTGCTGCAGCAGCTCGCGCAGTTTCACCCCTTCGGCCGCCGGCAGCACGCCGGGGATCTTTTCCCGCAGGGTGGTGTCCAGCGAGAGAGCACCGTTGCCGATCAGTTTCGCCGCCAGGTAGGCGTTGAACCCCTTGGCGACGCTGGCGATGCGGAACGATTCGAACGGGGTCGGAGGCCGGCGGTTGCTGACGTCGGCGACGCCGGCTGAGAAGAACTCCGTGTGCTTGCCGCGATCGACCAGCATGGCGATCCCGGGCGGGCCGGCGGGCGACTCGACGATCGCCGTCAGTTCCTTCTGCAGCTTGGAGTTGGGCGCGCCGCGGAACTTGGCCGAGCCTGCCGGGGCGACCAAAAGGCCGATCAGAACAACCACGCTCGCGGCGATCATCGCCGACTTCAGACGGTCTCTCAGCACTTCGTACCCTCCTATGGGGCCGCGGCGATCGTCTCCAAGGCGTATTTGCTGTCCGCCTCGTCGGGATCGCCAAGTGGATAGTTGCCGGTGAAGCAGGCGTCGCAGTGTTCGCTCGGGTCGCCACCGATCGCCTCGTAGACGCCGGCGATCGGGAGGTAGGCGAGGCTGTCGGCCTCGAGCTCGTCGGCGATCTCGTCGACCGAGCGGTTGTGGGCGATCATCTCCTCGCGCGTCGACATGTCGACCCCGTAATGGCAGGGGTTGCGGATCGGCGGCGCCGAGATCCGCAGGTGCACCTCGCTGGCCCCGGCGTCGCGCAGCATGCCGACGATCTGCCGGGTGGTGTTGCCGCGCACGATCGAGTCGTCGACGACGACCAGGCGCTGGCCGGCGACGATCTCCGGCAGCGGGTTGAACTTCAGCCGCAGCCCGTGTTTGCGCAGCTCCTGGCCGGGCTGGATGAAGGTCCGCGCCACGTAGCGGTTCTTGATCAGGCCGTCGTCGCGGGGGATTCCCGAGGCGCGGGCGAAGCCGGCGGCGGCGGGGTTGCCGGAGTCCGGCACGGCGATCACCAGGTCGGCCTCGACCGGCGCCTCGCGCCAGAGGATCTCGCCCATCCGCCCGCGCGCCTGCTGCAGGACGGTGCCCCGCAGGCGGCTGTCGGGACGGGAGAAGTAGATGTGCTCGAAGACGCAGCTGGCGCGGCGCTCGGCCTTCACCACCTGGCGCGTCTCCAGCCCGCGCTCGGTCAGCGAGACCATCTCGCCGGGGTGCACTTCGCGCATCAGCTCGGCGCCGATGATGTCGAAGGCGCAGCTCTCCGAAGCCACGACGAAGCGGTCGCCGAGGCGGCCGAGGCTGAGCGGGCGGATCCCGTGCGGGTCGCGGAAGGCGACGATCGCCCGCTTGGTCATCACCACCGTCGAGTAGGCGCCCCGCAGTCGCGGCATCACGTCGGCGACGGCGTCCTCGATCATCTTGCCGTCATGGGAGGAGAGCAGCGCGGCCATGATCTCCGAGTCGGAGGTGCCGCGGAACTTCAGCCCGTTCTCCTTCAGCTCGCCCCAGAGCTCGACCGCGTTGGTCAGGTTGCCGTTGTGGGCGAGGGCGACCTCGCGGCCGTCGTCACGCCAGATCGGCTGCGCGTTCTCCCAAGACCCGCCGCCGGTGGTCGAGTAGCGCACGTGGCCGATCGCCATGTCGCCCTCCAGCGCCCGCAGCTTCTCCTCGTCGAAGACCTGGGAGACGAGGCCGGACTCCCGCATCGTGGTGAGCATCCCGCCCTGGCAGGTGGCGATCCCGGCCGACTCCTGGCCGCGGTGCTGCAGCGCGTAGAGGCCGAAGTAAGCCAGCCGCGAGACATCGTGTCCGGGCGCGTATACGCCGAAGACGCCGCATTCCTCTCGCGGCCCCTCGAGGTCGAGACCAAACCCCTGATCGGGAGTCAAAGCGCGTGTTCCTCGCTGCTCGTTGGCAATACAAAGACGGACGCGCAGGCAGACAGACTGCCTACCTGCGCAGGGTAGCAGCGCCTGACGGCGGCGGACCGGCGCCGTCAGGATGTGTTTAGGCCTGCCCCTTGAGTTTCACTTTCAGCGTTTTCTTCGTCACCGCGCCGGAGACGCTGGTGCCCGAGACCGTCACCTTCAGGGTCACCTTCTTCTGCGGGCTCAGTTCCTTCAGCTTGTTCTTCAGGCCTTTGGTGAAGAACAAGCGGTACTTGTTGAGCGTGCCGGGAAGCAGATTCTGCGTCCCGCCGTTCATTTTGGCTTTCTTGCCTTTGCCCAGCTTGGCGACGCCTTTGACGGTGACCGGCGCCGCGGTGCTGCTGGTGACGATGACAGTCACCGAGTTTTTCTTCACCTGGGTGCTGGTCGAGAGAACGACCGGCGGGCAGGGCGTCTGGAAGGCGGCGCTCTGCGGGCAGGCGTCCTGGGTCTCATCGCCGAAGCCGTCGTTGTCGGCGTCGGGCTCGATCACCGCGGATATCGGGGCCCGATATCCGGTTGCTTGATCGAAAGTGGCGTTGCCGCCGATCGCGGGCGATTCGTCGGTGTAGGCCATCACGTCGCCGACGGCGAAGGTCTGGCAGAAAAGGCCGATCGCCTCGCCTTCGTAGCGGCCGGCAATGCCGACGTGATCGCCGGCCTGAACCGGAATCCTGGTGGCAAACGCGCTCGTCCCGGTGGCGACCGAGAACTCGCCGCCCTCGCCGACGAGGGTGTACTGGTTGCCGCCCGCGGCCCGGTAGACCTGAGGCCTGACCGTGATCAAACCGGGATCGAGCGCGAACCCGACCGTCACCTTGCCCCGCGTGATCACACCGCTGCTGGGTGCCGTCGCCGACAGGGGCTCGGCGGGAGCGTGGGCGAGGTCGAAGAAGGCGAGTTCGTTCTCGACGTTGGTCGCGGCGCAGTTGCTGCCGATTTCCGTTGCGGCCGCGGCCGAAGCCGGTGCCACGGCCGCCAGCACCGAGGCGACCGTGGCCAATCCAATCATCAGTCGAGTCTTCATCCGGACCTCTCCCCAGTCGAAGTGTTTGCGCAAGAGGAGGATATGGACAAAGTCGAGTCCCCACATCAGGAAGCGGTCAGCACCGTCCCCACCGGCTCGCCGATGACCAGGTCGAAGCGCTCCAGCAGCTCGGGCACGGTCTCCGGTTTCAGCTCGTGGCCGTAGCGGGCGGCGAGCTCGGCCAGCTCCTCGGGGTCGGCCTTCAACGCGCCGCCGATGTCGACCAGCTCCTCGAAGAAGTGCTCGAAGCCGGCCGGGGCGATGATCTCGAGGATCCGGCAGGGCTCGTCGCCGGCGTTCCAGAAGGTGTGCCACTCGTTGCGCGGCTTGAAGACCAGGTCGCCGGGGCCGGCCTCGACCACCTCGTCGCCGAGCAGCCCGCCCATCCTGCCCTCGAGCACGAAGCTGTACTCGTCCTCACGGGTGTGACGGTGCAGCGGCGCCGCCAGCGCCCGGGGCGAGAGCGGATGTTCGACCAGCGAGAAGTCGCCGCCCGCGTCCTCGCCGTTGATCATGAACCGCACCCCGATGCTGCCGAGGAAGCCCGCCTTGCCGTCGCTGGGACCGATAACCGTTGCCATCTCAAATCTCCTTCTCAAATTCGTTGGACACTGCTGTTTCGCGAAAATCGTAGCGACTGTTGACGGATCTGTCAATATTGGTCGTACACCTATGTCCGATCGAAAGCGCAAGTACGAGAAGAAGGCCCGAGCTGAAGCCGAGGCCCAGACCCGCCGGCGGATCACCGAAAGCGCCGTCGAGCTGCACGGCTCCCTCGGCCCGGCGAACACCTCGATGAGCGCCGTCGCCGAGCGCGCCGGCGTCCGCCGCTCGACCCTCTACCGGCACTTCCCCGACGAGCGGGCTCTGTTCGGCGCCTGCTCGGCCCACTGGGGGGAGCAGAACCCGCCCCCGGACATCAGCCGCTGGGCGGAGATCGAGGACCCGGACGAGCGCCTGGGCCTGGCCCTGGACGAGCTCTACGCCTACTACCGGCGGGCGGGCGAGATGATCGACAAGCTCCTCCGCGACGAACAATCGGTCCCCGTCGTCGCGGAGCTCTTCGGCCCGTTCCACCAGTTCCTCGCGACCGCCGCCGAAATCCTCGCCCGCGGCCGGGGCCTACGCGGCAACGCCGCCAAGCGCACCCGCGCCGCGATCGGCCACGCCCTCGCCTTCCGCACCTGGCAGGACCTCACCGAGGCCCAAGGGCTTGAGGACGACCAGGCCGCCGCGCTGATGTCAGCTTTGGTCGCCCGGTCCGCTTGAGCGGCGTCGCAAGCTCTCGCCGCTCTCCGGGTCGAAGAGGTGCAGCTTGGCGGTGTCGGCCCAGAGCTCGGCCTTCTCGCGGCGTTTGACTTTGCTGGTCGGGTCGAGGCGGGCGACGATCTGCTCGTGGCCCTCGCGGATTTCGCCGGCGCCGGTTTCCTCCAGGCTCTCTTCGACGATGTCGGCGAGCTGGTCGGACTGGACGCCTTCGGACTCGATGTGGAAGTAGGCGAAGAGGTCTGAGCCGAGCGACTCCACGAGGTCGATCTCGGCCTCGAAGGTGACCCCGCGCTCCTCCCGCAGGTCGCCGATCACCTCGGTGTCCTCGAAGTTCTCCGGCCGCAGGCCGGCGATCACCTGACCGTCGCGCTGCTCGACCCCGAGGTCGCCTAGATCGACCTCGCCGATCGGCAGCCGCAATTTTCCACCGTTGATCTCCGCCGGCATGAAGTTCATCGCGGGCGAGCCGATGAAGCCGGCGACGAAGAGGTTCTTCGGGTTGTCGTAGAGGTCGGCGGGGGTCCCAACCTGCTGCAGCACGCCGGCCCGCATCACCGCCACCCGATCCCCGAGGGTCATCGCCTCGGTCTGGTCATGGGTGACGTAGACGGTCGTCGTCTCCAATTTTGACTGCAGTTTCGCCACCTCGGTTCGCATCTGCACCCGCAGCTTCGCGTCGAGGTTGGAGAGCGGCTCGTCCATCAGGAAGGCTTTCGGGTCGCGGACGATCGCCCGCCCCATAGCCACCCGCTGGCGCTGACCGCCGGAGAGGTTGGCCGGCCGCCGGTCGAGGTGCTGCTCGAGGTCCAGCGTCTTCGCCGCCGCCTCCACCTTCTCGTCGATCTCGGACTTGTCGACCCCCGCCAGCTTCAGCGCGAAGCCCATGTTCTCGCGCACGGTCATGTGCGGGTACAGGGCGTAGTTCTGGAAGACCATCGCGATGTCGCGGTCCTTCGGCGAGCGGTCGTTGACGGTCTCGCCGCCGATCTTCACCTCGCCGCTGGAGATGTCCTCGAGCCCGGCGATCATCCGCAGCGCGGTCGACTTGCCGCAGCCCGAGGGGCCGACGAGGATCATGAACTCTCCATCTTTGATGTCGAGGTCCATGTCTTTGACGGCTTCGAAACCGTCGGCAAAGGTCTTGGTGACTCCGTCGAGGACTATCTCTGACATCGGTGTGGCTCCTTATCCCTTGACGGCGCCGGCGGTGAGCCCGGCGACGATTCGGCGCTGGAAGATGAGTACGAAGACGATGATCGGCACCGTCACCACCACCGCGGCGGCGGCGATGCTGCCGGTCGGCGCGGTGAACGACGATTCGCCGGTGAAGAAGGCGAGGGCGGCGGGAACGGTCCGCGAGGCGTCCGAGCTGGTCAGGGAGATCGCGAAGAGGAAGTCGTTCCAGCAGAAGATGAAGACCAGGATCGCGGCGGTGAAGACCCCGGGCGCGGCCAGCGGCACGATCACCTTGGTGAAGGCCTGGAACGGCGTCGCGCCGTCGACCTGCGCCGCCTGCTCCAGCTCCCAGGGAATCTCGCGGAAGAAGGCGACGAGGACGTAGATCGCCAGCGGCAGCGAGAAGGTCAGGTAGGGGATGATCAGCCCGAGCCAGGTGTCGTAGAGCCCCAGCGTCCGCCACATGTCGAACAGCGGTCCGACGGTGGAGATCGGCGGGAACATCGCGATCGCCAGCGCCCCGGCGAGGATCAGGCGCTTGCCCGGGAACTCGAGCCGGGCGATCGCGTAGGCGCAGAAGCTGGCGAGGACGATCGAGATCGCGGTGGTGATCAGGGCGATCCCGATCGAGTTGATCAGCGGTTTGATGAAGGGGCTGCCGTCGATCCCGCCTTCGAACAGGCTCTTGTAGTTGTCGAAGGAGACGCTCTGGGGGATGAAGCGCTGGTCGGTCAGCTCGTCCGGCGGCTTCAGCGAGATCGAGATCAGCCACAGCACCGGGATCAGCGCGAACAGCACCACCAGCACGATGGCGATGCTCCAGAGGGCGTAGTCGCGGCCTTGGTGTTCCATCTCAGCCTCCCGGTCGCCCTTCCTCGAGCTTGGTCCCCAGGCCTTTGACGAACAGCAGCGCGATGAGGAAGACGCAGACGAAGATCAGCACCGAGACGGCCGAGCCGAGGCCGAGGTTGAGGCGGCTGATCAGCTGGTTGTAGCCGAGGATCGAGACCGATTCGGTGTCCAGCGCGCCGCGGGTCATGATGAAGATCGAGTCGAAGACGCGGAAGGCGTCGAGGGTGCGGAACAGCAGCGCGACGAGGATCGCCGGCTTCATCAGCGGCAGGGTTATCCGCGTGAAGCGCTGCCAGGCGCTGGCGCCGTCGACCCGCGCCGCCTCGTAGAGCTGACCGTCGATCGTCACCAGCCCGGCGAGCAGCAGCAGCGCCATGAACGGGGTCGTCTTCCAGACCTCGGCGAGGATGATCACCACGAAGGAGGTGAAGCGCTCGCCGAACCAGTCGGTTTCGCCGCTGAGCAGCGGCAGGTTGTTGACGAACCCGGTTTCCGGCGCGAAGGCGAACTGCCAGGCGAAGGCGGCGACCACGGTGATGATCCCGTAGGGGATCAGGACCGAGGTGCGGACGATGCCGCGGCCGAAGATCGCCCGGTGCATGACCAGCGCGATCGCCATCCCCAGCACCAGCTCGATCGAGACGGTGACGATCATCAGGAAGACGGTGTTGAAGACGTCCGTCCACCAGAGGTCGGAGGTCAGCACCGTGACGTAGTTGGAGAGGCCGGCGAAGCTGTTCTCGTCGGGGAAGCGGAGGTCGACGTTCTGCAGCGAGAGGAAGATCGCGTAGGCGATCGGATAGGCGGTGACCAGCAGCATCGCCAGCACCGCCGGCGCGCAGAGCATCCAGCCGAGTTTGCGTTCCGAGCGGGTCCGCGAGGAGGTCTTGGTCGCGTGCGCCTCCATCAGAGCAGCCCTTCCCGCTTGACCGCGTCTTCGACGTTCTCCTTCAGTTCCTCATAGATCGATTCCGTGTCTTCGGGGTCGATCTTGTCCGGCGGGTGCAGGGCCCGCTGGACCGCCAGGCTGACGTCCTGGTAGGCGGGGGTCGTCGGCCGCGGCCCGGAGGACTCGATCGATTCCTTCACCAACTGAGCGAAGCCGGGATACGCTTTGGTCACGGCTTTGTCGCTATAGAGGTCCGCGCGCGAGGGGGGGAGGCCGTCGAGTTCGACCGCGGTTTTCTGGCTTTTGTCGTTCGCCAGGCAGGCGGCCGCTTCGAAGGCGACGTCCTTGTTTTCGGAGAAGGCGCTGACCGCGAGGTTGAAGCCGCCGAGCGGCGGTTTGCTCGGGGTGTTGGCGTCGACCCGCGGGAAGCGGGCGAAGCCCATCTCCTTGCCGATCTCCGGCGCTTCGGCCTGGGCGCTGGCGTAGGCGAAGGTGTAATTGGTCATGAAGGCCGATTCGCCGGCCTCGAAGCCGAGCCGGGCGCTGTCCTCGTCGGAGGTCGAGAGGCTCGGCGGAGCGGCGCTGCCGCTGGCCAGCTTGCCGATCACTTCCAGCGCCTTTTCGGTCGGCTTCTGTTCGAGGTCGACTTCCTCGGGGCCGGAGAGGATTTCGGTCCCGGCGCTCTCGATCAGCGCGTTGACGAGGACCATGTAGCCCTCGTAGCGGTTCGCCTGCACCTGGATCGTGCCGGCTTCCTTCAGCCCTTCCGCCTCTTCGATCATCTGGTCCCAGGTCGCCGGCGGCTTCTTGACCAGGTCTTTGCGGTACCAGAGCAGCTGGGTGTTGGTGTTGAACGGCGCCGCGTAGAGCTTGTCTTCGAACGACGCGGTTTCGATCACGTTGGCGAAGACGTTCTGGGTCACCTGGTCTTTCAACGGCCCGGTCCACTCTTCGACCCAGCCGGCGTTGGCGAACTCGCCGGTCCAGATCACGTCCATGCCGACGATGTCGATCGAGGAGTCCTCGGCCCCGAGCCGCCGGACCAGCTGTTCGCGCTGCTGGCTGGCGTCGGTGGGCAGGAATTCTGGCGTGATCGTGTACTTGCCGTCCGATTCTTCCGAGCACCGTTTCGAGACTTCCTCGATCGTCCCGCCCGGCTGGATTGCGACGAAGAAGGTGAGGTCGCGCGAGCCCGACTCATCGGAGCCGCCGCCGCAGGCAACCAGCCCAACCGCAGCCAGCGCCACGCCGGCGAGGCAGATGAGGACGCGCGTCGTCCCCCCGGTTTTCACGGTCTTCTCTCCATTTCCCGCGTCCCGTCCCGCGAGGGAGGGGCGCATCAGAAAACTGCCCGCGAGAGGTCTTGTCTAAACCGAACGGCGCAGCCGACATTCACCCCAGCCAGATGTGGTCAAAGTCGGCTGCGCTTCAGATCTATGCCGCGAGCAGCGCCTCGAGCGCCTGGTGAAGGCCGGCAACGGCCGAGTCCAGCGGCGCCTGGTCGCCCGCGGCACGGGCGCGGATCAGCGCGCCCTCGATGGTGGAGACAACGAGGCCGGCGAAGCTCGCGGCCTCGTCGGAGCCGACGCCTTCCTCGCGCAGGGCGGCGGCGATCGGCGCTTCCCAGCTTTCGAAGGCGCGGGTGGCGGCGGCGGCGAGCGCCGGGTCCTCGGGCCGGGCCAGGGCCGCGGCGGCGACCGGGCAACCGAGGTGCTCGGGCTTGTCTTTGACCCGGCGGCGGAACATCTCGCCGAAGGTGCTGAGCGTCTCGGCCAGGCCGAGCTCCTCTAGAGAGCTCTCGATCACGGCGCGGATCTCGCGCCCCTCCAGTTCGGCCGCCTCGATCGCGAGCTGGCGCTTGCCGCCGGGGAAGTGGTGGTAGATCGAGCCGCGGGGGGCCTTGCCGCGCTCGGCGACGTCGCGCAGCTCCATCCCCGCGTAGCCCTTCTCGGCGAGCAGCCTGCGGGCGCCATTGAGGAGTCGGTCGCGGCCGTCGCGACGGGTCGGTTCGACCGCTTCGGCATCGGCAATTCGCGTTATGCCCACGGACATAGTATAGTCGCCGCCACGATGTATGACCGCGGGCATAGAGCGAGTGTCCTGATCGCCTGCACCGGCGCCTTCCTCGTCTTTCTCGACACGACGATCGCCAACATCGCCTTCCCGGACATCTCGGCCTCCTTCCCCGAGGCGAGCCGGGGCCTCCTCTCCTGGGTCCTCGACGGCTACTTCGTCGTCATTGCCGCGCTGCTTGTGCCGATGGGCGGCCTGGCCGATCGCTTCGGCCACAAGCGCGTCTTCCTCGCTGGCCTCACCGGCTTCACCGCCGCCAGCCTGCTCTGCGCGGTCGCACCCTCGCTCGAGACGCTGATCGCCTTCCGGGTCCTGCAGGGAATCGGCGCCGCGGCGATCGCGCCGACCTCGCTGGCGATCGTCCTCGACAGCTTCCCGGCCGAGAAGCGCGCCACCGGCGTCGGCCTTTGGGGCGCGGCCGCCGCGGCCGCCGCCGCGATCGGCCCGACGCTTGGCGCGGCTCTGGTCGAACTCGACAGCTGGCGCCTCGTCTTCCTCGTCAACCTGCCGCTCGGCGCCGCGGTCCTGCTCGCCGGCCGGCGACTGCTGCCCCAACAGTCTCTCGCCGACAGCCGCCTCCCGGATCTGCCCGGCGCCCTGATGCTGGCGCTCGGCCTGGCGGCGGTGACGCTGGGGATCGTCGAGGGCAACGACTGGGGCTGGACCGGGGCGGGGACGCTTGCCGCCTTCGCCGCCGCCGCGCTTCTGCTCGGAGGCGTCGTCGCCCGCAGCCTGCGGCACCCGCGGCCGATCGTCGAGCCGGCGCTGTTCGCCCACCGCTCCTTCTCGCTCGGCAACCTCGGCACCCTGCTCTTCGCCGCCGCCTTCTTCTCCCTGATCTTGGGCAACGTCCTCTTCCTCACCACCGTCTGGGGCTACAGCATCCTCAGCGCCGGGCTCGCCGCCCTGCCGGGGCCGGCGATGACGACCGTCGTCTCCGGTCCCGCCGGCCGCCTCGCCGACCGCTTCGGCCACCGCGCCGTGATCGTGCCGGGAACGCTCGTCTTCGCGGTCGGGGCCTACGTCCTGCGCTCCGCCGGAGCCGAGCCCGACTACATCGGCCTCTGGTTGCCTGGCGCCACCCTGACCGGGATCGGCATCGGCCTCGCCTTCCCGACTCTCGGCTCGGCCGCGGTCCGCGACATAGCCGACGACCGCTTCGCCACCGCCAGCGCCGTCAACGCCGCCTTCCGCCAGATAGGCGCCGTCCTAGGCACCGCAATTCTCGTCGCCATCGTCGGCGACCCAGGCTCCCTCGCCAAGGCCCTCGATGTCTCGAACGCCGCCTACCTCTTTGCGGTCGTCGCGGCGCTTGCTTCGGGGGCTGTCGCGCTGGGGTTGCGACCGCTTGCGGAGTCCGAAGGCGGACCGCTCGTCAATAGGCCGCCGGTCGTTGCTTCAGATTCCTGATCCGGTCTAAGATCGGCCGACAGTCGCTCATCGGCCGAGCGACCTATCCGGGAGGCTTTAAATGCAGCGTCGTTTTGTGCTCGCCCTGCTTCTAATCAGCGGCCTGCTGTCGGCCCTGCCGGCACTTTCTCAAGCCCGCCCGCTCTACTACGGGATCAGTGCGAACAGTAGGTCCGCGAATCTCGAAAAAGAAACGTTCGGCGATATCCAAGACGAGGCCGCAGCCACGGGCGTGACGCGCATCCGGGAGGACCTCGAGTGGGAGAAAATCGAGCCGTCCGACGACGAATGGGACTGGGCTAGAACCGACCAGATGTACGAAGAAGCGGCCGAACGTGACCTGAACATCCTTCCTATTCCGAACAGCCCTCCATGCTGGGCGGTTTGGCTCGGGACGACGGACTGCGACGAATACGCCCCAGGGGATACGGATGAGTACGCGGAGTTCGTCGGGCGGGTAGCGGCGCGATATGGCCCTGGAGGAGACTTTTGGGATGCCCATCCCGGACTGGATAAATCCCTGGCCTCGCGTTATATCGAGATATGGAATGAGCCCTATTGGAAAACCGAAAAAGACAAATTTTCGCCGGGTTACTACGCCCTTATGTACAAGGATGCTGTGATTGCAGGGCGCGCAGCGAACCCGGCTACCCGCTACCTGATCGAGTCCGCCATGGGCGGCTCGGGTGGCGAGTGGCTCGCAGGAATCTACGTCGTAGAACCGTCAATCGGGAACTACATCGACGGCATCGCGGTCCACCCGTATCCAGGGAGCCATGGGATCAGCTATGCGCCGACCAGCATTACGGATGAATCCTTCTTGAACGCGAAGATCAACTACGAAGAATGGAAAGCTCGAGGCGTCAATAGGCCCGTCTGGATCACTGAGGTTGGCTATTCCTCGTGTAGCGATCCGGAACATTGCGTCCCCGGCTCACCGCAGGCAGCACGAGAGACCCAGAAGGCGGCGATGCTGAAACCGCTACTCGACGCCCTCGGCACCGACGAATATGGATTCGTGCACGCCGTCTATCTCTATAACCTTCGCCAGACCACTCCGGCAAGTGAACCAAACAAAACGAAGAGCAACTGGTACGGCATTACGAACAAAACGTTTGAACACCTGCCAGCGTGGACGACGTTCGTCGAAGCCGTTGAAGCCTATGACGGAACCCCTGAGCCGAACTCCTCGATAACCAGCCAGAGCGTCTCTGGCGAAAGTGCCACCTTCAACTTCTCGTCCAACGATTCGACTTCGGTCTTCAGTTGCCAGCTCGACGGAGGCTCGTGGACGGCCTGCACCAGTCCCAAGACCTATGCCTCCACCGGTGGCGGCTTGCATACGTTCAACGTCAGAGCCACCAATGCCGAGGCAGTCGATGCGAGTCCGGCCACCTATTCCTGGATAACGCCTCCGGGCGCAATCACTGAAAGCGCAACGGGAGTCAAAGGAACCGAAGCGGTCTTGAATGGGTCGGTCAACCCACGGGGCACCGCAACGAGCTACTACTTCGAGTACGGCACGACGACTACCTACGGATCGACGATGCCAGTATCTCCGAAAGCCGTTGGAAGCGGGGTCAGCGCCGTCAAAGTAAGTGAGTCAATCAGCGGTTTGACGGGAAACACGACCTATCACGTCCGCGTGGTTGCAGAAAACGCGAGTGGTGGGATCACCAAAGGCAGCGATCTCACCTTCAAAACGGCGAAAACCATGGAGAGCTCCCTGAGTAGCCTGCCATTGATCGAGGTATTTGATGGATCGACGGGGAGCGGGTCCGGCCCGTTCATGCCCTCGTCTGACTGGTACAAACCACTTTGGGCTGCGAGCAAAGGCCAGGATACGGTTAGCGGATGGGGTCCCTATAACGCGACTCCGGCAGTAGACGGCGCTTACTACGTGCCGGGAGGGTCACAGTCCTATAAAGACTCACCTTCAGGTGCAGCGGCTGCGGGAACGATTGCGGCTGGACCGGCGCTGACGGGCCAATACCTCAGCCTTTGGCTAATAGATGCGACGGGTTTCGCATCCAACCCTAAAGGCTACGAGTTGAGGATAACTCAAAAAGGATCGGGCCAGTACGACTTGACCTTATACAAGTTATCCGTCACGAGCACCTTTCCACCGACCAGTATCCGCACCACTCTTGCATCGGCATCGAACTACTCGCTCGCCCTGGGCGCCAAGGTCGCACTCGCGGATACTGGCGGGTCAGTGTCGGCATGGATCGACCAAGGCGCAGGGTTCAAACAAGTCCTCAGTGCGGCCGACTCGGCTTACAGCAACGGCTGGGTCGGTCTTAGTGGCATGGGAACTGCCGGGCGGCTGGTGAACTTCAAGGGGGGTGCCCTCTAGCGAGGGCGTGGGGGGCGCAAGAGCGCCCCCCACAATTACTGCCTCAGGCGTCAGTCTTTCGCCTGCCCCTTCAGCTTTAGTTTCAGCGTTTTCGTCGTCACCGCACCCGAGGCGCTCGCGCCCGAGACGGTCACCTTCAGCGTGAGCTTCTTCTGCGGACTCAATTCCTTCAGCTTGTTCTTCAGGCCTTTGGTGAAAAACAGCCGGTACTTGTTGATCGTGCCCGGGAGTAGGTTCTGAGTCCCGCCGTTCATTTTGGCTTTCTTGCCTTTGCCCAGCTTGGCCACGCCTTTGACGGTGACCGGCGCTGCGGTGCTCGAGGTGACGATGATCGTCACCGAGTTTTTCTTGACCTGGGTGCTGGTCGAGAGCGCCACAGGC
>DASTSW010000001.1:0-92817 GCA_035760445.1 Solirubrobacterales bacterium | reverse complement strand
GGAGCGGACCAGGAAGGTGCCGAGCAGCGCCATCGAGAAGGTGCCGACGATCAGGCTCGCGTTCCAGACTTTCAGCATCCCCCGCTTCTCCTGGACCATGATCGAGTGCAGGAAGGCGGTGCCGAGCAGCCACGGCATCAGGGCCGCGTTCTCGACCGGGTCCCAGGCCCAGTAGCCGCCCCAGCCGAGCTCGGTGTAGGACCAGCGGGCGCCGAGCAGGAGGCCGAAGCCGAGGAAGGCCCAGGCGATCAGGGCGAAGCGGCGGGTGGCGCGGATCCACTCGGCGTCGAGGCGGCGGGTGACCAGCGCCCCGATCGCGAAGGCGAACGGCACCGTGAAGGCGACGTAGCCCGAGTAGAGCATCGGCGGGTGGATCATCATGCTCGGGTGCTGGAGCAGCGGGTTGAGCCCGATCCCGTCGACCGGCGCCGGGTCGAGCGTCGCGAAGGGGTCGACGTCGGGCGCGAACAGCATCAGCCCGGTGAAGAAGGCGGCGACGCCCATCATCACCGCTGTCGCCCAGGGGACCAGGTCGCGCAGTTTGTTGCGGGTCGCGTAGAGCGCCGCGGCGGCGGCGATCGAGAGCACCCAGGCCCAGAGCAGCAGCGAGCCCTCCTGGCTCGACCACATCGCCGCCATCTTGTAGAAGGGCGGCGTCTCGATCGAGGAGTGCTGCTGGACGATGTTGAACGAGAAGTCGTTCGAGGCGAAGGCGATCTCGATGATCACCACGCAGGCGGTGAGCAGCCCGCAGAAGCCGTAGACCGTGCGGCGGGACTGCAGCAGCCGGCGCTCGTCGCCGTTGCGGCCGGCGAGCGCGAGGGCGCCGGCGCCGAGGGCCGAGAGGAAGGCAAGGCCCAGAAGGGCGCTGCCGAGGCTAGCCATCAGACTTGGTCGTGAACTTCGACGGGCACTTCGTGATCAGGGTGTCCGGCTCGCCGACGAAGACGCCGTTCTCGATCGCCCCGGTGAGGATGATCTCGCGGCCGCCGCGGAAGGGGTCGGGAACGGTTCCGGTGTAGGTGACCGGCAGGCTCTTGCCGCTGCCGTCGCGGTCGACCACGTCGAAGGTGATGCCGGTGCCATCGCGCTGGACCGAGCCCTTGACGACGCGGCCACTCATCTCGTAGCTGGTTCCCGGCGTGGCGGAGAGCAGCTGCGATGGCTCCTTTGCCTCGGTCGAGGCCGAGAAGGAGGTGTAGATGAGCGCCACCGCGAGCAGCACGGCAGCACTGAGCGCTACGACCAGCCGGATCTTCCGCTTGCGCTGAGGGTCCACAGGCAACCGGGATTATCGCAAGGCGGCGACCTGGGAGAATCACGGCCATGGCCGACGACCCCGTTCTGCTGATCACCGGCGCCAGCAGCGGCATCGGTGCCGCGACCGCCCGGGCGGCGGCTGGCAAGTACCGCCTGGCGCTGGCGGCCCGCCGCGAGGAGGAGCTGCAGCAGCTGGCCACCGAGCTCGGCGGCGAGGAGCGGGCGATCGCGATCCGCTGCGACGTCACCGAGTGGAACCAGGTCGAGGCGATGGCGGCGGCGGCGCTGGAGCGCTTCGGCCGGATCGACGGGGTCTTCGCCAACGCCGGCTTCGGCGCCACCCGCGGCTACCTCGAGGAGTCGCCCGAGCACTGGCGATCGATGGTGCTGACCAACGTCTACGGCGTGGCGCTGACGATCCGCGCCACCCTCCCCCACCTGCTCGAGCGCGGCGACGGCCACTTCCTCGTCACCAGCTCGATCGCCGGCCGGCGGGTCCTGCCCGGCTCGCTCTACTCGGCGACCAAGTGGGCGGCAACGGCGATCGGCGAGGGCCTGCGCCAGGAGCTGCGCCAGATGCACGAGAACCACGGCATCCGCGTCACCCTGATCGAGCCGGGAATGGTCGACACGCCGTTCTTCGACAACAGCCCCGGCAATTACGCCCTCAAGGACGACGACATCGCCCGAGCGGTGATGTACGCGCTGGAACAGCCGCCCAGCGTCGACGTCAACGAGATCCTGATCCGCCCGACCACCCAGCCGCTTTAGCGCATCCGACGTTCACCACACCCTGGTGTGGTGAATCTCGGCTACGGCAGCAATGACCGCACCAGGCGCCAGTAGCCGCGCAGCAGTAGCCGCGCCGGCCGGGAGCGGACCAGGGGGCTGATCAGCTCGGAGTCGAGGTCGGGGGTTAGCCGGGCGGCGAACTCGCTGGCGCTGATCGTGCGCTGGGCCTGGATCGCGCGCCGCTCGCGCAGCAGCCGCGGCAGCCAGCGGAGGAATTCGAGGTTGGCGCGCAGCTTCTGGCGCCCCCACCCCCCGCTCGCGGCGACCGCCAGCAGGGCCAGCTCGGTAGCGAGCAGGGCCGGGGCGAGCAGGAGGAGCAGGGCGCCGGGGTAGGTGCGGACGAGGAAGGCGAGGCGGTTGCGCTCGAGCCAGCGCCACTTGTCGGCGTTGGCGGAGAACTCGTAGTCGTGGGCGACGACCGCCGCCGGCTCGATCCCGACCGCGCCGCCCGCCGCCCGCAGCCGGACCGAGACGTCGACGTCCTCGTGGTACATGAAGAACTCGGCCGGGAAGCCGCCGACCCGCCGCCAGCTCGCCAGCGGGATCGCCAGGCAGGCGCCGGAGGCCGCTGGCACCTGGCCGGCCGGCGGCGCCTCGGCGACCGGGCGCCCGTGGCCGCCGGCCCAGACGATGCCGGTGAAGTGGATCGGGTTGCCGGCGGAGTTAACGCGCGCGCCCTCGCCGTCGGTGACCAGCGCCTGCCAGGCGTCCCAGCCGCGCCCCTCCACCCAGGGGCGGCGGATCGCCTCGCCGAAACCGGGCTGCGGCGCCGCGTCCGGGTTGAGGATCACCAGCAGGTCACCGCTCGCCTCGGCGGCTCCGGCGTTGCAGCCGCCGGCGAAGCCGCTGTTGCCTCCGGTCGCGACGATCCGCGCCGCCGGGGCCAGCTCTCGCACCAGTTCGGCACTGCCGTCGCCGGGCTTGTTGTCGACGACGATCAGCTCGTCGCCGTCGCCCAGCTCGGGGAGCAGGGCGGGAAGGGTCTTGGTGAGATCGTCGCGGCTGTCGTAGGCGACGATCAGGACTGAAAGCGTCGGGCGCACCGACGCGGAGGCTATTCGGCCATCCGCGCCGGTGCGATCGACTCGCTTGCTGGAACTGCTCCTACTACTTCTTGCCCTTCTTCTTTCCGCAGGAAGCGATGTTCAGCTTGAACTTGTTGTTGTTCTTCTTCTTGCCGTTCTGAGCCTTCATCTTCACGATCGCCCGCTGCGGTTTGGCGCAGGTGTTGACCGAGTTGACGAGGAGGCTCTTCTTGCCGCCCTTCATGTTGAGGACGAACTTGCTCACCGGCACGTCCGGCACCGTCCGGAAGACCGTCTTCAGGCCCCCGGTGCTGCCACTGCTGATCACACCGCGGAGGTAGATCTCCACCTGACCACGGAGGTCAACCAGCAGGTCCGGCAACTTGTTGTTGGAGGAGACGAGGTACACCTTCCCCTGCAACTTCTTGTCGAGCAACGGCGATTTCGCCCACGCCTTGCCGTAGACCGAGCCCTTCGGGCAGGTCTGCGAGGCGAGCTGCGGCCGGGTGCAGACGGTGCCGATGTGCCCCTGTTCGAGGAACAACGAGCGCGGCATCGTCACCGCGGTGCGGGCCATGTTGGCATCGCCGTTACGCGCGGTCAGGGTCGCCTTCAGACGCGGGTACTTGTTCCGCTTCGTGCCGCCGAAGAGCTGGATGTTCAGCTTCGGCTTGAAGGCGAGCTTGTTGCATTCGGTCGCCTGGAACGGATCGTTGACGGGATAGGAGCTGAACGCGGCCGGGTTGGTCGGGTCAGCACCGCCACCGTTGATCGCCCCCGTCGTCGCCTGCGCGGAGCAGTTCGTCGGGTTGAGCATGAACTGGCTACGGTCGATGTCGAGATCGATCGCGCGGATGTCCAGCTTCACCCCTCCGAAGACGTCGGGGATGAGATCGGAGACCGCATGAATCTGGGCGGTTTCCGGATCGACGTTGAGCGCCACCCGGACGACCACGGTGCCGAGGTCGAACGGGCCCGCTTTCGCCGGCGTAATCGTCACCAGCGAGAGCGCAGCGCCCTTGTATGGACCGGCGAGGTAAGCGCTACCCGTCAGCTGCAACGGGTTGGCGCCCGAGCCGGACTTGGTCGTGACAGCGCCGAGTCGGCTCGCGGTCGAGCAACTCGGGCTCGCGGCCTCGGCCGCCCCGCTCTTGCCGGCGGCGGCCGCGATGGCCTCCTCCGGGCAGTACGGGATGCCGGCGAGTTTGCCGGTCAGGCCCTTCGGCAGGGTGACGTCGATGACTTTGAGCTCCTGCTCGCCGTCGCGGCGTCCGATGTTGACGTGGAACGGCGAGAACGCGCCGCCTTTGCTGCTGTCCACTTTCGCTTTGTAGAGCGGGCTGAACTTCCGCTCGGCCAGCGTTTTCGGACAGGCCCCACCGGTCGGATCGTTGGAGACCGTGACGGTGGAGCTGGTGGATTTCAGCTCACCGGGCCGTGCCCACGGTTCGAACTGGCTGGTGGCCGAAGCCGAGCAGACCGGCGGGCTGGTGAGGATGTCTTTCCCGGCCCCCATATGCAGCCGGATCTCCTCAAACGGAACCTGTGGCAGACCCGCGGGCTGATCGGTGAACTGCCCTTTCAGGTCGTCGTAGATTTCCGCGGTCAGGTTGCCGGTCGTTTTGTTGGCCTTGACGCGCCCGACGAGGCGAGCGGCGATGCCCTCTTTCTCGTTCTTGGCTTCGATCAGGATTCGGAACAGGTCGCCCGATTCCGGATCGTTGCTGTTCTGCGTACCGACGTAGACGTCGCCGGTCAGCAGTTCCGCCAGCGGCGGCGAGTCGACTTCGACGGTGCCGATCTTGGACTCCGCCGGGCATTCGTTGTCGTACGTGCGAACACCCTTCTTGAACTGGGCATCGGTGCAGGCAACGAGACCCTGCGCGCCGGACGGGTTGAGCCCCATCCCGGCGGGCAGCGAGACCTCGGCTTTGCGGACGTGCGACTGCATCTGCCCTTCGCCGCCTTCGGTGGCGGGATCAAACGGCAGTTTCGTCGTCACCGTTGCCGGTGCCGGCGAGTCGACGTCGTTGGTGCCCGGAGACACCTCGACCGACGGATCGAACGGAATCGTCTCGCAACCTTCCTGTTTGACCCGTTCGCCGCCTTCTTTCGGCAGTTTCGCCTCAACGGGGGTGTAACCCTGCGGGAAGTTCCCCACTGGATCCGCGTAAGACTCGGCCCGGAACCAGGTTGAGTACAGCGTCGAGAACTCCGACTGGTTCGGGTCGAAGCAGGTGGTCGGGTTGGTGATGTAGGTCCCGTCCCCGCTGCGGCCGAAGTTGACCAGGCGGCTGATCAGGGTCGAGAGCCCGGTCGCTTCCGCCGTGTTCGGCAGTTTGATCGTGAAGCTCTCGTGATAGTCGTTCTCCCAAGCGACTTCGGTTTCGAGATAAATCGGGATTGCTTTGCGGACGATGAACCCGAATTTTGCCGGTTCGCCTTCTTCCGGCTCGAGGTTGTAGACGTCCACTTCCGTCAGTTCCGGCTGTGGCGGGATGACGAAACCAGTTGGCGCTTTGAACCCTGGTTGGATTTCAACTTCGTTTTTGTTCGTCACCAGGGTGATTTTCTCTTTGCCGACTTTTGATTTCGGGTCACAGAGCGGAACCAAGGCACCCGGGGTACCGGCGGTGAAATCTTCGATCGAACACCGCGGGGTCGCCTCGGGGTTGACCGTCAGGCCTGGTGGCAGATCGACCCGGAGGGTTCTGATCGTGTGTTCTTTGATGTCTTCACCCGGGATTACCGCGGTGAGGGCCCCGGCTGGGAACGGCGGTGAAGGCAGCGGGGTGAAGGGTTCGTGCTCGATGATGTACTGCGTGAACCCGATGGGTGGATGTCCGGCTGCCGTTTTGTAGAAGATCGTCGGCGTTTCCGGAGAGCAGGGTGCCGGCGGTGGGCCGGGCACACCTTCAGCGATACAGGTTCCAGCTTGGAACCCCTGATCGCGGGTTTCGTTCTGCGGTTGAATGATGTCCTGGGTGTCGGCCTGTGCCATTACCGGCATCACAGACAGTGCCCCGAGACAGATGAGAAGCAGCGCAAGCGAGCGCTTAGCCATCAATTCCCTCCTCGTTTTTCCCTTAACGAGACGCCCCCTGAAGCGCCCATGAAAACAACTCTCCCGCAAAAGAACATACAGGGCTTTGCAGGTCTTTCAAGTACTTCGCCGTGTTACTACGTGGGTAACCGCGTCACCGATCAGTGTCACGACACATTTCGGTGATCAGGTTCTCAGCGGCGCTTGGTCCGGTTGCCCTTCCCCTTAACACTGCAGGGCGTCCGAAGCTTCGGCTGGCGCTTGATCCTCTTCCCGTTCTGTCCTTTGATCCGGATGATCGCCTTGACCGGCTTGGCGCAGAGGTTGGTGGAGTTGACCAGCAACCCCTTCTTGCCACCCGGCAGGGTCAGCACGAATTTGCTCACCGGCACATCCGGGACGCGGCCGAAGGTGGTGCGGATGCCGCCGCGGAAGCTGTCGATCCGGCCGGCAAGGTCGATCGTCACCTGGCCCTGCAGGTGGGCGACCATGTCCGGCAGCGTGTTGTTCGAGGAGCGCAGGTAGACCGGCCCTTCGAGCGGTTTGCCGAGCAGCGGCGAGAAGGCGCGAGCCTTGCCGTAGATCGAGCGTTTCGGGCAGTTCTCGGCGGCGAACTGGACCCGGGTGCAGACCGTCGCCAGGCTGGCCTGGTCGAGGAAGAGCGCGTGCGGCAGAGCAACCGAGGCCTTGCGGATGTTGGCGTCTTTGCCGCGCGCCTTCAGCACCGCGCGCAGTTTCGGGTGCTTGGCGCGCTGGGTCTTGCCGAACAGCCTGATGTTGAGCTTCGGCCGGAACTTCAGCTTGCGGCAGCCGGTCGCCTGGAACGGGTCGGAGACCGGGAAGGCCGAGAAGGCGGCCGGGTTGGTCGGGTCCGCCCCGCCGCCGGCGATCGTCCCCGCCGTCGCGCCTTTGCGGCAGTTGGTGCCCGTCAGAGCGAAGTCTTTGCGGTTGACGTTGACGAAGACCGAGCGCAGGTCGAGCTTGGCGCCACCGAAGACGTCCGGGATCGCGTTCGTCCGCGGGTTGATCTGCGCGGTTTCCGGCTGGAGGAAGAGCGGCACCCGGACCACCACGTTGCCGAGGTCGAACGGCCCCGCCACCGCCGGGGTCACGACGGCGAGCGAGAGCGACGCCCCTTTATATGGACCGGCGAGATAAGCGTCGCCGCCGATTTTCAACGGTGAGCCACCGGTGCCAGAGAGGACGGTGGCGCCGCCGATCCGGCTGTTGTCCGGGCAGCTGGCGTTTTTACGCTCGGCAACCCCGGAGCGATCGGCGGCGGCGGCGATCTCTTTCGGCGAGCAGTAGGGGACGCCCTTCAGCTTCGCGGTCGCACCTTCCGGCAGGGTGATGTCGACCCCCTTCAGCTCCTGCTGACCCTGCGGCCGGGTTATCTGCGCCGTGAAGGAGGTGAACGTCTTCGCCTTGGTCGTCTCCGGCTTGGCGCTGAAACCAGGGGCGAAGGGGCGCGCCGCCATGGTTTTCGCGCATGCCCCGCCGCCGGGCGCTTTGCTCAGAGTGAAGCCTTTTTCCTGCGGGCCCTGGTCGGGGGTCCCGGACCAGGCGGTCATCGCGTGGGTGGCGGCGTTCGGCCCGCAGGTCGGCGGGCTGGTCAGCACGCCCTTGCCGTCGTCGAAGTCGAGCTTGACCGCGGTGAACGGCACCTGGGGGTTGTCCTTGAAGACGGTGGTCAGCTGGCCGGTCAGCGGGTCGGCTTTGACGTTGCCGATCAAACGGACATCGACTCCGTAGCGACTCGAGACCGCGTTGAGGAAGATCCGGTAGAGGTTGCCCGACTGCGGGTCGCGGCTCAGCTGCTGACCGAGGTAGACCGATCCGGTGAGCGCTCCGGCCGGCAGCGGCGGCGTCTCGATCGCGGCGGTCCCGATCTTCGAGCCCGGCGGGCAGGCGACCGGGTTCCGCGTGCCCTTGCCGAACTGCTCGGTGCGGCAGGCCTGCAGCCCGGGCGCAGCGGCGGGGTTGAGGCCCATGCCGCGCGGCAGGGTGACGACCGCATCCTTGACGTTGGAGTTGGCGATCGCGGTACCGGACTGCTCGAACGGGACCTTGACCTCGACCACCGGGCCACTCGGCGAGTCGGTCTGCGGCGTGCCGGGGTCGACGGCGGTGGTCGGCTGGAAGGGGACTTTCTCGCAGCCGGTGGGCTTGATCCCTGGCGGCAGGGTCGACTCGAAGTAAGAGGACCCGCTGGGGAAGTTGGGGTTGGGCTGCTCGACGGAGTCGGCCCGCAGCAGGGTCGAGTAGACGTGCTCGAAGCCGGCCTGGGCGGGATCGAAGCAGGTGCTGGGAAGGGTGAGGAAGGTGCCGTTGCCGGCGCGACCCTGGAAGACCAGCCGGTTTTTCAGAATCTCGCCGATCGGCGATTTGGGGACCGCGATCGAGAACCCCTCGTGGTAGTCGCCGGACCAGTCGACGTCGGCCTCGAGGAAGACTTCCTCGTTGAGGATGCGGAAGCCAAAGCGGGCCGGCTGCCCCTCTTTCGGCACCAGGTTGTAGACCGGCACTTTGGTGAGACCGTCGAGCGCGGGGGCCGGCAGGCCTTCCAGCGAGGCGGTCACCGCGCTGGTGCCGACCTGCGAGCCCGGGGCGCTGACCGCGCACTGTTCGGCCTGGAAGCTCGCCAGCTCGCACTGCGGCGTCGCCTGGGGATTGACGCTGAGGCCGACCGGCAGGTCGACCCGCAGGGTCTTGAGGGTCCCGACCGGATTCTGGGTCCCGGGGATCGGCACGCCAGGGATGAGTTCGAAGGGTTTGTTCTTGACGATGAACTGGGTCAGCCCGACGTTCGGATGCCCGGCGGCCTGGGTGTAGAACTGCCCCGGCGTCTGCGGCGTGCATTCGGGCAGATCGGTGGTACAGGTCCCCGCCTGCCATCCGTCCTGGGCGCTGGGGGGATTGTTCTGCGGAGCGATGATGTCGCCGGTGTCTGCCCCGGCGGCAGGGGTCAGCGCCAACAGCGCAAGTGCTGCCAGCACGATTCCGGTCGCGAACCCCCTCTGCATCGGGCGTCGTCTACCCCACCGATCGGCGTGCCTAAACAAGCCGGTTCTCCGGGCGGGCTACTTCTTCCCTTTCCGTGCCTTCTTGCAGCCCGGGGTCTGCAGCGGCAGCTTCTTCACCTTCAGCTTCTTCCCGTTCTGGGCTTTGAGGCCGAGCATCGAGCGGTTCTTGCCTTTGCAGAGGTCACGCGAGTTGACCAGCAGACCTTTGCCTCCGCCCTTCATGTTCAGCACGAACTTGCTGACGGGAACGTCGGGCACCGAGGAGAAGACGGTCTTCATCCGCCGCTTCGAGGAGCTGATCACGCCCCGCAGCCGCACGTTCACCTGGCCCTTGAGATCGGCCAGCAGGTCGGGGAGTTCGTTGTTGGAGGAGACCAGGTACACGGGGCCCGCAACCGGATCGTCGAGCAGCGGCGACTCGGCCCGCGCGAAGCCGTAGACCGAGCGCGCCGGGCAGGCCGCGGCGGCAAGCTGCACGCGGGTGCAGATGGTCCCGATGTGGCTCTGGTCGAGGAACTGGGAGCGGGGAAGGGTCAGCGCCGCCCGCTTGATGTTGGCGTCGCCGGCGCGGGCGACGAGGGTCGCGCGGAAGGCCGGGTGGCCGTTGCGCCGCATCTTCTTGCGACCGCCGATCAGCTTGGTGAACAGTTTCGGGCGGAATTTCAGTGCCCCGCAGTCGGCGGCCTGGAACGGCGCGCTGACCGGGAAGGCGCTGAAGCTGGCCGGATCGGCCGGGTCACCGCCGCCTCCGTTGAGAGCGCCTGCGGTGGCAGAGGCGTCGCAGCTGGTCGGGTTGAGGGTGAAGTTCGGCCGGTCCATCTTCAGGTCGACCGAGCGGATGTTGAGCAGGGCGCCGCCGAAGACGTTCGGGATCGGGTCCGAGAGGGCCCGGATCTGCGCCGTCTCGGGATCGACGAACAGCGCCACCCTCACCACGACCGTGCCGAGATCGAACGGCCCGGCCGTGGCGGGGGTGATCACTGCCAGGGAGAGAGGGGCCCCCTTGTAGGGACCTGAGAGGAAGACCTTGCCCTGGATCTTGTAAGGGCTGGGACCGCTGCCGGCGGCGACCGCGGCGGTACCGACTTGGCTCTCGGCCGGGCAGCTCGAGCTGGCGTTCTCTTCTTCGCCGGCCCTGCCAGCCGCCCCGGCAATCGCCGCCTCCGGGCAGTACGGGATGCCACGCAGCTTGCCGGTCATCCCCGGCGGCAGGACGATGTCGGCGCCTTTCAGCTCCTGAGCACCGTCGGGCCGGGTGATCTGGATCGAGAGCGGGCTGAAGGCGCCGGCTTTGGCGCTCGCCGGGCCCGCCCCGAAGCCCGGGGCGAAGGGCCGCTCGGCCATCGTTTTCGCGCATTTGCCGCCGCCCGGAGCATTGGCCACCGAGAAGCTGTCGTCGGGGTGCGCGGCGGCGTTACCCGACCACGGGACCATCGTCGTGGTCGTCTGGTTGGGGCCGCAGGTCGGCGGGCTGGTCAGCACCGCGCGGGCGCCGCCGTTGAAGGAGAGGTCGACGGAGGTGAAGGGGACCTGCGGGGTGTCGGCGATCGTCGTCGTCAGCTGCCCGGTCTGCGGGTTGGCGCGGACGTTGCCGATCAGGCGCACGGAGATCCCGTAGCGATCCGATTTGGCTTCGATGAAGATCCGGTACTCGTCGCCGGAGGTCGGGTCGCGGCTCAGCTGCTTGCCGACGTAGACGTTGCCTTCGAGCACTTCTTCGGGCTGCGGGTTGGCGATGTCTTTCAGCGGCGGCGATTCGATCTTCGCCCGGCCGACGACCGACTCCGGCGGGCAGGTGACCGGGTTTTCGGTCCCCTTTCCGAACTCGGCGTCGAGGCAGGTCTCGAGGCCGTTGGCGGCGGAGGGGTTGAGCCCCATGCCCTTCGGCAGGGTCACCGTCGCCTGCTTGGTGTGGGAGCTGTCCTGTTCGTTCTCGTTGGTGCCGAAGTCGGGGATCAGGTGCGGGACGGTGACGTCGACCGAAACCCCTGCGGGGGAGTCGGTCTGGTCAGTCCCGGGGTCGACCGTGATCTCCGGGTCATAGGGGATCGTCGCGCAGTCTTTCGGTTCGGTTCCCGGTCCGCTGGTTTCGCTTTCGGGCGGAATCGGCGATTCGAAGAACGAGGAGCCGTTGGGGAAATCGGGGTCGGGTTCCTGGTAGGAGTCGGCGCGGAGGAAGGTCGAGTAGATCTTTCCGGAGGGTCCGCCGGGCTGATCGCCCGGTTCCCAGTCGTCGGTGTAGGCCGGACCGAAGCAAGTCGTCGGCGTGGTCAGGAAGGTGCCATCGCCGGAGCGCCCGTCGAAGACCAGGCGGTTTTTCAGCACCACCCCTTTTTGGCCGGTCAGCAGCCCGAGCACTTCGCCCAGTTCCGTCGGCAGCGTCTCCGGCACGTGGATCGTGAATCCCTCGTGGTAGTCGCCGGACCAGTCGACGTCTCCTTCGAGGTAGACCTCATTCTCCGCCAGTTCGAGGCCGAAGCGGGCCGCCTCTCCCTGTTCCGGTTCGACGTTGTAGACGGGGACCCGGGTGACGCCGTCCACGGGGGCGATCGGCCCCAGGGGCCCGGCGGCGGTGACGAAGCTCTCACCGACCTGGGAGTCGGGCGGACAGCCGCTCGCCGCGGCTTTGAAGACAGCGAGTTTGCAGCGGACGGTCGCGCTCGGGTTGACGCTGAGTCCAACCGGAAGATCGACGCGAACGGTCTTCAGTTCCCCCACCGGGGCTTCCCCGGGCGGCGGGCCGTGTTTGATGATGAACTGGGTGAAGCCCCAGTTCGGGTGGGCACCGGCCGTGTCGAAGAACTGGTCGGGGGTGGCGATCGAACAGGTATCGGCGCCGACGTCATAGGGGGCTTCTGCGTTGCAGGTTCCCGCCTGCCAGCCGGAGTCGACGCTGGGGTGGGTTACGTCGCTGGGGGCGATGATGTCGTCGGTGTCGCCGAGCGCGAACGCCGGCAACATTAGGGCCAGAAGGCCGGAGATCAGGACCGTTCGCAGGGCGATTTGCCGCTTCAATTTTTCCTCCCAATAAGCATTCTCGACGAATAACCTACCCGAAATTGATGACATGAGTCAATAATTTTTGGTAATGTCGGCTCATGCCACCCCAAGACGGTTTTCCCCACAACGGTCATCATTCAAACGGCAATTCCGCCGCAAATAAGGCGGAAAACGGCCACAACGGCGCGCGCTCCTCGGTTCCCGTCAACTGGGAGCACCTGGCGCGGGCCACCGCCCACCCCCTGCGTGTCTCGATCCTCGAAATCCTCGGAATCGACGGCGGCAGGGTGCTCTCCCCCAGCGATCTCAGCCGCGAGCTGCAGATCCCCCTCAGCAACACCAACTACCACGTCACCGAGCTGGCGAAATCGGGCTTGATCGAACTGGTGCGGGAGCGACAGGTGCGCGGCGCTACCGAGCACTTCTACCGCCTGCCGGGCACCGGCGGGACGGCGGAGCGCGAGGAGCAGCCGGTCGAGGATTCGGAGCGCGCCTGGGCGATGGCTTGACGCCGCGTCCAGGCGCCCAGCCCTAAATCGAAGGGCGCCAATAGCCGATTGATGGGGGATGACGAGCGAGCGCTCCACCGCCCAGCTGCGCGAGATCATTCGCACCCAGACCGAGATCGCGACCAGCGATCTCGACCCCGAGGCGATCATGCAGCTGATCGCCCAGCGGGCCCAGGAGCTGACTCGCTCCAGCAGCGGCGTGATCGAGCTGGCCGAAGGCGAGGAGATGGTCTACGCGGTGACCACCGGCGAGGCGACGCCTTACCTGGGCACCTCGCTAAAACGGGCAACCAGCCTCTCCGGGCTCTGCGTGCGCGAAGGCAAGGTCCTGCGCAGCGACGACACCGGCGACGATCCCCGCGTCGACGCGGTCGCCTGCCGGCGGGTCAACGCCGCCTCGATGATCTGCGTGCCGCTCGCCCACCAGGGCGAGACGGTCGGCGTGCTGAAGGTCTACTCGCCGCAGGCCAACCATTTCAACGACGGCGACGTCGAGACGCTGGAACTGCTGAGCGAACTGATCGCCGCCCACCTCTCACACGCCAACCTCTACGAGACGGAGTCGCGCGAGAGCCGCCAGGACGCGCTCACCGGCCTGCCCAACCGCCGCGCCTTCGAAGAGCGGCTGCCGGTCGAGCTCTCCCGCTTCTCCCGCTCCGGCCGGCCGCTCTCCCTGGTCCTGCTCGACCTCGACGGCTTCAAGGGCGTCAACGATCGGCTCGGCCACCCGGCCGGCGACGAGGTCCTGCGCGAGATCGGCGGCATCCTCCGGGACTCGCGGATGACCGACGACTGCTTCCGGATCGGCGGCGACGAGTTCGCGATCCTGATGCCGGGGACCACCGCCGAGGAGGCGGAAATCGCCGCCCGGCGCCTGGCGGATGAGGTGCGCGGAGCCAAGGTCGGCGACGGCGAGATCGGCGTCTCCTTCGGCATCGGCACCAGCGAGAGCCTCGATGGCGAGGCACTCGTGGCGACCGCCGATCGCGAGTTGCTGGCGGCCAAGGACCGCCTCTACAGCCGCGGCTAGCGGCCCTGCTTGACGATCACCGTGCGGCCGTCGGCGAGCCGGTAGACGGTGCCGACCGCGACGCCGCGGCCGACCACCCGCTGACCGGGCTCGAGCTGCAGCGGCTTCACCTGCTGGTCGCGGTCGGCGACGACGGCGTCCTGCTGGCGAGTTTTGGCGGCGGGCTGCTGACCCTTCGCGGTCAGGGCCGAGGTGAGGTCGAGCGAGGAGAGCGCCGCCAGCAGGAAGGCGACCGAGAGGACGATCCCGAGGTCGAAGAGGTTGACGAGGCCGTCGAGCGGGTCGCCGGCGCGGTCGTCGCGGCTGCGGGCCCGGGCGGTGACCCTCACGGCGCCACCGCCCAATGGCTGTGGCCGGCCGGGGCGCCGTTGCTGGCGGGCGGCGACGAGAGCCGGGCGGCGACGTACTCGACGTCGGAGTAGTCCTGGGCGTAGAGGCGGTCGCGGACCAGCGAGATCGAGAAGGCGACGGCGCCGACGAGCAAGCCGGCGACGGTGACGCCGAAGGCGACGCGCAGGTTCTCGGTCAGGGTGGCGACGTCGCCGTCGGCGAGGCCGGCCAGCGCCGGCGAGAGCGGGATCAGGGTTCCCATCAGGCCCAGCGCCGGACCCATGCGGACGAGGATCCGGGTCCGCTCCAGCTTGCGCAGCGAGCGGTAGTCGTACTCGGCCAGGAGCTTGGCGACGCGGGCTTCGCTCGAGGGGCCGCCCTGCTGGGCGACGAGGTCGGAGAGCACCTCTTCCATCGCCGGGTTGCGGGCGACCGGCAGCAGAGCCGCCACCGCCTGCGCCTGCATCCCGGCGGCCAGCCTTCCCTGGCACTCGGCGATCGCGTGGTCGAGCGCCCAGAGGCTGCGGCCGCGTCGCCTCCACAGCTCCATCGCCAGGGCGCCGGCTTCGACCAGGGCGACCGCCAGCGCGACCAGGGCGAGGATCAGGACCGGGACGCGCAGCGCTTCGGAGACCTCGAAGAGGAGCTGCTCGACGTTCACGGCAGCAGCCTCCTTGCCTCGCTGAAGGCGCCGAGGCCCAGCAGTCCCCCGGTGACCAGCAGGCCGAGCGCAGCACCGGGAAGGCCGAAGCCGCTGCTCTCGTTCTCGGGGCTGCCGGCGCGGGCACCGGGTTGCTCCTTTGGCTCAGGGGTGGCCGCCGCGGGCGCGCTCAACAGCTCACCGCTGATGCGCGCACCCGCGGGCGCCTGACTGGTCGCTGCGGCTTTGCGAGAAGGCTCGGGCCGGGCGGGCGTGGGACTCGCGGACGGAGCCGGGCCGGAACCCGAGGGCCCGCCGGCCGAACCGCCGGTCCCAGTTGCGGCGCCGTGGTCGGGCGCCTCGCGGTCGCGGCGCGTCCCTCCCCCCTTGCGGTCCGGCCCCTCGAGCGGCGGTCCGACCTGCAAGGTCACAACCGCCGAGCTGCCGGTGCTGTCTCCCGGAGTGGTGACGCCGACGACGACGTCGTAGCTGCCGGGCCTGGAAAAGCTGTGGGTCGCGTCGGCACCGCTTGCCGAACCGCCGTCGTCGAAGTACCAGGAGTAGGTCAGGGTCTCCCCCGCGCCGGCGCCCTCGACCTCGGCCGAGAAGCGGACCTTCTCCCCCGGTCGCGTCTTCAGGGTCGAGGCCGCGGCGGTGATCTTCAGTGGCGAGCCTTTGCGCAGGGCGATCGTCACGCCCTGCGGAGCCTCGAAGGAGTCGCTCGCGTTGAGGTCGTCGGTGCCGCTGCTCGGGCGCAGGAACGAGGTGCCGGCGGGGCTGGCGTAGACGACCGGGGGGCCGTCGGGGAAGGAGCCGGGGTCGAGCGCCTGGTCGCGGCTGAGCAGGACCGCGCCGCCGGCCGGCCGCAGGACTTCGAGATATGAGAAGCCGAAGGGGTCGGCGCCGGCCGCCTCGATCAACGCCGCCAGCGAGAAGCCGGTGACGGCCTGCCTGCTCTCGCCGCTGCCGGAGCGCAGCACGTATTCCCGCCCGGCCACGTCCTCGCCGCCCGCCATCGCGTCGAGCGAGAGCGTCTGCTGACTGCCGCCGGGGGAGACGATCGTCGCCTGCGCCGCGTCGGCGCGGGCCGCCTCGATCGCCGGCGCCGCCAGGGCCGAGACCGCGACCGCGGCGGTTGCGATCAGGAGCCGACCGAGTAGCTGACCGTGAAGCATCCGAAGTCGGTCCCCGGCGCGTAGAAGCCGGCGAAGGTAGAGGTTGCGGTGCCGGCCGGAATCGCCCCCGGCACCCGGTCGTAGGTAATGGTGCCCCCGCTCTGCTGCACCGAG
The DNA here is from genome assembly GCA_035760445.1 of Solirubrobacterales bacterium. Taxonomy (GTDB): domain Bacteria; phylum Actinomycetota; class Thermoleophilia; order Solirubrobacterales; family 70-9; genus VAYN01. The sequence goes on along the minus strand of DASTSW010000001.1, from coordinate 76,876 downwards.
GCGGCCCGGCTGAGGTCGAGGTTGACGATCACCTGGCGCTCGGCCGGGGCTTCGCCCTCACCGACCGAGAAGATCGCCCGCGAGGAGCCACCGCCGAGCTCGATCTCCGGCGCGCTGGTCCGCAGGTCGATTTCGTGGGCGCTATAGAGGAAGCGGACGCCGCCGTTGAAATAGATCGCCGCCCGGTCATCGACGGGATCGGCCGGGTTCGCCCCGGCGTCGTGCCAGCCGCTGGAAAAGGGAAAGACGAAGGCGTAAGTGAGCGGAAGCGAGCTGCCGGCGCGAACTTCGGGCGCCGCCGCGGTGGCGCCGCCGGAGACGCTCGTCCCCTCGCCGGTGTTGATGTAACGGATGAAGGAGTCGCGCACGCTCCAGGTCAAGCTGGCGCCGGTGACGTCGACCGCACCCGGTGGGCGCGTGGCGACCGGCAACGGCTCTTCCGGGGCCGGTCCGGCCGTACTCGGCAGCTGGCAGCCGGTGCTCTTCTCCTCCGACTTCGGGGGAACGGGAGCGGCCTGAGGCAGATCCTCGTCCGTCGCCGAGAGGGTTCCGAAGACACCGGCAGGACGGCGCTCGAGACCGAGCTTCCCGGCCAGGGCGCGAGCCGCCCGCCGGGTCAGCCGCAGGCGCAGGCCGCTGAGCCGAGCACTGCCCCGGGCGGGATCGACTTGACGCTGGCCGCCCTCGAGCACACGGAAAAGGCCGGTGGCGTCGCCAGCGAGCTTCCCCGCCAGCCCGCTACGCCGGCCGAGGGTGAGACGGAGGTCGCTGAGGCGCGCCGCTCGCTTGCCCTTCCGCAACGAGATACCGCCGCCGAAGCGGAGCACCGTCGCGGTGGAGCCGACCAAGCCGGTCCGGACGGGGAGCACGATCCGCCGGACGTCACCCTTGGCGGCGCCCAACGGGGAGATCTTCACTCCCTCGGCGCGCAGCGCCTTGGCGGCCGGTCCGTCGATCTCCAATACCGCCTGGCCCGGGGCGGCCGCCGCCGGAGCGACGGCAGCGGTCAGGACGACGGCGGCCGCGAGCGCGACCGCCGTCATCAGACCGACCGACCGGGCGATCGTCCCTCGGATCACCCAAGACCTGCCGTGATCGTCACCGGGTCCAGTTCGGTCCCGGCTTCGTAGAAACCGGAGAACGAGGCCGCGCCTTCGGCGGTCAGCGTCGCCGGCACTTCCGACCAGGTCAGCGTGTCGCCGCCATCCGACCAGACCGGGGTCACCGCCGCCGTCTCCAGCTCGGCGATGCGGACTTCATCGCTTTCGGCCGGCGGGCCGATTTCGGTTTTGACGTCGCCGACCAGCCAAGACCCGTCGCCGCCGATCTCGATTTCGAGGTCGGAGAAGCGGACTTCGCTGATCCCGTGGCCGGGCTTTGCCCATTTGACCGCGCCGCCGCTGGCCAGCGTCAGGGCCTCGACGGCGCCGTTGGGCACGGCGGTCAGCGAGCCACTCGAACCGGTGAAGCCGTAGGTCGTCGCCGGGCTGGTCAGCGGGCCGGTGGCAGTGGCCCCTTCGAGCACTTCCTGCGAACCGGCCGGCGGCGCAGTGAGCACGTAGGCGCGCCAGGAGGACTTGAAGCCCCAGTCGATTGAACCGGAGACGACGGGACGCACCACCGGGGTCGGTTTCGGCGGCGCCGGATCGATTTTCTGGCTCGCGGTCTGCTGAGCGGAGAGCCAGAGCATGCCGACGCCGTTGTGGCGCAGGGCCCGGGTCAGGCCGAGCTTCTCGCGCACGACCCTGGCCGCCTCGGGGGTGAAGCGGAGCACCGCTTCGCTGAGCCGGACCGATCCGGCAGCCGGATCGATCTGCGCCGGGCCGAGCTTGAAGACCGCCGTCTCCTGCCCGTCGAGGAGACCGTTGAGGGTGCCGGCGGCGAAGTCGAAGTGGATCCCGGAAAGGGCGACCTCGCGGCTGCCCTTGCGGAAGCTGAAGTTGCCCGAGGTGGTGGCGGTCGCCTTGGCGAGGTCCAGCTCGGTGATCGGCAGCTTGCCGACGACGATCTTTCCTCCCTGGCCGCTGAGGGTCCGTCCGTTGTCGTGCTGGGCGAGCTTCAGCTCGGCGCTGCCCTTGCCGCTCGCGGCCCAGGCCGACGACGCGGCCAGCAGCCAGACGCAGGCCAGGGCGCCGAGGGCGATTCCCCCGGCGAGCAGGCCGCTCTCATTCAGTCGCTTCCGATCCATCTCTGCAGGTTTCTCCTTTGACTGGTGCGTGGCAGCCTTATTAGGGCGCCCTAATAAATCCACACTAACACGATCGGAATTAGGGTGCCCTAATGCCTTTTTTCGGCAGCCAGGCGACGTGCAGGGCAGTGCGACCGCCGACCGCGCTGAGCTCGGCGTCGGCCCGCCAGACCGCGGCGAGCAGATCGGTGGTGAGGACCTCGGCGGGGTCGCCGCTGACGACCGTCCGTCCATCCGAGACGACCACCGCGCGGTCGGCGACGGCAACCGCCAGCGCCAGGTCGTGGACGACGAGCAGGACCGCCAGTCCTTCGTCGGCGAGGCTGCGGAGCAACGTCGCGATCCCGACCGCAGCGCCGAGGTCTAGCTGCGACGTCGGCTCGTCGGCGATCAGCACCGGGGTCTCCTGAGCCAGGCCGATCGCGATCTGGACCCGCTGCAGCTCGCCGCCCGAGAGGGTGCTCAACTGCCGCTCGGCGAACCGCAGCACGCCGGCTCGCTCCATCGCCGCCTCGATCGCCACCCGGTCCTCCCCCTGCAGCCGGCGCAGTGGGCGCAGGTGCGAGGAGCGCCCGATCGTCACCGCTTCGCGCACCAGGACCCCGGCCGGGACCGGCATCCGCTGAGGGACGAAGGCGCGCAGGCGGGCCAGTTCGCGGCCGCGCAGCCCCGGCAGCACCCGTCCCGTCCAGCGCACATCGCCGGCCGCGTAGGGCTGCAGGCCGGAGACGGCGCGAACCAGGGTGGACTTGCCGGCGCCGTTGGGGCCGACGACCGCGACCAGCTCGCCGCGGTCGATCTCCAGGTCGGCGCCGCGCAGGATCGGCGTGCCGGCGACCTCGACCTCGAGGTCGCGGGCCACCAGCAGCGGCGCTGCGGTGGCGACCGCGCTCACACCACCCTCCGCAGCAACCAGAGGAAGAGCGGCACGCCGAGGATCGCCATGAAGGGGCCGACCGGCATCTCGATCGGCGCCCGCAGCGTCCGCGCCAGGGTGTCGGCTGCGGCAAGCAGAGCGGCGCCGCCGATCGCCGAGGCGGGAACGACGAAGGTCTGGCTCGAGGTCCCCCCCGCCATCCGCACCACGTGCGGGACGACCAGGCCGAGGAACCCGACCAGGCCGGCGATCGCCGCCGAGGCGGCGGCCAGCAGGGCGGCGGCGATCGCGGCGCCGAGGCGGATCAGGTGCGGGCGCGAGCCGAGCGAGGCGGCGACGTCGTCGCCGAGGGTGAGGCGGTCGAGCGGCCGGATCAGGAACAGCGCCGCGACGAAGCCGACCGCGAAGTAGGGCCAGATCGCCCCCATCTCCTCCCAGCCGCTGGAGGTCAGCCCGCCGGCGATGAAGAAGATCGCCGAGGGGGCTTTCTCCGGGTAGGCGGCGAGCAGGCCGGTGGTGCCGGCGGTGAAGAGCGAGAGGACCGCGATTCCGGCGAGGATCACCTTGCCGGTGCTGCCGCGGTTCTGGCCGCTCCAGGCGATCGCGAAGACGAGCGCGGCGGCCAGCAGGCCGAAGAAGAGGGCGCCGAGCGGCAGCAGGGCGATCGAGCCCGGGAAGAGGATGATGATCAGGATCGCCCCGAAGCCGGCACCGCCGGTGACCCCGATCACGTCGGGCGAGGCGAGCGGGTTGGCGAGCGCGCCCTGGAGGATCGCCCCGGCAACCCCGAGCGCGGCGCCGACGCAGAGCGCCTCGACCGTGCGCGGCAGCCGCAGGGTCTCGATGATCTGCCGGTCCGGCCCCGGCACTTCCTTGCCGAGCAGGACGTCGATCACCGTCTGGACCGGGACCTTGACCGCGCCCAGGGCCAGCGAGGCGACGACCGCGGCGACCAGCGCCACGAGCAGCGCCGCGTAGACGAGCGGCCGGCGCATCGAGACGCCGGCCTCGCGGATCGCCAGGCCGTGGGCGCTCATCCCGGCCAGTTGTCGAGGTAGCCGCGGCGGACCTTGCGGATCGTCTTGGCGAGGTCGGTGCCGGCCTGCAGCAGCGAGTTATCGACCGAGATGTAGATGCGGTTGTTCTCGACCGCGTTGGTCCCAGCCCAGGCGGGGTTGGTCCGCAGGTACTCGGCGAGACTGGGGATGTCGTCCTCCTCGGCGTGCGGCACGGCGATGATCACGTCGGGGTTTTCGGCGACCACGACTTCGTCGGAGATCCGCTCGAAGCCGGAGTCGGACTCGACCCCGCCGGTCAGCAGTTCGCCGCCGGCCTTGGTGACCAGGTCGCCACCCCAGCTGTTGGGAAGGAAGACGAACGGGGTGCGGCCGACGCCGAGGATCAGCATCACCCGCGGTCGCGACTTGATGTCCTGGCGGGCCTGGGCCACCCGCTTCTGCATGTTCCTGACGAGCGCTTTCGCCGCTTTCGCCTTGCCGACCAGCTTGCCGATCGCCAGCGTCTGGGTGTAGGAGTCGCGGACCAGGCGCGGCTCGCGGATCAGGACCTCGAGCCCCAGGTCCCCCATCGATTCGTTTCCTTTCGCCCAGGTCGGCGAGGAGAGGACGATGTCCGGCTCCAGCGAGGCGAGCTGCTCGAGGTTGGGGCCGTTGGGGTGCGAGAGGGTCAGCACCGGCACCCCCTTCAGCTTCGGCGAGAGCCGTTCGCGGCCGCCGAGCGTCTGGCCGACCGCCACCGGCTTGACCCCGAGCTTGACCAGGGTGTTGGCGCCGAACGGGGTGAGGGCGACGATCCGCGGCGCCGCCTGCGCGCTCGCCGGCAGGAGCAGGAGGCCGCACAGCAGCCCGAGGAGGAGGCTCCGCCTCACGCCGCCACCTCGACGTCGAGCACGTCGTAGCGGCGCAGCTCGTTGCCGTGGGCGAACTGGCCGTCGGCGTGGCGGTGGCTGCGCTTGAAGAGATCGCTCCCCACCCAGGCCTTGAAGGCCTCCTCGCTCTCCCACTTGGTGAGGACGATGTACTCGCGATCGCGATCCCGGCGCAGCAGTTCGAATTCGACGAATCCCTCGGCCTGGGTCAGCAGCCGCTCGCGCTCGCGGAAGGCGCGCTCGAAGTCCTCGACCCGGCCCTCCTTCGCTTCGACGACGTTCATGACGACGTACAAAATCCGCTCCTTTCTCGATTAGGGCTCCCTAATTAGGGTTGCCTAATCGCGGCAGGATAGGGAATTCCGACAAACTCGGTCGGGTTGAAGGCACCTGCGCCGCCGGCAGGCCCTATCGTCCGGGCATGAAGCTAACGCGGGAGCCGCAGGTCGCGCCCGAGCCGCCGACGGCCGAGGAGCTGGACAAGGAGCGCAACCGGTCGCGACTGAAGAAGCTCGGCGGGCTGCTGATCCCCATCGCCGTCCTGGCCAGCAAGGCCAAGTTCATTGCCCTGGCCGTGGTCAAGATCAAGGCGGTGACGACGCTGGGGACGATGTTCGTCTCGATCGCCGCCTACGCCTGGGCCTTCGGCTGGCCCTTCGCCGTCGGCTTCGTCCTGCTGATCTTCGTCCACGAGATGGGGCATGTGATCCAGCTGCGCCGCGAGGGAGTCGAGGCCTCAGCCCCGATCTTCATCCCCTTCCTCGGCGCGATGATCGCGACCGAGTCGCTGGGCGATGACGCCGCGGCCGAGGCCCGGGTCGGGCTGGCCGGCCCGATTCTCGGCACCATCGGGACCCTGATCCCGCTGGCAATCTGGCTGGCGACCGGCAGCGACCTCTGGCGCGCCCTGGCCTACTTCGGCTTCTTCATCAACCTGATCAATCTGCTGCCGGTACTGCCGCTCGACGGCGGGCGCGCGATGGCTGTCCTCGGTCCCAAGGTCTGGATCGCCGGGATCCTCGTCGCCGTCGCCGCCGCGGTCATCTTCCTCGGGCCGTTCATGCTCGTGTTCATCCTCCTGCTCGGCGGCCCCGAGCTCTACCACCGCTGGAAGAACCGGGACTCGGAGGAGAGCCGGAAGTTTCACTCGGTGCCAACGAAAACCAAGCTCGCCGTTGGCGCTGTGTATCTGAGCCTCACCGTCCTGCTCGTCGTCGGCATCGCCGAGACCTACGTGCCTCGCACCCTCTAGCCGGAATCCGTGGCTGAGGGTCGCCCTGGAGGGACCGAGCGCCGACCTAAAGTACCTGGAAATTCCACGCGCCCACCCCGGGCGCCATCAAAGGAGCCTCACAAAGCAATGCACTCGTCCCGAAGGATGCGCTCGCTCGTGCCGCTGGCCGCAATCGCCCTGCTGGCCATGGCGCTGCTGGCGCCGAGCGCCACCGCCGCCAACATCCCGCCGCTCTCCTCGAGCGCGCAGTACAAAGCGCTGGTCAAGTTCGTCGACCGGCTCGACGGGCTGGCCTACACCCCGACCGCAGCCGCCCAGAAGGCGGCCTACGACGGTCAGCTGGACAACAAGCACGAGGCCGCGGTGAACAAATCGACCGCACTCTTCAACCGTGCGAAGAAGGCGGCGAAGGCCGAAGCCACTCGCGCCTTCAAGGCCGGCGTGAAGACGATCCGGACCACCGAGGCGGGCGAACTGGCCGGCCTGCGCAAGCAGTACGACACGCGGATCGACCAGGCCGCCAACAACTACCAGGCCGAGCTGGGCAAGATCGAAGACGAGTTCGACGACCGGGTCGCCACCCTGCGCAAAGAGATCAAAAAACTGCGCAACCAGAAAGCCAACGCCAAAACCGAGGTGCAGAAAACCCTCGACCAGGAAGCGATCGAAAGGCGGACGGACCGGATCGCCGGCGACCGCAAACTCGAGCAGGAAGAAATCACCGACCTGAAAACCGGTTACCGCAAGGAAAAAGAGACGATCCGCGCCGCCAAGGCCTCCGCGACCCAGCTCGTCCAGCAGGACGACGACACCGCGGTCGAAAGGCTGCGCAACGACCACAACCGGATCTACAACGCCAAGGTCCGCACCCTGCAGAGCAAGCGCACCAACCAGGTGAGCGAGCTCGAAGCGAAGCTCAACGCCGGTCGCGCCGCGATCGAAAGGATCCCGGCTACCGCTTAGCCCCGCGAATCTCGCCGGGGGTCCCGAACGTGGGGCCCCTGGTGATTCAACTGCCTCCGCCGCAACCTCCGCCGCCGCAGCCGCCCCCACCGCAGCCGCCGCCATCGCCCCCGCCTTCCCCTCCACCGCAGCCGCCGTCTCCTTCGCCGCCACCACCGGCTCCGCCCCCCAACCCCAGATATCCCGCGCTAAAGGCCCAGCCAGTAGTAGCCGGATAGGGAACCCGAGTCCTTGCTGATTGGAGAGCGACTCTGTCGACCCCAAGGGGTTGCTCGACGCCGAGCCGCGAATCCAGCTGCCAGAGCACGGATTCTTCCTTCCCCCTGTCGGAGCGATCCCAAGCGCGGATCGTGTCGGCAAGCGCATCCCGCATGGGCGTTCCCATCGTCTCCTCCGGCGTGTGGTGAAGGTAGTCGCCAAACGCCTGATCGCAGAATTCGACATAGGCAACCGAGTCGAGAATGAACTCGTGCCAAGCATCGTCTACGAGTCTCGAGGGCATCCCCAGGACCCTCCGGCCGCGCCAAGCGCAGCAGATAAACCACTCCCGCAGCCCTTGTTCAACCAGCCCCCAGTCCTGCTCCCTCAGATCAGGGTTCCGTCGCAAGACGGTCTTGGCGATGTGGCGAGGAAAGCGGTAATCGGCGATGTAGGCCTCGGCCTTTCGCGCAGCCTTCCTCCTTTTTCCGATAAGCAGCCGTTCTTTCAAACTCCCAACCGACAAGAGGTCACCCATATACGCCGTCGGAGCAAAGAACCGTTTCAGCGGAAAATAGTTCGGCACCGTCCTTGCCGTATCCAACCACGGTCTCAGCACACACATCGTCCTGCAGCGCAAGCGCGATGTAGCGAAACGGAGGGAGCTTCGTCTTCTTCTGCTGCTTGGAATTGAACAGCCGCGTTCGCCGCTGCAGTTGTCCGCCGCCCGCGTACTCGAGCACCACCGACCTCACGCTCGGATGAAACGTCAGCCCTAGGACCGTTTCCCCGACGAAAGGGCCATCAGGCCTGGTTTGGTAGGTGGCTCCGATATACGCGTAGTTCGGCGCGTAGTGGGCTGCTTCTTGGTCATCCACCGAGACCACCTGTCCACACCCATGCACGTCGGTGTACTCGCCAAATCGGGTGATCCGCGCCAGCGACAGGCACGGCTGCTCGTAACCGCGCCGACCCGCCCCCACCCGCGACGCCCACGCCCCCCAACGAGTTCCATTCGGCAGCTGCCCTTCACCGAGCGACGCTATCGGGCCGTTGCCCGACACATCCTTGTAGAGCGGGAAGTCCGCATACGGGGAGCGCTGGTCAGCGCTGGCTTGACCGCCAGCGCCAAGGCCTGCCATTGCCAACATGGCGCCTATGCCGACTACGTACTGTCTCATTCGCTATAGCCCTTACTTGCCGCTAATTACGGATCACCACTGAGACGCTTGCGCACTTCATCGGCGAGAAGTTCAACTTCAGGCGGAGGACACGCCTCGAGGGTAATAACGCCTTGGCTGCCACGGACGCTTAGGGAGGAAGGACTCTCATTGTCTACGCTCTTCACTTCCGACAGAGGAAGAACGGTTGCTACTTGCCCCGGCCGCCATGGTGCAACCGAGGTACTGAGAAGCGCCTTGTCCGTCAACGCGACGACATGCGCTCCTAGAAAGCCGTGACCCCCGCGGCCAGCGCCATGAGCAATGACTCGCTGGGCCTCGCCTTCAGCGAGAACTGAAGCAGACGTACGACGGGCCCCTACATAGGCAGCACTGCCGAGAAGAGATGCCATAAAGAGGATGGCAAGGAAGACCGTCAGCCCACTGAATCCAGTTACGACGGCCGCCGTCACCGTTCCCGCTCCCAAACCGAAGGCGGCAACGGTTGTTCCGACCGCGAGACCTTCGAGGCTCGCAACCCGAGGCGCATTCTCATCCTGGTACATGTGCCATCAACTCTTCCGTACTGGATTGACTCCGGTCGTTACCAGCCCGCCCGCACCGACGACACAGCCAGCAATAGCTGCGCCGCCCTCAGTTAGCCAGCCTACACCCGGGACATTCCCCAAAGGCTTCCAAGCCCGGGTTGGCTGAACTTGATCCTGTCGGGCCACCCCCGGCCCCCTTTCCATCTCTCAGTAATCGGGTGTCGGATTGCCGGGCCTAGGCCGTCTAATAATCGCTCGAGCCTCGAGGTGCTCCGACTCTCCACTTTCGCAAACGAATTAGGAAGGCACCTCCAATAATTACGGCAATACCTACTGCTAGCCCCACAAGAAGCCCCTCGCTCCTCCAGACGGAACTGGCCAAGAGAACCGCCGCTGCGACAACCAGCATTTCGTCTTTGATCCTTACCCTACCCGCGATCATGCCCAGCACCCCATCATTCGTCCTGGAATTCAAGCGTTCCATAACGTTTTAACTCTCTTTTGCCGCTGGTTGAAGCTCACGTTTAGGTGGTGTAAATAGATTAATTAACTGACGACGTTGCGTGACTTGCGCCGTGAGGATACGATCCAGCGACCTACCGCCCGACCGGCCAAAATAGCTAGCGCTAACCAAAAACACAGTACAGCTAGGCTCTCAAGGAACTCAGACGTCGTTAGCGCAAACACCACCATGGCCAAAATGGCTATCAGCAGAAGCCCGTATTTCCAATGAGGATCGAAAAGGAACGAGTGGGCATTCGCTCGCGACCTCTCTCTCAGAAAGCCGAGAATAAACATACCTAAGAGGGCGAGAAGGCCTAGCACTCCTCCCGCCCAAGCCACAAGCCCGTCAGGATTATCTCCTCCAACTGCAAAGCGAACCACGAGCCCCACGATAAAAAGGCCGACCAGCAGTACGGCTATGGTCGAGGCAGTAAGGACACGCTCTCCGCGTCTCTTCGCCCTCACCCGTTGTTCGACAAAGTTCCACAGGCCGATCACGGTGAGCACGATTACGGCTAGCGTCAATACCCCAAGCACCCAGCGACTCACCTGATCAGAGGCATGGAACACCCCGCGATAGACAACGAGGAGAATCCATGCGATCACGACAGGGACTCCATATTTCGTTAGGGAATTCACTTATATCTATCTTTCGGGCACTGGGGTAAATCCTGGAATCGGAATAGGTAGGGGGAATGGTCCCGGAGGGTCACCCGGATCATCCGGTTCTTGGACTTCTTCGATGGTTTCCTTGGCCTCTTCAAGACCTTCAACGAATCCATCCCAGAAAGCGCTGCACGGGGATGATTCAAAATCCCAAGGCGGGAGCACTTCGCGAGTGCATTCCATTGCACCGGTGCCGGCCTTCTTGAAGTCTCGCCCTCGGTCTCCCGCAAAGCCAGGGGCCTCGCTCAACCAGCCCCCGTTCCCGTCTCCAGCAACACCGACGAAGTCCCTCGGTCCTGCGGTCGCGTCCCACGTCTCTTCCCCTGCATCTCCGGCACAAGCACCGCCCCATGGCGTTGGCGCGCACACATCGCGTCCGTCAAGGTCGTAGAGATTCAGAGGGTTGTCCCACGCGTAGGGGTAGCGGTTTGCCGTGACGCTGATGCCGACGTGCCCCAGGACTGGATCCTCAGCGCTGAAGCTCCCAATGGAGGAGCTATAAGGGCGGGCCCCCATCTGGACCAGCTCAACCGCCGGGTCAGCTCGCCGCTGCTGAGCGCCCAGCCAGCCCATTTCCAGGCTGGGACCTGAGAGTTGCTCGCCCCAGGGGTCGTAGGTCTGTCGCGAGGCGACTTCGCCTTCCCCGTTGGCGAGCGTGGTGATGTCTCCGTGGGCGTCGCGCAGCGGGAAGCTCATTGCTTCGCCGGTGCGTTGCTCGACTAGGCCCGCCGGGCCTTGCACGTAGCTCATGGTCGGTTCGCCTTCCGCATCGGTGTCCAGTATCGGGATGTCGGAGAGGTCGCCGTAGTGGGTTAGCCGAATTGCCGAGCCGTCGTCGCGGGAGGTTTGGCGCCCCAGGGCGTCGTAGGTGTAGTCGATTTCCTGGGCGCCGGTATCGACGCTCATCAACTCATCAAGCGGGTTCCATGCGTAGGTCGTGCCGGTTTCCCCGGAGTCGACTTCGATCATCCGGCCGGCGGCGTCGTAGTCATAGGTCGTGCCGTCCGACGCGGAGGTCAGCTGGTTCAGGTCGTTGAAGCTGTAGGTCGTGGCTCCGGCTTTGGTCCTGTTGCCCGCCGGGTCGTAGCCGTAGGCGGTCGAGCCTTCGCCGGGAGGATCGAACTCGGTCAGGCGGTGGAGCGCGTCGTATTCGTAGGTCGTTTCCTGGGAGAGCCGGTCGACCTGGGCGATTCGGTTGCCGGCTGGGTCGTATTCGTAGGCGAGGGATTCGAGAGTGGCTTCCCCTTTCGCCGAGGTCGTTTCGGCGAGCCTTTCGGCATCGTCGTATTCGTTGGTCGTGACGACCCCGTTTGGCAGTTCGACTTTCGTCAGGTTGCCCTCGGCGTCGTAATCGAAGCCGAGAGTTTTGCCCTGCGGATCGGTGAGGCCGGTCATCTGGCTCAATTCGTCGAATTCATATTCGAGGGCGCCCCGGCCATCGGTCTGCCCGATCACGTTGCCGCGCGAGTCGTATTCGCGGGAAACGGTCTGGCCGCGGCCGTCGTCGATCGAGAGCAGGCGCCCGTCGTCGTCATAGCCGACTTCGATCTCGTCGGCCTGTGCGTCGGTGGCGCCGATCAGTCGTCCCGCGGGGTCGTAGTCGAAGGCCCGCAGCACGGATGCGCCTTCGCTGATCTCCTCGAGCCGGTTGGCGGCGTCGTAGCCGTATTCGAGGGTGCCTGCCGCGGTCGTCCGCGTCAGTCGGTTGCCAACCCCGTCGTAGGCGAAGGCCGTCGTCTTTTCGAGCGGCTGGTCGATCCGGGTGAGACGCCCCAGCTCGTCGTAGTCGAGTTCGGTCGTGTTTTCTCGTGGGTCGGTGAACGAGGTCAGGTTGCCCGCCGGGTCATAGGCGTAGCTCGTTTCCGATTCGAGCGGCTCCTCGACCGCGGTCATCCGGTCGAGCAGGTCGAATTCGTAGGACGTAGCGTTCTCACGCGGTTCCACCACTTCGGTCCGGTTGCCGCGAACGTCGTAGCCGAACTCCCAGTCGCCGCCTTCGGGCTTAAGGATTTCGGTGACCTGATTGGCGAGGTCGTAGGCGTAGGTGGTTTCGTCCCCCCGGCGGTCGGTGACGCTGGTTGGACGGAGGTTGCCGTCGTAGTCGATTTCGGTTTTCCGTTCGAGCGGATCGACGTAGGCCGTTGGACGCTCCATCGCGTCGCGCTCGATTTTCCAGAGGTTGGCGGCGGGGTCTTTGACCTGCGTCGGCATCCCGTTGGCGTCGTAGGTGTATTCGGTTTTGTTGCCCTCGGGCGTGGTCACCGAGAGCAGGTCGCCGAGCGCGTTGCGGCCATAGGTCTCGGCTTTCAGCCCCGGCTCGGTCTTGGAGGTCAGCTGGTTGCGGGTGTTGTAGGCGTAGGCGGTCGTCAGTTCGATGGCGTCTTTCGCGGTGAGGCGGTTGCCGCGGCCGTCGTAGGTGAAGGCGGTCGTGTGTTCGTTGGCGTCGGTGAGGCTCAGCGGCAGGCCGGAGGCGTCGTGGGTGAAGGTCGTTTCCCCTTCGGCGGGGTCGGTGACCTTGACGAGGTCGTTGCCTTCGTCCCATTCGTAGCTCCAGGTCTCGCCGCGCTCGTCGGTGAAGCTCGTCAGCCGATCGAGGCCGTCGTATTCGTAGCTGCGTTCGCCTTCCTCGGGATCGACTACCGAGGTGAGGTTGCCGGCGGCGTCGTGGCCGAAGACCCATTTGGCGCCGCCGGGCTCGACGATTTCGTCGACGCTGCCCGCCGCGTCGTAGCTGGTCGTGGTCGTGTGGCCAAGCTGATCCTCTTCGGAGACGACGCGGTCTTGGTTGTCGAAGCCGTAGGTCAGTTCGCCGCCCTCGGGTTCGGTGACGATGGTTTCGTCTTCTTTATAGGAGAGGGTCCAGAGGTTTTCGAGCCCGTCGCGCTGCTCGACCACCCGGCCCTGGCCGTCGTAGGTGTTTTTGAGGATGACGTTGCCGCGCGGGTCCTTGATCGTTTTCAGGCGATGGGCGGAGTCGTAGGTGTATTCGGTGACTCCGCCGAGGGCGTCGGTCACGCTCGCGAGGTCACCGGCGGCCGAGTAGGCGTATTTGACTTCTCTGCCGGTCGAGTCTTTGACCAGCGTGATGTGGTTGGAGGCGTTGTAGGAGAAGGTGAGCGACTGGGCGGAGGGATCGGTGATCGTCGCCAGGCGGCCGTTGGCGTTGTAGCCGTAGGTCGTTTTTAGGCCGTGGTCGTCGGTGACGGAGGCGATCCGGCCGCTGGAGTCGAAGCGGTAGACCGCGCGCTCGAGGGTCGTCAGCTGGAAGGTCCCTTCGACCTTCGCGAGGGAGCTGGTCACGCCCGAGGGGGCTTTGTAGCCTGGTTCGGTTTTGGCGAAGAGATCCTGGCGACCGTCTTGGCGCTGAACGAGGACGGCACCGGAGGCAAGTTCGCTGGCGCTGGCGAGACCCGCCTGCGACCAGCCCGGGCCGAGGCCGGTGTCCACCGCCGAGCCGGAGCTGTAGGAGCGGGTGAATTCAAGCGGCATCTGCCCTTTGTTGGTCAGCAGCAGGTCGCGATGCGAGTAGGAGAGGGCTCCGGTGGCAAGGCTGACCGGATCGGCGCCTTCGCCGCATTGCGATTCCCCGCCTCGGCAGTGACCGGCCAGTTCCGGCAGCTGGACCGCCGGCTTCCATTCGACGCTGGAGTTGACCGAATCGCCGCATCCGGACGGGCTCGGACCGCTGGCGCACCCCCAGTCGTTGTTGCGGGCAGCGAGTTTGCCGCTGCCGCTGTAGGTGAGACCGCTGGAGTTGCCGCGAAAGCGGTTCCTTTCGATTTTCGGCGCGCCGGATTCGGTGACCTTGATCGCGAAGTTGCCGCTCTTGCGGATCGTCGAGTTGGTGATGCTCGGACCGGAGCCCTTTACTTCGATTGAGCTCGCCGTGCCTTCTCCGCCGAAGGCGATTTCCGCGTAGTCGAGCACCGATCCACCGCTACCGGGTTCGAAGACGATGCCTTTCCATTCGCCCGCGGCCAGCTCTTTGGTGCCCGTGAAGATGACCGGTTCTTCGGTCGTGCCTTCGGCTTTGAGAGTCCCTTTGACGGTCAGTTTGCGGGGGCTCAGAAACACCCCTGGTTTGATGCTGAGGGTTACCCCCGAGGCGACCACGAGTTCCTGCGATGACCAGACTGGCGAGCCGGAGTCGGTCCAGGTGGAGGTATGACCGACGGTGCCGGAGACCGCGATTCGGTCGAACGCGTTGCCGCTCAGCGTGTTGTCGGTGATGTCTCCGGGAATGTCGGAGCCGATGTAGTCGACGCCGTCGCCGCTGGTGCCGACGATCGTGTTGTCGCTGAGCGTCGTCCCGGTCACCGCGGCGCTGTTGAGGACCCGGGCGAGGATTCCGCCGCCGCCTTTTTCGACGAAGTTGTCGTGGATGTTGATTTCGCCCGAGTGCCCGGTGTTGGCCGCGTAGTGGATTGCGTAGGCGCCGTTTTCGTAGAAGTAGTTGCCGGCGATCTCCGGGCTGCCGCCGGTCGGAACGTAGACACCCTTGCTTTTGTTGTTGCGGAAGACCGAGTTGGAGATCCTCGGCGCGGAGGCGTTGACTTCGACCGCGCCGACGTTGGTGCCCGAGCCGCCGTATTTGACTTCGACGTGGTCGAGCACCGAGGCGCCGCTGCCGGCTTCGAACTTGACGTTGCCCCATTCGCCGGGCGTGGTCTGGGCGAGGCCCGTGAAGACGATCGGTTCTTCGGCCGTGCCTTCGGCTTTGAGGGTCCCTTTGACGGTCAGGTTCGGTTTCATCAGGTACACGCCGGGACCGATGCTGAGCGTCGCCGCCGCGGCAACGGTCAAGCCGCTTTCGACCTTGACCGGGGTTCCGCCGTCTTTCCAGGTCGAGGATTTGGCGACCGTGCCGCTGATCTGGATGAAGTTGCTCTGGTTTCCGATCAGGGTGTTTTCGGTGATGTTGCCCGGCACTTCGGGCCCGGAGTAGTTGAGGCCGATGCCTTCGGTCCCGATCACCGTATTGCCGCTCAGGGTTTTCGCCGAGACGCTGGCGCTGCCGAACACCCAGGCTCCGATCCCGTAGGGGCCGCCTTCGACGAAGTTGTCGTGGATGTTGATTTCGCCCGAGTCGCCGGTGTTGGAGGTGTAGGAGATCGCCGCCGCGCCGTTGTTGAACAGCGCGTTGTCGGCGATCTCGGGGCTGCCGCCGCTGGACATCCTGATCCCGTAGCCCTTGTTTCCGACGAAGCTCGAGTTGGTGATCGTCGGCGAGGAGGCGTTGACTTCGACCGCGCCGATCTCGGGGTTGAAGAGCAGTTTTTCGCCGCCGTACTTGACTTCGGCGTGGTCGAGCACCGAGGCGCCGCTGCCGGGTTCGAAGACGATGCCCTTCCATTCGCCCGTCGTCAGTTCTTTGGCGCCCGTGAAGACGATCGGTTCTTCGGGGGTGCCCTCGGCTTTGAGGGTCCCTTTGACGGTCAGTTTGCTGAGGTTGAATCGGACCCCTGGTTCAACCGAGACGACCACTCCGGCTTCGATCGTCGGGGTGCCGGTGTAGGGGCTGCCGGCTTTAGTCAGCGTCGTGGATTCGGTGATGTTGCTCGGAAGAGCGGTGGCAAGAGCCTGCGTGTTTGGAACCAGAAGCAGCAGCAGCATGGCTACCGCGATGGCTATACCTCGGCGCAGGTGAACCGCGGAATCGGTTGACGGCTGAGGCCTGTTCACGGCGCTCCTGAACAGAATGCCTCTCCCGGTGATTCGCACAATTCTCCTCCCGCAGGGTGTTGTTTGCTGCCGAGTGAGCTCCGGCGGCGGACGGTCGAGTACCCAACAGGAGAATCGGACGATTGGGAATACCGAGAATTATCCTTTGTTCCCGCTAAGTGGTTTTCGGACTACCTGTCTAAGTGTGGAAATAGCTTCCTTGGGTTTGCGGGAAGCCGCAAAGGAGTCTTCGTTAGACACACTGCCTACCCTGACTCGACCCCCTGCCGTCCACGACCTATAGGGACCCAGATCCTCTTCG
The DNA here is from genome assembly GCA_035760445.1 of Solirubrobacterales bacterium. Lineage (GTDB taxonomy): Bacteria > Actinomycetota > Thermoleophilia > Solirubrobacterales > 70-9 > VAYN01. The sequence goes on along the minus strand of DASTSW010000001.1, from coordinate 60,667 downwards.
TCGGCTTGTTAGTCCTCGGGGCCGGATCGCCAGAATTCTTCGGCCCGGCCATTCATTCGCCTCAGACCTCCTTGGCAGGAGGCCACTTATCCAGCCCGGGCCAATACATCGTGCCTGAGCCTACTTCCCCCTTGGCTGAGCCGAAGAAGCGGACGACGGGGGTCGAACCCGCGACCTCAAGCTTGGGAAGCTTGCGCTCTACCAACTGAGCTACGTCCGCGCGGGGTTGATTCTAGGGCTCGGGCGGCGGCCGGTGAGCGGCGGCATCTAGGCTTCCCTGTCCCGTGAGCGCTCGCTCTTTCATCGTGATCATGGCCGTGCTGGCCGTCGTCGGCCTGCTCGTCTTCGGCCTGGCCAGCAAGGGGTCCTCGCGACTGGAAGAAGGCGATCCGGCGCCGACGGCGGCGCTGCCGGTGCTGGACGGCGGTGGCAGCGAATCGCTGGCCGACTACCGGGGCAAATGGGTGCTGGTCAACTTCTGGGCTTCGTGGTGCCCCCCCTGCCGGGCCGAGACGCCGGCGCTGGAGGAATTCCAGCAGCGGCACGGCGGTCCGCGGTTCACGGTCCTGGGCATCGACACCCAGGACCTGAGCGACGACGCGCAGGCGTTTGTCGAGAAATTCGACCTCTCCTACCCGCAGCTGCGCGACGGCAACGGCGACACCGCCGACGAATACGGCACCACCGGGGTGCCCGAGACCTTCCTCATCGACCCTGCCGGCAAGGTCCGCCTGGCCGTCCCGGGAACGGTCGACGAGGACTACCTGCGCGAGGAAGTCGAACCGTTTCTGCCGAAGGGGAAATCGTGAGGGCGCGGGGTCTGCTGGTCGCGATCCTGGTGCTGGCGGCGCTGGCACCGGCGGCCGCGGCCGAACAGCGCGCATCGCTGGCCGAAATCGAAAAGCAGGTGATGTGCCCGGTCTGCGGCACCCTCCTGCAGCTGGCCGAATCGCCCCAGGCCCAGCGCGAGAAGGCCTTCATCAAACGCCTGATCGCGGAAGGCAAGACCGAAGCGCAGATCAAGGACGCCTTGGTCGTCGAGTACGGCAACGAGGTGCTGGCGCTGCCGCCCGACTCCGGCTTCAGCCTCTCGGCCTATGTGGTCCCGATCGTCGCCTTCCTGATCGCAGCGCTGGCGCTGGCGCTGGGAGTCTGGCGCTGGCGGCGGGCCGGTGGGCCGAAGGACGGCGGCACGCCGCGGGCCGCGGGCCCGAGCGGCGAGGACGCCGAGCGGCTCGACGCCGACCTGGCGCGCTACGACCTCTAGCCGAGCGCGATCGAGCCCAGCGCCGGGACCGGCAGGCGCCGGATCGCCTTGCCGACGGCGCGGTCGCTTCCCTTCACCTCGCCGGCGATAACCGCGTCGGCCTGGGCCGCGACCGCCAGGCAGGCGGCCGGTTCGGAGAGCAGCGGCGGCGCCAGCAGCAGCACCAGCTCGTAGGCCCCGCGCAGCTTGGCGACCATGTGGGCGAAGCTCTGCAGGCCGAGCAGGGTCTCGGTCTTCGCCGCTGGCCGGCCGGCGGCGAAGCAGACCAGTTGGGCGCTCCCGTTCCCGGCCGCGGCCCCGGCGAGGCTGACCGGCTGCAGGACGTCGCGCGGCTCGGCCTCCCAGCGCAGGTACTCGTGCAGGCCGGGCGAGGCGGAGAGGCCGACGCTCCCGGCCAGCCTCGGCTGGGCGAGATCGCACTCGACGAGGATCGTCGAGCGGCCGCCGGCCGAGGCCGCCGCGGCAAGCGCGATCGCCGCAACCGCCGGCGCCTCCCCCTCCCCCACGATCGCCACTGCCCGCTGCTCGGCCAGCCGCGGCAGAGCCTCGCGCAGGCTGTCGAAGTCGGCGCGCCGCAGCGCCCAGGCGCGGCCGTCCGCCGGCCCCGAAATCTCCGCCAGCAGCGGCAGCCTGGAGCGGCCGCGCAGCATCACATCCGCTCGGGAGCCGAGATCCCCAGCAGCCCCAGCGCGGCGGCGATCGTCCGCTTCGTCGCCAGGCAGAGCGCCAGGCGGGAGGCCTCGACCCCCTCGCCCTCGGCCCCGACCACCTGGCAGTCGCGGTAGAAGGCGTGGAAGTCGGCGGCGACCGCGGTCGAGTAGGCGCAGATCCGGTGCGGCGCCCGCCGCGCCGCCGCGGTCCGCACCTCCTCGGGGAACTCGAGCAGGCGCTTGACCAGCACCTTCTCGCTCTCCTCCAGCGGCAGGCGGCCGGTGGCGACCGCCGGCTCCGCCCCCTCCCCCGCTTTGCGCAGGATGCTGGCGATCCGGGCGTGGGCGTACTGGACGTAGTAGACGGGGTTCTCGCTCGACTGGCTGCGGGCCAGCTGCAGGTCGAGGTCGACGGTCGTCTCCTGGCTGCGCCAGAGCATGAACCAGCGAGTCGCGTCGACGCCGATGTCGTCCATCAGCTCGTCGAGGGTGACGAAGTCGCCGGTGCGCTTCGACATCTGCACCCGCTCGCCACCTTCGACCACGTGGACGAGGCTGGTCAGCAGCGCCTCGAAGCGCTCCGGGTCGGCGCCGAGCGCCTCGATCGCCGCCCGGACCCGGGCGACGTAGCCATGGTGGTCGGCCCCGAGGACGTTGATCAGGCGCTCGAAGCCGCGCTGCAGCTTGTCCCAGTGGTAGGCGATGTCCGGGGTCAGGTAGGTCGCCTCGCCGTTGGAGCGGATCAGGACCCGGTCCTTGTCGTCGCCGAAGTCGGTGGTCCGCAGCCAGAGCGCGTCTTCGTGGCGGTAGGTGTGGCCGCGCTTCTCCAGCTCGGCGAGGGCTTCGTCGACCTCGCCTTTGGCGTAGACGCTGCGCTCGGAGAACCAGTTGTCGAAGTGGACGCCGAAGCGCTCCAGCGTCTCGCGGATCTCCTCCAGCATCAGCTCGATGCCGCGCAGTTCCAGCGTCTCGCGATCGCCGGGGTCGACGCCGTCGGCCGCCAGGCGCTCGGCCACCTCGGACACGTAGGCGCCGGCGTAGCCGTCCTCGGGCGGCTCCTCGCCACGCATCCGCGCCGCGATCGAGTCGGCGAAGCGGCCGATCTGGCTGCCGGCGTCGTTGACGTAGTACTCGCGCTGGACCTCGTCGCCGCTCGCCTGCAGCAGCCGCACCAGCGAGTCGCCGAAAGCGGCGTTGCGGGCGGTGCCGACGTGGATCGGCCCGGTCGGGTTGGCGGAGACGAACTCGACCAGGACCTTCTCGGGGGTCTCGGTTGGCGCCGGGCCGAGGTCCTCGCCGGCCCCCAGCAGGGCGTCGAGCGCCCGCAGATACCAGGAGTCGGCGAGGAAGAAGTTGACGAAGCCGGGGCCGGCCACCTCGATCCGCTCCAGGTCGGGCGCCAGTGTCGAATCGGCTTCCAGCTCGCCGCGCAGCCGTTCGGCGACGGCGCGCGGGTTGTCGCCCAGGGGGCCGGCCAAAAGCATCGCCGCGTTGGAGCTGTAATCGCCCAGCTCGGGCTTCGGCGGGCGCTCCAGGGTTGGCCGCTGGCCGGTCGGCTCGCCGTCGCGCAGGGCCCGCGCGGCGCCCTCGACGGCACCCCGCAGGAGGCTGACTGAATCGGTGGCGGTCACCGGCCAATCGTATGGACCGAGGCGCGGCCACGTTACGCTCCCCTGCTTGCGCGCGGCCGTCATCAGCGACATCCACTCCAACCGGCATGCCCTCGAAGCCACCCTCCAAGCCGTCGACGCGGCCGAGGTGGACGAGATCTGGTGTCTCGGCGACATGGTCGGCTACGGCGCCGAGCCCGACGCCTGCACGGCGCTGATCCGCGAGCGCAGCTCGGTCTGCCTGGTCGGCAACCACGACCTGGCGGTGCTGGGCGCGCTCGACATCTCGACCTTCTCCGAGGCGGCGGCCGCTGCGGTCGAGTGGACTCGCGAGAACGTCAGCGAGGAGACGCTCGAGTTCCTCGCCTCGCTCGAGTCCGCCGCCTCGCGGAACGGAATTGGCCTCTTCCACGCCTCGCCGCGCGACCCGGTCTGGGAGTACGTGCTCTCCGCCGACCAAGCGGAGGCGGGCTTCGAAGCCCAGGAGGAGCGGGTCGGGCTGATCGGCCACTCCCACATCGCCCTCTTCTTCTGCCGCGCCCCGGGGTCACGCGGCTACGCGCAGGGCGCGCAGGCGGCGGACGAAGCCGAGATCGAGATCGGCGAGGGCGACTGGCTGCTCAACCCGGGCAGCGTCGGCCAGCCGCGGGACGGCGACCCGCGCGCCGCCTGGCTGGAGCTCGACACCGAGGCCTGGCTCGCCCGCTACCACCGGCTCGAGTACGACATCGAGGGCGCGGCGGCGGCGATCAGAGCGGCTGGTCTCCCCGACCTCCTCGCAGAGCGCTTGGGGGCCGGCCGATGAGCGCGAATTGCAGGGCAAATATCGGCTCCAGGCCTTTGTCTAGACTCGAATCATGGCCCGTCTGAGCGCACTCCTACTCGCTGTCGCCCTGGGCGCCGCCTGCGCGGTGGCGCTGGTCTCCTGCGGCAGCGGCAACGACGCCAACCTGCTGCCCGGGACGACCGCGGACGAGATCGAAGCCAACCTCGACGCAGTCGAGCAGCTGGCCGCCGAACAGGACTGCTTCGGCGCCGAAGACGCCGTCGCCCAGGTCGCCGCCGAGGTGGAAGAACTGGAAGGCGTCGACGCGAAGCTGCAGCGGGCGCTGGAGGACGGGACGGCGAAGCTGAGCGAAGTGGTCGGTGAGTGCGAAGAAGAAACCACCGAAGAAGAAACGGAACCATCGGTGGAAACCGCTGTTGAACCGGAAGACGTGGAAGACGAGAAGGAAAAGAAGCCGAAGAAGGAGAAGCCCGGCAAGGAAAAGCCGGCCGAAACCGAAGAAGAACCTTCCGAAGACGAAGGGCCGGAACTGCCGCCGCAGGCGAACGGCAAAGGCGAAGAAAAAGGCGGCGGGCCGCCGACCGAAACCGAACCCGAAGAAACCCCCTCTTCCGGCGGTGTAGGTCCGGGCGTGGGAGTCGAATGATGGAGGCAGGCGCAGGCACCCTCTCGGGTCGCTACGAAACCGGTGAGAAGCTCGGCACCGGCGGGATGTCGAACGTCTACAAGGCGACCGACCGGATCCTCGAGCGCACGGTGGCGGTGAAGATCCTCGCCGAGCACCTCTCCGACGACGAGCGCTTCGTCGCCCGCTTCCGGCGCGAGGCGCTGGCGGTGGCGAAGCTGATCCACCCCAACATCGTCCAGGTCTACGACACCGGCATCGACGAAGGTCGCCACTACATCGTCATGGAGTACGTCCAGGGGCGGTCGGGAGCACAGATCCTGCAGCGCACCGGCCCGGTCGAGCCGGAGATCGCGGCCGAGATCGGGATCCAGGCCTGCGCCGGGCTCGACTACGCGCACCGCCGCGGGATCATCCACCGCGACGTCAAGCCGGGCAACCTGATGGTCGTCGGCGGTCCGGTCGGCGGCGGCGAGATGGTCGTCAAGCTGACCGACTTCGGGATCGCGCGGGCGATCGAGCAGACCCGGATCACCCAGGTCGGCTCAGTGGTTGGCACCGCCGCCTACCTGGCGCCCGAGCAGGTGCGGGGCGAGGAGGCGACCCCGGCGACCGACGTCTACGCGCTCGGCGTCGTCCTCTACCAGTTCCTCACCGGCCGGCTGCCCTACGAGGGGTCATCCTTGGCCGAGCTGGCGGTGCGCCAGCAGAACGAGAAACCGCTGCCGCCCGACACCTACAACGGCGAAGTGCCCGAGACCCTGGGCGCGGCGGTCCTGCGGGCGCTGGAGGGCGATCCGAGCCGGCGCTACGCGAGCGCCGACGAGCTGGCCAGCGGCCTGCGCCTGGGACTCGAAGGCGGCGACGTGACGCTGCCGCTGGACGAGGGCACCTCGGCGACTCGGGTGCTCGGCGGCGACACCGCGGCGACCCGCCACATGGGCCGCGACACCGCCCAGACCGAGTACCGCCCGGCGCCGTCGCAGACGCGGCGACCGCAGCCGCGAGTGGCTCCGCCGCGGGAGCCGGCTCCCGCCGCTCCCCGTGCCGCCCAGCCGCCCCGGCGGGGCGCCTTCTCCCGCTTCGTTCGCTTCGTCCTCGCCGCGGTCGCCCTGATTCTGGTCGCCGCCATCGTCGCCACCGCGGTGATCGTCACCACCGACAAGGCGGCCGGGGTGAAGGTCTCGAAAGTAGCCGGCGACACCGTGGACAAGGTCGTCGAAGAAGTCAAAGACCTGGTCCGCGAAAACACGGAATAGCGGTTGGGGTTGGGGAGCCGGGACACCCCCTTCACTCAACTTGCTCGGGTGGGGCGTCAGCTGCCGTCCGAGACTGAATTGCCCGAGAAGTACAAGCCGTTCAGGGGGTGTCCCGGCTCCCCTCACGGGCCGCCCAGGGAGAGGCACCTCCCAAGATGGCGGAGCGATAGGAGTCGAAGCTTCCCGACTCGATTGCTGAGCGAGCGCCGGTGGTCAACTCATGCATGTAGGTGAGGTTGTGCTGGACGATGAGGCGGACAGCGGTTAGCTCCTCGGCGCGGGAGAGGTAGCTGAGGTAGTCGCGGTCGTGGCGCTGGCAGGCCGGACAGGGGCAGCCCTCGACCAGTGGCTCGCGGTTGCCGACCCAGCCGCCCTTGCGCATGTCGAGGCGCCAGCGGGTTTCGGGCGAGGGCGCGAGGGCGACGCCGTGGCGGGCGAGGCGGGTCGGCACCGCGCAATCGAAGACGTCGAGGCCGAGGGCGATGCCGCCGAGCAGGTCATCGACCTCGCCGATTCCGAGCAGGTGCACCGGCGCCTCACTCGGAAGGAGCGGCGCGGTCATCCCCAGGACCGCGGCCATCTCCTCCTTGTCGCGGCCGAGGGTGCCGCCGATCGCGAGGCCGTCGACCCCGGCGGCGGAGACCGCCTCGGCTGATTCGCGCCGCAGGTCCTCGTGGGTGCCACCTTGGACGATCCCGAACACCGCCTGCCGCTCGGGTCCCTCGCGGTCGTGCCAGGCGAGGCAGCGATCGAGCCAGCGGTGGGTCCGCTCGGTCGAGCGGGCGGTGTACTCGTAGTCGGCGTGGAAGGGCGTGCACTCGTCGAAGACGAGAGCGATGTCAGAGCCGAGCGCCGCCTGCACGCTCATCGAGACCTCGGGCGAGATGAACAGCTCGGCCCCGTCGCGCGGCGAGTTGAAGCGAGCCCCCTCCTCGCTGATCTCGACCTTCGACCCGTGGTCCCCAGAGCGGCCGCTGCCCTTGACCTCGTTGGCGACGCCGCCGTGGGCGAGCGAGAAGACCTGGAAGCCGCCGGAGTCGGTGATGATCGCCCGCTCCCAGTTCATGAAGCCGTGCAGCCCACCGGCGGCGGCGATCCGCTCTGGCCCCGGCGAAACGAACAGGTGGTACGTGTTGCCGAGGATCAACTGGTAGCCGAGGTCTGCCACCTCAGCCGACTCGAGCCCCCGCACCGTCCCCTTCGTCGCCAGGGGGATGAAAGCCGGCGTCTCGATCGGCCCATGGGCGGTGTGGATGACGCCAGCCCGAGCACTGCCGTCACGGGCCTCGATCTCGAACCTGAGCCTGTTCTCGTCCTGTCTCATTTCACGATTGGCGAATTGACCCCGCTATAGCAGGGTTAACTCGCCACTCACTCGACCAGCGAGCGCCCGGTCATCGCCTCCGGCTGGGGGATGCCGAGGAGGTCCAGGGCGGTCGGGGCCACGTCGGCGAGGATGCCGCCGGTGCGGAGGTCGAGGCCCTTGCTGGTGACGATCAGGGGGACCGGGTTGAGCGAGTGGGCGGTGTTGGGCGAGCCGTCGGGCTCGAGCATGTGGTCGCAGTTGCCGTGGTCGGCGGTGACGATGCAGGCGCCGCCCTTGGCGGTCACCGCCTCGACGACCTTGCCGAGCTGGGCGTCGACGGTCTCCACCGCCTTGACCGCGGCGGGGATCACACCGGTGTGGCCGACCATGTCGGGGTTGGCGAAGTTGATGATCCCGAAGCGGTAGCTGCCCTCGCCCCACTGGCTGACGAAGGCCTCGGCGGCGTCCTCGGCGCTCATCTCCGGCTTGTGGTCGTAGGTCGGGACGTCGCGGGGGGATTCGACCAGCTGGCGCTCTTCCCCCTCGATTTCCTCCTCTTTGCCGCCGTTGAAGAAGTAGGTGACGTGGGCGTACTTCTCGGTCTCGGCGACGTGCAGCTGGTTGCCGCCGGCGGCGGCAACCGTCTCCGCAATGGTCGTCTTAGGCCGCTGCTCGGGGAAGGCGACCGGATACGGCCAGCCCTTGCGGTACTCGGTCATCGCGGTCAGGTCCAGCACCGGGCCGCCGCCGCGCGGGAACTCGTCGAAGTTCGGCTCGGCCAGGGCGCGGGTCATCTGCCGGGCGCGGTCGGGGCGGAAGTTGATGAAGATCGCGACATCGCCCTCGGCGGCGCCGTCGTAGTCGCCGATCACCGTCGGCACGACGAACTCATCAGTGGTGTCGCGCTCGTAGGAATCGGCGATCGCCGCCGCCGAGCTCGGGGCGCTGAGGCCCTGGGCGTGGACGATCGCGTCGTAGGCGAGCTTGGTCCGCTCCCAGCGGGTGTCGCGGTCCATCGCGTAGTAGCGGCCGCTGACGGTGCCGACCCGGCCCGCCTGGCGCAGCCAGCGCTCCAGCTCCTCCAGGTAGCCCTTACCGCCGTGCGGCAGGGTGTCGCGGCCGTCGGTGAAGGCGTGGAAGACGACGTCGGGGACGCCCTCCTGGGCGGCCAGCTCGATCGTCGCCTCGAGGTGCTCCCAGCCGGAGTGGACGCCGCCATCGGAGACCAAGCCGAGCAGGTGCAGGCGGCCGCGAGGGCTGGTGCGAGCGCGCTCGCAGGCGGCGAGCAGGACCTCGTTGTCGAAGAAGCTGCCGTCGGTGATCGAGTCGTCGATCCGGGCCAGGTCCTGCTTGACGATCGCCCCGGCGCCGAGGTTCAGGTGCCCGACCTCGGAGTTGCCCATTTGCCCCTCCGGCAGACCAACGTCGGGGCCCTGGGCGGAGAGCTGGGTGTGCGGGAACTCCTCCCAGAGACGGTCGAAGACCGGCGTCTCGGCGAGCGAGATCGCGTTGCCCGGCCCCGGCTCGGCCAGCCCCCAGCCGTCGAGGATGATCAGCGCCAGCGAGGGGACGAGCGGGCTCATCTACCTCAGTCTGCCGCCTCGACGATCGCGGCGAAGTCCTCGGCGTCGAGGCTCGCCCCGCCGACCAGGGCGCCGTCGACGTCGGGCAGGGCCAGCAGCTCGGCGGCGTTGGCCGGCTTGACCGAGCCGCCGTAGAGGATCCGCACCTTGTCGGCAGCGGCGCCGCGGGCGCGCAGCACGTCGCGGATGAAGGCGCAGACCTCCTGGGCCTGATCGGGGGTCGCGGTGCGGCCGGTGCCGATCGCCCAGATCGGCTCGTAGGCGACGACGACGTTCTCGATCTGCCCCGCCTCGAGGCCGGCGAGATCGGCCTGCAGCTGGCGCTCCAGGACTTCCTCGGTCTCCCCCGCGTCGCGCGCCTCCTCGCTCTCGCCGACGCAGAGGATCGGCTCCAGGTCGGCGGCGAGCGCGGCGGGGACCTTGCGGGCCAGCGCCTCGTCGGTCTCGTTGAAGAACTGACGGCGCTCGGAGTGGCCGAGGACGACCGCCTCGACGTCGAGCTCGACCAGCATCGGCGCCGAGACCTCGCCGGTGAAGGCGCCCGAGTCCTCCTCGTGCATGTTCTGGGCGGCGACCTTGACGGCGGTGCCGTAGCGCCGCTCGACCACCGCGGTCAGCGACGTGAACGGCGCGCAAATGACGACATCCGACTGGGTCGCGGCGATCCGTGGCAACAGGGCGTCGACGAACTCGGCCGCCTCGGCGACCGTCTTGTGCATCTTCCAGTTGGCGGCGATGTAGGGCGTACGGTCAGGCATCTGTCTCCTCCTCGGCGTCTAGCAGGGCCTCGACGCCCGGCAGTTCCTTCCCCTCCAAAAGCTCCAAAGATGCCCCGCCGCCGGTCGAGACCCAGTCGACCTCCTCCTCGAGGCCGAACTGGTTCAGCGCGGCGACGCTGTCGCCGCCGCCGACCACGGTCGTGCCGGGCGCTTTGGCAACCGCTTCGGCGACCGCGCGAGTGCCGGCGGCGAATGGCTCCAGCTCGAAGGCCCCCATCGGGCCATTCCAGAGCACGGTGCCAGCGTCGGCGATGGCCCGCGCGTAGGCGTTGGCAGTTTTCGGGCCGACATCGAGGCCCATCCAGCCCTCCGGCACCTCGACCCCGTCGCTTTCCTTGTGCTCGGTGTCGGCGGAGAACTCGCGGCCGAGGACGAGGTCGACCGGCAGCATCAGCTCGCAGTCGGACTGCTTGGCGCGCTCCAGCGCCTCGCCGGCCAGCTCGACCCCCTCGACCAGCGAGTTGCCGGTCTCGATCCCCTGAGCCTTGAAGAAGCCGAAGCACATCGCGCCGCCGATCAGGACCCGGTCGGCGACTTCGAGGAAACGGTCGATCACCCCGACCTTGTCGGAGACCTTGGCCCCGCCCAGCACGACCACCAGCGGGCGCTGCGGCGACTCGACCACCTTGGTCAGTTCGGTCACCTCGCGCTCCAGCAGCAACCCCGCGTAGGCGGGCAGGTAGTCGGCGACGCCGGCGGTGCTGGCGTGCGCCCGGTGCGAGGCGCCGAAGGCGTCGTTGACGTAGAGGTCGCCGAGCTGGGCCAGGTTTTCGGCCAGCTTCGGGTCGTTCTTCGTCTCCCCCGGCTCGAAGCGGGTGTTCTCCAGCAGCAGCACGTCGCCGGGGCCGAGCGCGCCGCAGGTGAGATCGACGTCGCCCTCGATCACCCCGTGGGCGAGCTTCACATCGGTTCCGAGCAGCTCACCGAGTCGCTTCGCCACCGGCGCCAGCGAGAGCGCCGGGTCGGGCTCGCCTTTCGGCCGCCCCAGGTGCGACATCAGGATCAGCGCCGCGCCGCGTTCGCGCAGCAGTTCGATCGTCGGCAGCGCCGCCCGGATGCGGGTGTCGTCGCTGACCTCGCCATCCGCCAGGGGGACGTTGAAGTCCACCCTGACGAGGACGCGGCGGCCCTTTACCTGGGCGTCGCGGACGCTGGCCTTGGAGAAAGACATCAACGGACGAGAGGCAGAGGCCCCCGTTATGGCAAGACCTTGCCGGCCAGCTCGACGCAGCGGTTGGAGTAGCCCCACTCGTTGTCGTACCAGCTGATCACCTTGACCATGCGGCCGTCGCCGATCACCATCGTCGAGGGCGCGTCGACGATCGAGGAGTGCGGGTCGCCGACGATGTCGGAGGAGACGATCGGGTCCTCGGTGTAGGCGAGGATGCCCTTCAGCGGGCCGTCAGCGGCCGCTTTGAGGGCGGCGTTGACCTGGTCGGGATCGACCGGATTCGGGGTCGTGAAGACGAGGTCGACGGCGGAGCCAGTGGGGACCGGGGCGCGCATCGAGAACCCGTTCAGTTTGCCGTTCAGCTCCGGCAGCACCAGGCCGACGGCCTTGGCGGCGCCGGTCGTGGTCGGGATCAGGTTGAGCGCCGCGGCGCGCGAGCGGCGCGGGTCCTTGTGCGGCATGTCCTGCAGGCGCTGGTCGGCGGTGTAGGCGTGGATCGTGGTCATCAGCCCCTGCTCGATGCCGAAGGCTTCATGCAGCACCTTGGCCAGCGGGGCGAGACAGTTGGTCGTACAGGAGGCGTTGGAGATGACGTGGTGGTTCTCCGCGTCGTAGGCCTCGTCGAAGTTGACGCCGAGGGCGACGGTGACGTCCGGTTCGGTCGCAGGAGCGGAGATGATCACCTTCTTGGCGCCCGCCTCCAGGTGCTTGGCGGCGTCCTCGCGCTTGGTGAAGAAGCCGGTCGACTCGATCACCACGTCAACGCCGAGGTCGCCCCATGGCAGCTGCGCCGGGTCGCGCTCGGAGAGGACCTTCAGCTCGGCACCGTCGATCGTGATCGAGTCGCCGGATACCGCGACCTCACCCGGGAAGCGACCGAGGATCGAGTCGTACTTGAGCAGGTGGGCCATCGTGCCGGTGTCGACGAGGTCATTGACCGCGACGAACTCGATGTCCGCGTTCGCCGCCTTGGCGGCGCGGAAGACGTTGCGCCCAATGCGGCCAAAACCGTTGATGCCGACCTTCACAGCCATGTACTGATTCCTCCTGATTCGTGTTGGTGAGGCGGGTCGTTTGGGGGAGCCGAATCCTATGGACTCGGCGCTGCCGGCTCCGGATCAGTCGGAGCCGATGGTGATCTCGATCTCGTACCCGTCGGGGTCCTTGAGGAAGGCGGAGTAGGAGCCGGACCCGTGCGAGCGCTGCTCGCCGGGGTCGGAGACGCTGACACCGCCCGCTTTCACCCCGTTCTCCCACGCCGCCTTCACCGCGACGATCCCCAGCGCCGAAAAGCTCAGCAGGCCGAAGCCCGGCGCCGGGTCGTGCTTGCCGGAGACGAAGAAGACCGGTTTGGCGATGCCCCAGCCAATCGTCTGGTCCTGCTCGAAATGGCGTCGCCAACCCAGGGGGGCCAGCATCGAGTCATAGAAGGCCGCGCTGCGATCGAGGTCGGCGACCTCCAGGAGAACGTGGTGGAGCATTGAGAGTGGGAGGCTATCGGGGCGCTTCCCGGCAAGTCGCCCGGCTCAGCCCGACCTTGGAGTCCACCTGAAGAAACGGATGGCGAGAAGCAGGCCGCCGACGCCCCAGATCGCGACCACGGCGAGGTTGCCCCAATCGAGGCCGGAGTCGCCGCCGGGCAGGTAGGCGGTGAAGAAGGCCTGGAAGAAGTCGCGGATCGGGAAGTGGTTGGCGAACTCGATCACGCCGCTGGGGAGCTCGTCGTCGGGGATGAAGATGCCGGAGAGGAAGTAGAGCGGCAGCAACAGGGCGTTGACGATCGGCGCGGCGGCATCCTGGGAGGGGATCAGCGCGGTGAGAGCGATGCCGAGGCAGCTGAAGGCGGCGGCGCCGATGATCAGGGTGACGAGGATCGCCGGCAATTCCTCCCAGGGGATCGGCACCCCGTAGAGGACGCGGCCGAGCAGGGCGATCACGGCGAGCATCAGCAGCGCGACGACGATCGAGTTGCCGACCCGGCCGGCGATGAAGATCCAGGCCGGCATCGGCGTGCCGCGGCCGCGCTTGAGGCGGCCGTCCTCGCGAGCGATCACCAGTGACATCGCCAGGCTCTGCATCGTCGCCGAGATCACCGCCAGGGTGATGATCGCCGGCACGTAGTAGGCGGTGATCTCGATCCCGCCGTCGACCTCGATCGTCTGGCCGTTGAAGACGGTGGCGAAGATCAGCAGCAGGACAACCGGGAAGGCGACCGTGAAGAAGACCGAAGCCGGGTTGCGCCAGAACGCCTTTTGGTCGTAGCGGAGCTGGTGAATCAGCATGTTCACGGCTGGGCGACCTCCTGCTCGACCGCGCCGTTGGAGGGCTGCTCGGTCAGCTCCAGATAGACGTCCTCGAGGCTCGGCCGCTTCACTTCCAGGCCGTCGAGCGCGAAGCCCTCGGCCAGCGCCCTGCCGGTCAGCTCGTTGAGGGTCTCGACCGGCGTCGTCGTCGTCAGGCTGACCTCGCCGTCGGGGCCGCGATAGGTGATCACCGTCGGCTGGGTGTCGCGGTCGCCGAGCTCCTCCGGGGCGCCGCGGGCGACCACCTGACCGCCGGAGAGGATCGCCACCCGGTCGGCGAGGCGCTGCGCCTCGTCCATGTAGTGGGTGGTGAGGAAGACCGTCTTGCCGAGCTCGCGCAGGCCGGCGATCGTCTCCCACGCCTGCCGTCGCGCGGCCGGGTCGAACCCGGTCGTCGGCTCGTCGAGGAAGAGCAGCTCCGGGTCGCCGACCAGCGCCATGCCGACGTCGAGGCGCCGCTGCTGGCCGCCGGAGAGCTTGCCGGTCCGCGAGTCGGCCTTGCCGGCGAGGCCGACCAGCTCGATCACCTCGTCGACCGGGCGCGGGTTCGAGTAATAGCCGGCGTAGAGCTCCAGGGACTCGCGGGCGGTCAGGTAGGGGTCGAGCCTGCAGCTCTGCAGGACGATCCCGATCCGCCCGCGCCACTCGCGCCCGGCCCGCTCGGGGTCCTCGCCCAGCACCGCCACCTCCCCCCCGCTGCGCTTGCGGTAGCCCTCGAGGATCTCGACCGTCGTCGTCTTGCCCGCCCCGTTGGGGCCGAGGAAGGCGAAGATCTCACCCCGGTTCACCTCGAGGTCGATACCGCGGACGGCCTCGGTGTCGCCGTAGCTCTTCCGCAGGCCCTTGATGGAGATGACAGGTTCAGCCAAGGACCGCGGAGTCTAGGCCGACGGGACGAAAACCGACGTATGTGGGCGGTTTTCGTCCCGTCGGCGCTAGCTGAACTCGGTATCGCGGTGCTTGACCCGGACGATCACGTCCTCGCGGGCCGCGAGGTCGCGGCGGATGCGGTCGGCGACGGTGATCGAGCGGTGGCGGCCGCCGGTGCAGCCGACCGCGATCGTCAGGTGGCTCTTGCCCTCGGCGACGTATTCGGGGACGAGGAACTCGAGCAGCGGCAGCAGGCGGCCGTAGAACTCGCCGGCCTGGGTCCCCTGCTCGACGTAGGCCTGGACCTCGGCGTCGAGGCCGGTCATCGGCCGCAGCTCCTCGTCGTAGTGGGGATTGGGCAGGAAGCGGACGTCGAGGGTGAGGTCGGCGTCGCGCGGCGGGCCGTTCTTGAAACCGAAAGTGAGCAGGGTGAGGGCCAGCTTGCCGCTCTCCTCCTGGCCGAGCAGCTCTTCGGTGATCTGGCGGCGCAGCTCGGCGCCGGTCAGTTCGCTGGTGTTCATCACCTTGTCGGCGCGCTCGCGCAGCGGCGCCAGCAGCTCGCGCTCGGCCCGGATGCCGTCGACGATCCGCCCTTCCGGCGCCAGCGGGTGGCGGCGGCGGGTCTCCTTGTAGCGGTCGAGCAGGGTCTCCTCGTCGGCCTCGAGGAAGAGGACCATCGGCCGCAGCCCTTCGCTCTCGAGGTCGTCGAGCACCTGCAGCAGGCCGACGAAGTACTCGCCACCGCGTACGTCGGAGACGACAGCGGCGCGCTCGACGCCGCTGCCTTCGTGGCGGAACAGCTCGCCCAGCCCGGCGATCATCCGCGGCGGCAGGTTGTCGACGCAGAAGTAGCCGCCGTCCTCGAAGGCGGCGATCGCCTCCGACTTCCCCGCTCCAGAGTGGCCGGTGATGACCACCAGCGTGACCTGCTCTGCCATCCGTTTCCTCAGTTGGTCCTGTTCAGCTGCTCGTGTATCTCGCGGCCTACTTTGCCAGGCAGACCGGGCACTGCCTCGAGCTCCTCGCGGGTGGCGGCGAGGAATCGCTCCGGCGTGCCGAAGTGTTGCAGCAGCGCCCGCTTGCGCGCCGGGCCGATGCCGGGCAGCTCGTCGAGCACCGAGCCTTCGAGCATCCCCTTGTCGCGGCGGCCGCGGTGGTGCTCGATCGCGAACCGGTGCGCCTCGTCGCGCACCCGCTGCAGCAGGCGTGACGCCTCCGAGTCGGCGGCGAGGTCGAGCGGCTGCGAGCGGCCGGGGACGTAGACCTCCTCCAGCCGCTTGGCGAGGCTGACGACGGTGACGCCGCGCTCGGTGAACGGCCGCAGCGCCCGCACCCCGGCCGCCAGCTGACCTTTGCCGCCGTCGATCAGGATCAGCGAAGGGAGCGAGGCGAAGCTGGCGTCGCGTTTGCGGTCGTGCGGCGAGAGGTCGGCCTGTTCCAGGTAACGGGCCATGCGTCGCGAGAGCACCTCCTCCATCGAGGCGAAGTCGTCGGGGCCGCCGTTGCCGACGCCCTCGTCGCGCAGGTCGCCGCGGACTTTGAAGCGGCGGTAGTCGGACTTCTTCGTCGCCCCACCCTCGAAGACGACCATCGAGGCGACGGTGTGCTCGCCGCCGATCGTCGAGATGTCGAAGCCCTCGATCCGCACCGGCAGCTCCTCCATCCCCAGCGCCTCGGCCAGGGCCGAGAGCGACTCGACCCGGCGAGTGCGGCGGTGCTCGCGGCGCAGCTTGTCCTGGTCGAGGGCGAGTTTGGCGTTGCGCTCGGCCAGCTCGCGCAGCCGCCGTTTGTCGCCACGCTCGGCGGCGCGGACCTCGACCGGGGAGCCGCGGCGCTCGCTCAGGGCCTCGGCCAAGACCGCGGCGCGGTCGCGCAGGTAGGGGCCGACGATGATCGTCTTCGGCATCGCCGGCGAGGCCGCGTAGTACTGGGAGATGAACTCCTCGGCGACCTCGGCCGGCTCGCGTTCGCCTTCGTTCTCCAGGTAGAAGCTCTGGCGCTGGGCGAGGATCCCGTCGCGGACCTGGAAGACCTGGGCGTTGGCGTCGGTCCCCTCGACCGCGACCCCGATCAGGTCGGCGGTCCCCATCGCCTGCCCGGCCACCCGCTGGCGCTCGAACAGCGAACGGATCGCTTTCAGCCGGTCGCGGTGGATCGTCGCCCGCTCGAATTCCTGGGCGGCCGCCGCCGCGCCCATCTTCTCCTCCTCTTCGCGCTCGATCTGGCGGTAGCGGCCGGAGAGGAAATCGACGATCGCCTCGATGTTGTGGCGGTACTCCTCCTTGCTGACGTAGCCGACGCAGGGCGCCCCGCAGCGCTTGATGTAGTAGTCGAGGCAGGGGCTGCCGGAGCGCCGACCGGGCTCTTTGCCCTCGCAGGTGCGGAACTGGAAGAGGCGGCCGAGCAGGTCGAGGGTCTCGCGCACCCGGCGGGCGCTGGAGAAGGGGCCGAAGTAGGCGCGGTTGGCGCGGTGCTTCTCGCGGGTGAAGTAGACGCGCGGGTAGTCCTCGTCGAGGCTGACCGCGACGTAGGGGTATGACTTGTCGTCCCGCAGGCGGATGTTGAAGCGGGGCCGGTGGCGCTTGATGAAGCTCTGCTCGGTCAGCAGCGCCTCGGCCTCGTTGGCGGTGACCAGGGTGTCGATCCGGTCGATCCGCGAGGTGAGGCGGGTATCGCCGCCGGAGAAGTGGGAGGCGATCCGTTTGCGGATCGAGCGCGCCTTGCCGACGTAGAGCAGCTCGCCGTCGCGGTCGTAGAAGAGGTAGACGCCGGGCTGGTCGGGGAGGGATTTGCGCTGCTGCGCGATCCGTTCGGCCCGCGAGAGCTCGCCGCTGTCCTTGCCTTTCGCCATCCCTCTAAGGGTAGGCTGCTGGCCACTCAGCCAAATTCGGACGCACAGAGGAAGAGAGATGACCAGCGAGACCATCGCCCCGCCGCAGCTGAACACCCTTCGGATCGAGATCGACGGGGAGATCGGGACCCTGACCCTCGACCGCCCCGACGCCTTCAACGCGATGAGCCCGGAAATGATCGGCGAGATGATCGTCGCCTTCGGCTGGCTCGCGGACCAGGCGCCGCTGCGCGGGCTGATCATCACCGGCTCCGGCAAGGCCTTCTGCGCCGGCGGCGACGTCACCTGGTTCCGCAAAGGGGTCGAGTCGGATGAGATCGACCTGCCCTCCGACGTGCGGCGCGGGGCCGAGGCGCTGCACCAGGCGATCATCGACCTGCGGCGGATTCCCTACCCGGTGGTCGCGGCGATCAACGGGCCGGCGGCCGGCGCCGGCTTCTCGCTGGCGCTCGCCTGCGACATGCGGATCTCCTCCAGCGCCGCCTTCTTCGCCCCCGCCTACGGGCGGATTGGGGCCTCCCCCGACGGCGGCATGACCTACTTCCTGCCCCGCGTGGTCGGGCCGAGCAAGGCGCTGGAAATCCTGCTCGAGGACCCGAACATGAGCGCCGCCGAGGCGAAGGAGCTGGGGCTGGTGCGCGAGGTCGTCGAGCCCGACGAGCTGACGGCCAGCACCCGGGCCCTGGCCGACGAGCTGGCGAAGAAGGCGCCCCACTACGTGCGGATGGCGAAGAAGCTGGTCGGGGTCAGCATCGAGAACTCGATCAACGACCACCTGCAGTTGGAGCGGCACGGAATTGCCGACTCGATGGCGACCGAAGACCTCCGCAACGGGGTCGAGACCTTCTTCAGCGGCGGCACCCCGGAGTTCCACGGACGCTGAACCGGGTAGCGCCGCTTTACGTATCGCGGCTAGATTCCCTATCGACCAGTCCTTCGCGGGAAAGGAATGAGATGAAGAAACTCGTAGCGATGTTTGTCCTGCTTCTGGCGGCATTTGCCCTCGTCGCCTGCGGCGGTGGCGACGACACCACCTCCGACACGACGGCCGAAACGCCGACCACCCAGGAAGAAAGCGGCGGCGAAGGCGAAAAGGAAGCCGAAGGCGGCACCGCCGGCGCGGCCACCGTCGACTTCGAAGCCGACCCCAGCGGCGCCCTCGCCTACACGACCGACAGCGCCGAAGCCAAAGCCGGCAAGGTGACGGTCAACTTCACCAACTCCTCGCCGGTCCCCCACGACGTCGCGATCGAAGACGAAGCGGGCGAAACCATCGCCGAGACCGAAGTCCTAGCCGAAGGCTCCGACTCAGCCACGGCCGACCTCAAACCAGGCAAATACACCTTCTTCTGCACCGTCCCGGGCCACCGCCAGGGCGGCATGGAAGGCACCCTGACGGTCAAGTAGCTCTGTGATTCACAGCGGTGTTCCTTTTCCGCGCTATAGCCGGCAAAGGAACACCGCTGTTGACTCATGGCGAAAGCGTTTGGCTTTTGACTCCCGCCTACTCCAGCGGCTGGAGAGTTTCTTTGGTGCGGATGACCTTCTCGTGGATCAAAGCCATCGCCACAGCTCCCAACTCGTCGTACAGGTCGGCGACGATGGAGCCAAGCTCATACGCCGGCGCGTACGGATAGAGATTCAAGAATTCCTGCATGCGCTGATGGCGCTCAGAGGCGTTTGAGCCAGCCCGTTCGATGATGAAGTCTCGCCAGTCGCTAGCGTGCTTTTTTGAGTTGCAGGAACTACAGGCCGGGACGATGTTGCCCCACGCATCGAGGCCGAGATCCTTCTTGTTCATCGGAACTAGATGGTCACCGTTTACGCGGGCCGGCGTGAGATCCACACCGCAAAAGCAACAGCGCCCCGCGAAGAACTCCAAGACCTCTCCCTTGAGGTGCTTCTTTCCGAAGGGCTCTAAGCCGCGTTCACGGTCGTATTCCTTGCCCATTTCCTGAAGGAAGATTCGGACCGCGGTGTTTGCGATGTCAGATCGTGAACGAGCCACGAAAGCCCTTGGGTCTGGGCAATTGCATCGTCTTAAGCAGCCATTACCCGGGTCACCGAGTCGCCGACGAAGCAAGGCTTCTCGCCGCCCTCGACCTCGAGGGTGAAGCGGGTTATGACCTCGTACCAGTTGCCGCCCTTGTCCTCTACCGAGACGACCTCGGCTTTGGCGCGGATGCGGGAGTCGACTGGGACGGGGGCCGGGAAGCGGATCTTGTTCCAGCCGTAGTTGACGCCGAGGGCGAAGCCGGTGGAGGAGATCAGCTCGCCGCGGAAGCCGTCGACGGTGGCGAGGGTGAGGTTGCCATGGGCGATCGTGGTGCCGTAGGGGCTCTCGGTCTTGGACCGCTCGGGATCGACATGAATCCACTGGTGGTCGCCGGAAAGCTCGGCGAAGCTGTCGATGTCGGCCTGGGTGATCGTGCGCCACTCGCTGGGGCCGACCTCCTGGCCGACCAGCGCCTGCATCCCCTCGACTCCCTGTGCCTCGGTAGGCATCGGCGGCAGTCTATCCGCGCCCGTTCACTCGCTCCAGAAGCTCGGGTCGATTTCGCCGTCGCCCTCGTGGTGGGGACCGAAGACGATCACCTCGAGGCCGTCGTCGCCCGCCTCGAAGGCGCGCATCACGTCAGGCGAGACCCGGATCGCGTCGAGCGTCTCGACCTCGATGATCTCGTCGTCGAGTTTGAGCAGGCCGTCGCCGCGGACCACCACGTAGACCTCCTCGGCGTCGTCGTGCTTATGGCCGAAGGGCTGGCGCTTGCCGGGCTTCAGTCGGTGGAAGGCGAAGCCGGTCTGCTCGGCCTCGAGATCGCCCCGGGCGAAGCGGGCCTCCATCTTGTCGCCGTGGCCGTGGCCGGCCGCCGAATCTTCGACCTCCTCCAGCTTCTTGTGGGTGAAAGGGTTGCGCATCGGGCTCCTCTCGGTCGTGGGGTCAAGGGCACCCTACCCGCGCCCAGTAGCCTTGACGCGTGGCCAGTCCGGTCAGTCGCGTCCTCTCCAGCAGCCAGCTCGCAACCCTGGCTCAGCACGGCGAGGAGCGGACCGCCGCGGTCGGCGAGGAGCTGTTCCGGATCGGCGACGAGACCTATCCGTTCATCGCCATCCTCGAGGGCGAGGCGGCGGTGCTGGACGGCGCCGGGCAGGAGATCGTCCGCCACGGCGCCTCCGGCTTCCTCGGCGAGATGAACCTGCTCACCGGGCAGACGGTGTTCCTCACCGCGGTGGCAACCGAGCCGATGCGCTACATCGCCGTGGACCGTGCCAAGCTGCGCGAAGTACTGCTCGAGGACGGTCCGCTCTCCGACATCCTCCTCTCGGCCTTCATCCAGCGGCGCGAGCTGCTGCAGCAGCGACAGGGGATCGGGATCGAGATCGTCGGCCCGCGCGATTCGGCGACAACCCGGCAGCTGATCGACTTCGTCAAACGCCAGCGCCTCCCCTACACCTGGACCGACCCGGTCGAAAACGCGGAGGCGGCGCAAGCGTTGGAGGAGCTAGACCCGGACGAGGTCCCGCTAGTGCGGCTGCCGGGCGGAGGCGAGATGCGGTCGCCGAGCGACGGCGAGCTCTCGCGCGGGCTGGGGATCGGCTTGGAGCTGAAACCGCGCGAGGAGGTCGACCTGCTGGTGATCGGTGGCGGCCCCGCCGGGCTCGGCGCCGCGGTCTACGGCGCCTCGGAGGGGCTCGACACGCTGGTCGTCGAGAGCTTCGGGCTGGGCGGCCAGGCGGGGACCTCGCGGCGGATCGAGAACTACCTCGGCTTCCCCGCCGGGATCACCGGCACCGAGCTGACCAGCCGCGCCGTCACCCAGGCCCGCAAGTTCGGCGCCCGCACCGCCACGCCCTACCGGGTGGCGTCGCTGGAGCCCGGCGAGGAGCGGCACCTGGTCCGGCTGCAGGAGGGCAACGAGATCAGCGCCCGGGCGATCGTCATCGCGACCGGCGCCGAATACCGCAAACTGCCGGTCGCCGACCTGGGGCTGTACGAGGGGCTGAGCATCTTCTACGCGGCCGGGCCGCCCGAGGCGCAGATCTGCGGCGGCCAGCGGGTCGGGGTGGTCGGTGGCGGTAATTCGGCAGGGCAGGCCGCCGTCTGGCTGGCTCGCGGCGGCGCCCTAGTGACGCTCCTGCACCGGCGCGCGGATCTCAGCGAGACGATGTCGAGCTATCTGATCGACGAGCTCGACCGCTACGGCGTCCACGTCCGCGACAAGAGCGAAATCGCAGAGTTGCACGGCGAGAACGACACACTCGAAGCGGTCACCCTCACCGACGGCACCCGCCTCCCCTACTCCTACCTCTTCCTTTTCCTCGGCGCCTCGCCCTGCACCGAGTGGCTCGGCGACACCGTCGCCCGCGACGGGAAGGGGTTCATCCTCACCGGCTCCGACGCCGGCGCCGACGGCCTGCTGGAAACCAGCGTCCCCCGCATCTACGCGGCCGGCGACGTGCGGGCCGACTCGATCAAGCGCTGCGCGATCGCCGTCGGCGAGGGCGCAGCGGTGGTCCGCTTCGTCCACGAGCACCTGGAGCCGACGACGGTCAAACCGCGCACCTGACGCGGCCTACAGCGGCACCGATTGGACCTGCGAGGCCAGCTCGCCGTCGCGCAGCACATGGAGGGCGAAGCCGGGGTGCGGCATCAGCTCGACGCCTTCGGTCTCATAGTCCGGCCGCGCCTGCAGGTAGGCGCTGGGGGCGGCGAGGACCGGGACGCCGGCGAGAGCGGAAGCGGCGACGCGATGCAGGTGACCGCCGACGATCGCCCGCAGTTGCGGGTGCCGGGCCACGACCTCGGCGAGCAACGGCCGCTGCCCCGGCTCCAGGTTGATCCCGTCCCACTCCTCGATCCCGGTGGCAAGCGGCGGGTGATGCAGCGCCAGCAACGTCGGCCGCTCGGGCTCGGCGCCTAGCTCAGCGTCGAGCCAGCGCAGCTGCTCGGGGTCGTACCGACCTGGGTCTTGGCCCGGAACATTGGAGTCGAAGACGACGAGGCGCAAGTCGCCAACGTCCACCGAGTAACGAATCGGCTCATCTTCCTCGCCCGGAAGGTCGAACGCCGCGCGCAAGCGTCCGCGGTCGTCGTGGTTGCCGGGCAGAACGTGAAGCGGAGCCTCGAACCGCTCCAGCAGCTCGAGAGCCCGCCGATAGCCGGCCTCGACCCCGTCATCAGTCAGATCGCCCGATACCAGCACCGCGTCGGGCTGGTTCGGAAGCGCCCGGACCGCGGTCACGACCGCTTCCAGATGCGGAATTGGATCGACCCCATTCTCGTTGGCACCGATATGCAGGTCGCTTAGCTGGACGAGGAGGGTCGGCTTGGCCATGGCGATTCATCCTGGCAGGCAGACCCGCTTTGGCGGAGGGAGGGCGCCGCTACCTGCGAGCGCCCTCCCTCGAAGCGAATCGGCCGAGTCAGCCGAGCTGGACCACGACCGCCCGCAGCGAGGCGGTGGTCGCGGGACTGCAACCGCTGCTACCGAGCGAGAGCACTGACAGGGTCTGCGGCTGTCCCGCTGCCTGCAGCGCGATCGCGGTGGAGCTGGTGCCCACAGTGTCGTTGTTGAACGGCGGCGTGCCGGAAGCGTTCTGCCAGAGGCTGGCGCTGTTGAGCGGCACTCCGTTGACGAACATCCCAACCAACGGGTTGCAGACGTTTTCCCCGGGACCGTCGCCATCGACAGGAGTGCCTCGCAGTTCCAACAGGAGCTCGTACGACTTGCCGGCAACCGGCGTGAAGGTGGGGTTTCCCGCAAGAGGAACCGGCGTTCCGCCCGGGGGTTCTGCATTCAGACCGGGCACCGGGGCCGCCGTCACTTCCGCGACCTGCAGGCCGGCGAGGGTCCCGGCAGCCATGTCGGAGCGCTTCAGCGTTCCTTTCCTCACTTTGCTCGAGGTAATCGCGTCCTTCTTGATCTTGCCGGAGGTCACCGAGTTGGCAGCGAGGCTCTTCGCCTTCACTGCGCTCTTCGCCAGGTTGCGTGCCTTGACCGCGTTGGCCGCGATGTTCTTGCTCTTCACCGCGTTCTTTCCGAGGTTGGACGCCGCGTAGACGACCCCTCCCCCCAAGGCGAGAAACAGGGCGATCGTGGCGACAACGTTTGAGTAGGAAAACGCCTTCCCGATCCGCTTCATTGATAGGTCCTTTCGACGAGGGTCGATGAAGCGGGCACGCTATTCGAAAGTGGTACGCCTGAGTACCTCAGAACCACCTTGTCTCGGTTATGCCACCAACCGCACTTCGAAGCTGGGCATCGCGACTGCCCCGGCGCCGCCGATCAGGGCGAGGATTCGGGTTACGTAGGCCTGGGTCTCGGGATACGGCGGGATGCAGTGGCAGGCTTCGACCGGGGCGGGGCCGGCGTTGTAGGCGGCGAGGGCGAGTTCTGCCGAGCCGAACTGGCGCAGTAGGTCGGACATCAGGTGAGCCTCGGCGTCGATCGCGGCGACTGGGTCGTAGGGGTTGGCGAGGCCGTAGGCGGCGGCGGTACTCGGCATGAACTGCGCGATGCCCTGGGCGCCTGCCGGGGAGCCGGCGTTCGGGTCGAAGCCCGACTCCGCCATCAGCTGCCCGGCCATCAAGGCCGGCGGCACCCCCCAGCGGGCCGCCGAGCGCAAGATCGGCTCCCGGTACTGCACCGGGACGAACGAGGGCAGGCTGGTAGAGGTGAGAGTTGCCTCCCCTTCCCCGTTAGCGCTGACCGTTTCACCCTCGGGCGAGCACGGCGCTGGACCGGCCTCGAAGCCGAAATGCCACGCCTCCCAGCTGTACCTCTGAACGAAGCCGAAGCGGCCGGCGTTTGCGGCCAGCCAGCCGTAGGCGGAAGAAGGGCCGAGATCGAGCTCGGTGGCACAGCGATGCAGCGATTGCCCCGGTGGAGCGACCCAGGTTGGGTCGGGGTGGGCGGCGAACAGTTCCGCCTGCTCGGCGTCGGAGCGGAAGCCGGAGACGACCATCAAGGTGACCCCGTCGGCGATGGCCGCGGCCGTCATTTGGTCGTAGGCGGCCGCGGCATCGGGGCGAATTCCCTCGCCATCCCTGAAGACGAGGGGTCCGCCGTAGCCGCCGCCCGTGGCCATCGCGGTGCCACCGTCGCCGGTCGCGCCGTAGGGCGCGGCCGCTTCGGCCACCGCCGAGGCTTCGACCCTGTGACCGTCACCTTCCCTCAGTCCAGCGACGATCGTGACCTTGGCCCGCACCGGCGCGAAGGTGTCCCGGTCCGGGAAGCGGACCTGAACGCGGTCCGGGTCGACCTTGTTCGCCCGCGCCGCGGTAAGCGACGCCACCCGCGCTCGGGCCAGATAGATCGGCTTATCGATGTGCCTGGGGTTGGGGCGACCATCGGCCAACCGTGCCGGAGACAACAGCCGCGGCAGGTCGTCGCGCATCGAGCGCACGGCCGAGATCGCGACCAGGTCGGCGGCCCGCTGCGCTCTACCCTTGCCGGTGACGGCGCCAGCGATCGCGACCAACGCCAGCGCCGCAGCAACTAGGGCGAGGGCGCCGCCGAGGGCGAGGATCAGCGCCTGGCCATCCTCGCGTTTCACCGGCGGCCGCCGCAGAGGCGTCGGACCAAGCGTTCGGGGAGACCACCCGGCGACCCAGCAGGCAGGGCGCCGAAGAGCGCTCGCCGCTCGGCGACCCAACCGAGGCGGTGCTTGAGAACCCCGACCGCGAGGCCGCGATCGAGTAGATCGCGCGCCGCAAGCGCCACCAGAGCCCGATCCTCCGGCAGGTCGGAGCGCAGGAGGACGCCGGTCGGGCGCAGATTGGACTCGCCCAGCGCCTGCTGCAGCAGGTATGGCGGCAGGAGGATCGCCGCGAGGTCGCCCCTAACTGCGCCAACCGCAGCGGCGGCGGCATCGAGGCCTTGGTCATCCGCGGCAACGGCAAGGTGACAGACCTGGCCGCGAGCGGCGACCCGTGCTTCGGGAAGGTGGACCCGCAGCCGCTCCTCGAGCTTCTGCGCTGCCGCAGAGGCGATCAGCGTCGGCCGTGGTGCCCTGCCCCCGACATCAATCAGCAGCGTCGCGAGATCGACCTCGGCGCCGGCACAAACCAGCGCCGCCGCCGCGCCGCGCGCGCCTCCAGCCTCTCCCACCGCAGTAACCAGGACCACGGACCCACCGGCCAGCGGGTTGACGAAGACCGTCGACTCCGGCCGCGCGGGAGTCGCGACGGTCATCGCGCCGGCCTCGCCGCGGCGCTGCTGCTGACCGCCAATCGCCTGGAGACCGCCGCGAACGGCGAGGGCGGCCGCAGCCGCACCGAGACCGTGCCGCCCTCGACCGCCACCGAGACGTCGTCCTCGGCCCACCCCGGCAGTGCCGCGCGTGCCGCCTCAGGCGCCGATCCGCCCGCGGCAAGCGCCAGGGCACCAGCCTCAGCAGCCCCGTCGGCCAGGGTCATCGCGTATCCCGCCGCCAGCAGTTGCAGCGCCACCAACGCCGCGAGCAGCAGTGCCGGCAGCGCCGCGATCAGCTCAACCGTCGCCTGCCCACGCTCAGCCATCTCCCGGCTCCAGGCCGCTGCGCGCCTCGACCCGCACCCCCGGCAGCAAGGGGACCAGCCGGGGAATCTCGACCCCGACCGCCACCCCTTCCTCCTCCTCGACCCGCGCGCCCTCGCGCATCGAGCGCGGGAGCGAGGCGCGCGCGGCGGCGGAGGCGTCCCTGCCGACCAGCGCCGCTCTCGCCCCCGCCCGCGCGGCCACACTCGCCGACCAGAGCGCCTGGCCGGCGAGCGCGATCTGCGCCGCCACCAGGATCGCCAGCAGCAGGAAGGGCACCACCGCGATCAGCTCGACCGAAGCGGTCCCCTCCTCCCCGTGCGCTGCTCCCCCGGCTCCCGATGGCATGGCCCAACCGTGCCGAGTGAGGTAGCACACGTGGCGCGCAGATCGCAAATTCTCTCGGCCAGCTGTGTTACGGAACTGGCACGAGCGCCCCTACACTGGTGCTGTGAAAGCCGCTCGAAACGTCGCGATCATCATGGGGCTGGCGCTGATCGTCGCCTTCCTGCCCGGCGGCGGTAACGCCGCCGCGACGATCATCACGGCGCTGACCATGGCGCTGATGGCCGGCGTGACCTGGATGATCTACGTCTTCTCCCGCGAGAACCAGATGACGCTCGCCACCCTCACCGACGGTCGGCGGGCGCTCCTCTACGGCGCGGTCGCGATGATCCTGCTGCTGTTCGCCGGCACCGACAAGCTCTTCTCGACCGGAGAGGGAACGGTGATCTGGATCCTTCTCTTCGCCGCCTCGGTGGCAGCGATCTGGCGGGTCTGGATGGACGCCAAC
This sequence comes from Solirubrobacterales bacterium, assembly GCA_035760445.1. GTDB lineage: Bacteria > Actinomycetota > Thermoleophilia > Solirubrobacterales > 70-9 > VAYN01. The sequence goes on along the minus strand of DASTSW010000001.1, from coordinate 34,294 downwards.
ACCCTCAGCTGAGGCGCCGCCGCCTACTTGTGGGTCATCACGATGATGCCGATGACCACCGCCGCCGTGACCGCGGCAAAGGCCACCACCCCGACCACGGCCGCCGCGGTTGCCAGCATCGAGCGGCCGTCACGGCTCAGTTCGGCGAACTGACCGGCGCCCCAAATCCCCAGCGAGAAGAGGAAAGTGACCCCGATCCCGCCGATCGAAGCGGCGGCGATCGTGTGCAGCAGTTCGTCGGTGTGGACGATCGTCGCGATCATCCGCCGGCCGCCTCGACCGGGGCGCCGCGCTCGGCCCGGCGCACGAAGGCGACGCCGATCAGCGACAGCGCCATCAACGTGACCAGCACCGGCCCCAGGGCGCCGGTGCCGAAGATCCGCGTGACCCCGTAGGTGAGGGCGCCGATCGCCGCCGCCGCCGGCAGGGTCAGCACCCAGGCCATGAAGATGTTGCCGGCGACGCCCCAGCGCACCGCCGAGAGCCGTTTCGCCGCCCCGGACCCCATGATGCCGCCGTTGATCACGTGGGTGGTCGAGAGCGGGAAGCCGTAATGGGTCGAGGCGAGGATCACCGCCGCGCCCGCCCCCTGGGCCGAGAATCCCTGCGCCGCGTCCATCTTGATGATCCGGGTGCCGGTCGTCTTGATGATCCGCCAGCCGCCGCTGTAGGTGCCGAGCGCGATCGCCGTCGCCGCCGAGGCGATCACCCAGAACGGCGGGTCTGCTTCGGCGCCGAGGGTGCCGTTGGCGATCAGCGCCAGGGTGATGATCCCCATCGTCTTCTGGGCGTCGTTGGTGCCGTGGGCGAGTGCCAGTAGCCCGCCGGAGATGATCTGCCCGTAGCGGTAGCCGCGGCTGACGATGCCCGGCCTTTGTTTGCCGACCACCCGATAGGAGAGCCCGATCGCGATCCCGGCGACGAGGAAGGCGAGGACCGGGGCGACGACCGCCGGGATCAGGACTTTGCCGATCACGCCTTCGGCGATCACCGCGTCGAATCCGACCGCCGCCACGGCGGAGCCGACGACGCCGCCGATCAGCGCGTGCGAGGAACTCGACGGCAGGCCGAACCACCAGGTGATCAGGTTCCAGGCGATCGCCCCGATCAGGCCGGCGAAGACGATCGTCGGGGTGATCACTTCGGCGTCGACGACGTCTTTGGCGACGGTGGCGGCGACGCTGATCGAGATGAAGGCGCCGACGAAGTTGAGCAGCGCCGCGAACCCGATCGCCACCTGCGGCCGCGCCGCCCCGGTCGAGATCGAGGTGGCGACCACGTTGGCGGTGTCGTGGAACCCGTTGGTGAAGTCGAAGGCCAGCGCCGTGGCGATGACGATGACGAGGATTACGTCCGAGTCCACAGGCCTCAGCTGTTTTTGATCACGATGCCCTCGAGGATTTGCGCGGCCGTCTCGGTCGCGTCGATCGCCTCCTCGAGCACCGCGAACATGTCCTTCCAGCGGATCACGATCATCGGGTCGATGCCGTTGGAGAAGAGCGAGGCGACGGCGTCGCGGGAGATCCGGTCGCCGTCGTTCTCGAGCCGGTGGATCTCGATCCAGTATTTATCGAGGTCCTTGAAGGTGGGCAGTCCCTCCAGCCCCATCGCCAGCTGTTCGCAGGAGGCGACGAGGACTTTGGTCAGCGCCTGGGCCTGCTCCATCGGCGCCTCGATCTTGTAGAGGCCGAGGAAATCGGCGGCCTCCTCGGTGAAGTCGACGATGTCGTCCATCTGGGTCGCCAGCCCGTAGATGTCCTCGCGGTCGATCGGGGTGACGAAGGTCGAGTTGAGGCGCTTGATGATCTCGTGGGTGATCCGGTCGCCCTCCTGCTCGGCCTCGACGATCGAGCGCGAGAGCCCGCCCGAGTCGGGCCAGGTGTTCATCATCTCGTCGAGCAGGCGCGAGGCGTGCAGCGAGTTCTGACCGGCCTGGATGAAGAGGTCGAAGAAGGTCCTGTCCCGGGGGAGGAGCGAGAAGCGCGCCACTGCGGCGCATCCTAGTCAGGCGAGAGGCTGGGACGCGTCTCAGGCGGGCGAGGTCGCCAGGTGCTCGGCGGCGCGTGCGGAATGTCTTGCCGTCAGCTCCTCCTGGGCGTTGCGCAGCTCGCCGTCGACCTCGCGGCGGGTCCAGGTGCCGTCGGAGCCGAGTTCCCAGGAGTTGGCGTTGTCGGCCAGGCAGCGCTCGATCACGTCGAGCATCTCCGCCTTCAGCGCCGCGTCCTCGACCGGCGTCACCAGCTCGACCCGGCTGTCGAGGTTGCGCGGCATCAGGTCGGCGGAGCCCATCAGCACCCTGGTCTCCTCGCCGCGGCGGAAGGCGTAGACCCGCGAGTGCTCGAGGAAGCGGCCGACGACGGAGCGCACGGTGATGTTCTCCGAGATCCCCTCGACCCCGGGCCGCAGGCAGCAGATGCCGCGCACGTTGAGGTCGATCCGAACCCCCGCCTGCGAGGCCTCGTACAGCGCCTGGATGCAGCGGGTGTCGACGAGGGCGTTCATCTTCAGCGCGATCCGCGCCTCCTCCCCCGCCTTCTGCGCCTCGGCGGTGGCCTCGATCTCGGCGACGATCTGGTCGCGCATCGTCGTCGGCGAGACCAGCACCTTGCGGTACTCGGCCGGGCGGCCGTAGCCGGTGAGGAAGTTGAACATCTCGGCGACGTCGGCGCCGATGTCGGAGTCGGCGGTGAAGAGGCCGAAGTCGGTGTAGAGCCGGGCGGTCGTGCGGTTGTAGTTGCCGGTGCCGACGTGGACGTACTCGCGCACTTCCTCGCCCTCGCGGCGGGCGACGAGGATCGCCTTGACGTGGGTCTTCAGCCCGGGGATGCCGTAGACGACGTGGACGCCGGCCTCCTCCAGCGACTTCGCCCAGTGGATGTTGGCCTCCTCGTCGAAGCGGGCTTTGAGCTCGACCATGCAGACCGCCTGCTTGCCGCGTTCGGAGGCGCGGATCAGCGACGGCACCAGCGGCGAGTCGTCGCTGGTCCGGTACACGGTCTGCTTGATCGCCAGCACGTCGGGGTCGGCGACCGCCTGGGCGACGAAGCGCTCGACCGAGGTGGCGAAGGAGTCGTAGGGGTGATGGACGATCAGGTCGCGCTGGCGGATCTCGGCGAAGATGTCGATCTGATCGTCGTCGTCGCCCTGCAGGCGCGGCTGGGTGACCGGGGTCCAGGGCGGCCAGCGCAGCTCGGCGTGACCCGGAACGTCGGCGATCGCGTCGAGGTCGGCGAGGTCGATCAGCCCCTCGACGTCGTAGACCTCGCGGTCTTCCAGCCGCAGCGCCTCGACCAGCTGGGCGCGCAGCTTCGGGTTCATGCCGCTGGCCACCTCGAGCCGCACCACCTCGCCGAAGCGGCGGCGGCGGATCTCGTCCTGGACCGCCTGCAGGAGGTCGTCGGCCTCGTCGGAGATGGTGAAGTCGGCGTCGCGGGTGACGCGGAAGTAACCGTGGTCGACCACGTCGATGCCCGGGAAGAGGGCGTCGAGGTTGGCGGCGATCACCTCCTCCAGGGGGACGAACGTTTTTCCGTCGTCTCCGAGCGGCAGGAAGCGGCCGAGCAGCTCCTTAGGCACCTTGACCCGGGCGATGATCTCGTTGCCGGACTCGGAGTCGCGCAGCAGGACCCCAAGGCTGAGCGAGAGGTTGGAGATGTAGGGGAAGGGGCGGCCGAGGCCGATCACCAGCGGGGTCAGCGCCGGGAAGACCTGCTGCTCGAAGCGGGCGTCGATCTCGCTCCGCTCCTCGTCGCTCGCCGTCTCCAGGGTGACGATCCGGATCCCGTGCTCCTCCAGGGCGGGAAGCAGCTCACCGCTGAAGCACTCGCAGAGCCGGTCGTCCAGCTCCAGCACCCGCTGCTGGATCGCGTCGATCTGCTCGCGCGGGTTGAGGCCGTCGGGTCCGCGCGCCTCGATCCCGGCGTCGAGCTGGTCGAAGAGACCGGCCACCCGGACCATGAAGAACTCGTCGAGGTTGTTGGCATAGATCCCGCAGAAGCGGAACCGCTCGAGCAGCGGCACCTCGGGGTCCTCGGCCAGTTCAAGGACCCGCTGGTTGAAGTCGAGCCAGGAGAGCTCGCGGTTGAAGTAAAGATCGGGATCGTCGATCGATCCATCGTACCCACGGGCTCCAGGCTGATCCTCAGGGCTAGGCAGCACGGGCCAACGTCTGCGCCGGTGCCTCGAGAGCCCGGCGGTAGCCGGCGGCGAGCTGGGACATCGAGCGCTCCCAGGAGCGCTCGCGGGCGGCGCGGGCGCCGGCCTCGCCGAGCTGGCGACGCAGTTGCGGCGAGGAAGCGAGTTGCAGCAGGGTCCCGGCCAGGTGGTCGGCGTCGGGCCGGCAGAGCAGGCCGGTGTGGCGATTCTCGATCAGCGCCGCCGGCCCGCCCTCGGCGACGGCGACGATCGGCAGCCCGCTGGCCGCCGCCTCGAGGATCACCTGGCCGTAGGTGTCGGTGCTGCTGCAGAAGAGGAAGGCGTCGGCGCTGGCGTAGGCGCGGGGCAGATCCTCGCCGGAGAGCCAGCCGAGGAAGGTGGCGCGCTGTCCGAGGCGCTGGCGCAGCTCAGCCTCCTCGGGACCCCCGCCGGCCAGCAGCAGGTGCAGGCGAGGGTCGGCGGCGTGGGCGCGGAGGAAGGTCTCGGCCAGCAGGTCGACTCCCTTTTCGCGGGTCAGGCGACCCGAGTAGAGGATCTTGATCTCGCCGGGGAAGGCGTCGCGATCGGCCTTGGACGGGTCGAAGCGGTCGAGGTCGACGCCGCGCTCCCAGCGGCCGATCCGGGCCGGGTCGGCTCCGAGGGCGGCGACCGAGGCGTCGGCGGAGGGGCTCGGGGAGAGGACCGCCGCGGGCGCCGTGTAGAAGGCGCCGAGGCCGGCACGGGTCAGCGCCTCCAGGGTGCTGTCCTGGCTGCGCATACCTGCGTAGGTGGCGATCTCGGTGTGGTAGCTGGCGAGCAGCGGCACGCCGGTGATCCGGCTCATCAGCGTCGCGGCGATCCCGGCCGGGCCGGGGGCGGTGACATGGACGAGGTCGTAGGAGCCCTCGGCCAGGGTCTCGACCAGGTCCGGCAGGCCGGGGACGCCGAGGGTCATCCCCTCGTAGAAGGGGATCTCCAGCTCGGCGGCGGCCGGCAGGCGGCGGTCGACGCCGGGGTCGGTGCCGACGATGTCGACCTCGAAGCCGGGGACGCCGCGCTCGCGGATCTGTTCGATCGTGTGGGTGACGCCGTGCATCGAGCCGATCCCGTCGGCGATCACCGCCACCCGCCGGCGCTCGCCGCGCCGGTCGCGCAACTTCGCCTTCTCGGCGCCGAGGAAAGCGGTCGCCGGCGCGTAGGGAATCGCCGGGACGAGTGCCTCGAAGAGGCCGTTGACGGCGGCCTGGAGGTCGCCGCTGGAGACCGCCTCAGCGCCCCCATCCACCGCAGCACGCAAGCCGCGATCGTGGCGCCGGCGGGCGCGGCGGTAGAGGTCGGCATGGGAGAAGTCGTCGGCCTGCAGGTAGTCGATCAACTCGGCGCCGCGGACCTCGAGCCCGACCCCGTCGAGCCAAGCCTCCAAGAGCGCCCGCGCATCCTCCGGACTGACGTCAGCGGCGATCTTTCCCTTACGAGCAGCGCCCTCACTGATGACCCTTTCGGCGATCCTCAGAACAGCGCTCGGTTGGACGAGCGGGGGCCCCTCCCCGGACCCTCCCCGCTGTTGTCCGGGGAGGGGCCCCCGCTCGTCCCCCACCACCAGAGCCCTAGTCGCCAAGGCCATCGCCGCATGCGCCCACTTCGCGGCGCTGCCCTGTTCCCCACCCGCTTCGGCGTCGCCGCGCTGCAGGTGGGCAAGAAACTCTTCCGGCGTGGCAGCGGCGGGCACCTCGGTGAAGGTGCGGCCGATGTCGACGCCGGCATGGTCGTCGGAACCGCCGATGCCGGTGCCGCCGTGCGTCTCGACGTAGACGGCGGCGGGCATGTTCAGCTCGGCGGCCCGAGAGCCGTTGCGGACCTCCCAGATCGGGAACAGCTCCGCCAGTCGTCGCCGGTGTCGCCGGGTCAGCGGCGCGGCGACGTTGAAGAAGGGGTGCGCCAGGGCACAGGCGATCCCCTGTTCGTGAAGGTATGCGGCGCAGGCCTCGACATCGCCGGAATGCGCCTGCAGCCACTCGTGGTCTCCGGGGGTGATCCCGTAACAGAGGACGTGAACCGCCTGGGGCTCGCCGGCGAAGCGGGCGGTCAGCTCCTCGGAGACGAAGCAATCGGGACGATCGGCGAGCTCGAGGCAGCCGTCGATCGTGTCGTGGTCGGTGATCGTGACGAAGTCCATCCCCCGCCGCTTGGCAAGCTCGTAGACCTCCGCCGGAGGAGTCGCGCACTCCGGCAGGCCCAGCGAGCGCTGGACGCCCAGCTTCGAGTACTGCGACGCGGTCGAGTGGCAATGCATGTCAACACGGGAAGTCATCGGTGCTCTCCCTATTTCGAATTCCTATTCACACATAGGGTTCGCCACCGGCGGGCGGATGATGTGAAAAGGCCGATAACGCACACGCGCCGCCAGGGCACTTACCCTGACGGCGCGTGTGTTGACTGGTCGCCTGGGGAGAGCTACAGGGAAGCGACTGCTTTCAGGCCTGCCTGTTTGACGACCTTGGGCAGCGGGGCGAAGTCCAGCGCCGCGCCGTATTTCTGGCCGAGGGTCAGGCAGTAGTTGGCGAACTGCGCCAGGAACCCCTTCTGCGGAGCGTCCCGGGGGACGATCATGTAGGTGAAGGTCGAGATCGGGTAGGCGATCGTCGCCTTCTTCGGGGGGTTGGTGATGCTGATCGTGTTACTCGAGCCGAGTTTCTTCACGGTCGAAGCCGCGCTCGAGATGTTGGGGATGTTCGGCAGCTCGTAGTTGCCGGCGTTGTTCTGGATCGCGGCGGCGTGGACACCGGCAGCGATCAGGTAGTAGGCCGAGATGTAGCCGATCGCGCCCGGCGTTTTGGTCACCGTGGAGGTGACGCCGGCGTTGCCTTTGGCACCGACACCGGCTTTCCAGCCGACGGTGGTCGCGTAACCGACTTCACTCTTCCAGGCGCTGCTGATCTTCGACAGATAATTGGTGAACGCGTAGGTGTCACCGGATCCGTCGCTGCGGAAGACCGGGGTAATCGTCAGGCCGGGCAGTTTCACGTCCGGGTTCACCTGCTTGATCTTCGGATCGTTCCACTTGGTGATCCGGCCGAAGTAGATCCCGGCGAGCAACTTGCCCGTCAGTTTCAGTTTCTTGACGCCAGGGATGTTGAAGCCGACACCGGTGGCCGAGAGCGCCCATGGGATCTGCACGCAGTTGTTGCAGGCAGAGGCCTGTTCCGGCGTCAGCGGCGCATCGGAGGCGCCGAAGTCGACCGTGCGGGCGGTGATCTGAGCGATCCCGGTCCCCGACCCGACCGCCGAGTATTTGACCGGGATTCCTTCTTTGATTTCGAAGTTGGTGATCCAGTTCGCCATCAGCGGAGCGACCAGGGTCGAGCCGGCCCCCGTCAGGCCGGCGGCCGAAGCGGCGGCGGGCGCGATCGAGGCCGTACCACCAACCATCGCGACCAGCGCGATCAGCGCGGCAACAAACCTATTCCGAAGCAATGCGGGTCCTTTCGAGTTTGATTTCACACCCGCAGCCTGTCCGCAACAGATCGCGAAATTGTTTCAATCCCGTAAACCCCACGAAGTAACAACACTGTTACAAGCGGGCAAATGTGACTACATACCCTGGCGCGCTGATGAGCACGACCGCCTCCCCCACGGTTCGGGTCGGCCGCGGCGCCCGCGTCAGCCCGCTGCGCCGCCGCCTCGACCGGATCGCCGACCGGGCGCTGTTCGGAATCTGCCTGCTGGCTGCGCTGGTCGCGGCGGCGACGATCGCGCTCGTCGGCTACCAGATCATCGATGGAGCGACGCCGGCGATCTCCAAGTTCGGCTTCGCCTTCGTCTACGAAACGACCTGGCAGCCCAACTTCGGCACCTTCGGCGCCGGCTCGGTCCTCTTCGGCACCGCCGTCACCTCGAGCTTTGCGCTGCTGCTCGGCGGGCCGATCGCGATCGCGATCGCCCTCTTCCTCACCCTGCTGGCCCCGAAAGGGGTGCGCGGGGTGATCGGGCCGCTTGTCGAGCTGCTGGCGGCGATCCCCAGCGTCATCCTCGGCTTCTGGGGGCTGCTCGTCCTCGCCCCCTTCGTGCAGTCGAAGCTGGAGCCGGCTTTGCACGGCGCCCTCGGCTTCATCCCGATCTTCGGCGCCGAGCAGACGACCGGCCTCAGCGTCTTCACCGCCAGCCTGATCCTGACGATCATGGTGATCCCGATCATCGCCTCGATCTCCCGGGACCTGTTCGCCTCGGTGCCGCCCGAGCTGCAGGACGGCGCCAGCGCCCTCGGCGCCACCCGCTGGGAGGTGGTCCGCGGCGTCGTGCTGCCGACCACCGCCTCGGGGGTCGTCGCCGCCTCCCTGCTCGGGCTCGGCCGGGCGCTCGGCGAGGCGATCGCGGTCTCCCAGGTGATCGGCGCCGGCTCGGAAATCCAGGCCTCGCTGTTCGAACCCGGCGACACCCTGGCCTCGCGGATCGCCCTGCAGTTTCCCGGCGCGCTGACCGAACTACACAAGGCCTCGCTCTTCTACCTCGGGGTGATGCTGCTGGTGATCGGCCTCGCCTCCAACCTGGTCGCCCAGTGGATCGGCCGGCGCTTCGCCTACGCGGGGACGGTCGCCAAGTGAGCGGCGCCGGCTTCGACCCCGGCGCGCCCCTCGTCCCGAGCGGCAACCTGCGCCGGCGCCAGGCGGTCAGCCGCGCCGCCGAGCTCGCCGCCACCGCGGCCGCCGTCGCGGCGATCGCGGTCCTGGGGTTGATCATCTACACCGTCGTCTCCCGCGGCGCCAGCGCGATCGACCTCGATTTCGTCTTCACCGGCTATCCGACCGGGGTCGGGCCGATGCTGCTTGGAACGATCGTGATCGCCCTGGTCGCGACCCTGATGGCGATGCCGATCGGCGTCCTCATTGCCCTCTTTCTCACCGAGTACGCCAGCTCGCGCGCCGCCGCGCCGCTGCGCCTTACCCTCGACCTGCTGAACGGCCTGCCCTCGATCATCCTCGGCCTCTTCGTCTTCGCCCTGCTGGTCGACCACAAGCAGCAGTCGGGGTTCGCCGGCTCGGTCGCGCTGGCAATCATCGAGCTGCCGCTGATCGCCCGCGGCTCCCAGGAGGTGCTGCTGCTGGTGCCGGCGGCGCTGCGCGAAGCCTCCGACGCGCTCGGCGTCGCCCGCTGGCGCTCGGTCCTGACCGTGGTCCTGCCGACCGCGCTCGGCGGCATCGTCACCTCGACCGTGCTGGCCGTCGCCCGCGCCGCCGGCGAGACCGCGCCGCTGATCCTCGCCACCCCCACCTTCGACCCCAAGACCTTCTCGGCCGACCCCTTCGAAGCCCTGCCCAACGTCCCGGTCTGGATCTACAAACTTTCCGAAGAAGGCAACCCCGAAGGCTTCGCCGAAGCCTGGGGGCTGTCGCTGCTGCTGATCTCCTTCATCCTCTTCGCGAGCCTCGGCGCCCGGGCGCTGCTGGCCCGCAGCAAACGAAAGCTGAGCTCATGACCCAAGCCGTTCCCTCGCGCCTGCGAATCCGCCCGGGCGACCCCAGCGCCGCCGTCGCGACCGCGCCCGTCCTCACCGCTCCCCAGCGCCCCGAACACGTCTTCGAGGCCCGCGGCGTCTCGATCTTCTACGGCGCCAAGCAGGCGCTCTCCGGGGTCGACCTCGCCATCCCCCACGGCCAGATCACCGCTCTGATCGGGCCCTCGGGCTGCGGCAAGACGACCTTCCTGCGCAGCCTCAACCGGATGAACGACTCGGTCGCTGGCTTCCGGATCGAGGGGGAGATCCTCTACCACGGGCACGAGATCTACCGCGACCGGGTCGACCGGGTCGAGGTGCGCCGCCGGATCGGGATGGTCTTCCAGAAACCGAACCCGTTCCCGAAGTCGATCTACGACAACGTCGCCTGGGCGCCGCGCAACCTAGGATTGCGGCGCGGGCTCGACGAGCGGGTCGAGAGGGCGCTGCGCGGCGCCGCCCTTTGGGACGAGGTCAAGGACCGGCTGCGCGACAGCGCCCTCGGCCTTTCCGGCGGCCAGCAGCAGCGCCTCTGCATCGCCCGCGCGATCGCGATCGAACCCGACGTGCTGCTGCTCGACGAGCCGGCCTCGGCCCTCGACCCGATCGCCACCGCGGCGATCGAGGATCTGATGCACAGCCTCAAAGGCCGCTTCACGATCGTGATCGTCACTCACAACATGCAGCAGGCCGCGCGCGTCGCCGACCGCACCGCCTTCTTCAGCCTCGAGACCGGTGGCCCGAAGCCGGTCGGGACCCTGATCGAGGTCGACGCGACGGAGAGGATCTTCGCCTCGCCGCAGGACCCGCGGACCCGGGACTACGTCAGCGGCCGCTTCGGTTAGCGCTTGAGGATCTCCTCGCCGGAGACCTCGGCGAGGAGCGGCCGGCCGCACTGCCAGCAGAAGGTGGCGCCGAGCGAGTGCGGGGCGCCGCAGCCGGTGCAGCTGCCGGCGGCGCCGGTCTGCTCGCTGCGCAGGATCCGTTCCACCTCGCCAAGCTCGGCGTCGGCGTCCTGCAGCAGCACCGCCCGCTTGACGATCACCTCGACGTCGATGCTGTTGCGGACGACCATCTCGTAGACGAGCCCGCCCAGGTCCCACTGCAGCTCCGCCACCCGAGCCGCCAGCTGCTCGCGGCGGCGGGCGAGATCGACGCCCTGGTCGTCCCCGGGAGCCGGCGTCATTCGAAGAACGTCCCTTCGAACTTGCCGCTGTCGCCGCAGCCGGCGACGCTCGGGTCGCATTCGCCGCCCAGCTCCTGCTCCGGCGGGGCGATCTTCACCCCGGCGGCCGGTTCGTAGACTTCTTCGGTCGCCTTGCTGGCGCCGCTCGCGCCGGTCGAGGCCTTCTCCTTGGCTTTCTTCACGTTCGCGGCCTTCGGCTGCTTGCCGCCGGCGGCAGATGATTTGCCACCGGCCGTCGCCGCGCTCGCGGTTTCAGTCGCGCCACCACCGACGCGGATGATCTGCGGCGCCGGAGTGGCCGCGGTGCTGGATCCGTCTCCGGAGCGGCCGATCAGGACCCCGACCCCCATCGCCAGGACCAGGGTCGCCACCGCGGCGACCATCGAGGTGTTGGCGGAGATCAAGCGCCGGCGGCCCGAGGGCGGCGCCGGGGTCCCGGCGGCCTGCGGCTGGGCCGGCCGGCGCGAGGCCTCCATGAAGGTGACCGCGTCCATGACCGGCAAGCGCGGGTCGCCGCGGCGCTGCCCGCAGTGCAGGCAGTAGCGCTGGTCTGGCGCGAGCTGCGAGCCGCAGCTGGGGCAGGCGTCGGACACGGCTGCATCATCGAGAGCCGCCCCCGCGCCCATGTTGAAGAGTTGTAAAGCGGACTCAGGATTTTCACATCGGCGTAACGGCAGGCGGGAATACTCGCGCCCGTGCCCTCGCCCCGCACCATGGCAGCCGCCGTCCTACTGATGCTGGGCCTGGGCGTGGTGATCGGCTCGGCGACCAACCAGCTGGCCCGCAATGCTGGCGCCAGCACGATTCTGGTCGAATCGCCGCCCGCGCCGCCGGAGGAAGAACCGGCGCCGGAACCGACGAGCGCCGCGCCGGAAGCCGAAGCCACGGGCAGTGAAGCAGCGCCGCTTGCCAGCCCCGCGGCGATCCCGCTGGAAGCGCCGGTCGCCGAAGAGCCGATCGCGAGCGAGCCCGAACCGCCCGCCGCGCCCGTCGAGGAAGAACTGCCGACGGGGCTGCCGGAAGCCAAACACGTCTTCGTCATCGTCCTCGGCCCAGCGGGCTACGAAGAAACCTTCGGCGAGACCTCCCAATCGCCTTACCTGAAGGAAGAGCTGCCGGCCCAGGGTGAGCTACTCGAGAACTACTTCGCCGTCGCCGGCAGCGAGCTGGCTAACGAGATCGCGCTGCTCAGCGGCCAGGGCCCGACGCCTGCGACGGCGGCCGGCTGCCCCACCTATAGCGACGTCCTTCCCGCTACCGAAAACCCCGAAGGACAGGTGACGGGCGACGGCTGCGTCTACCCGGCGGCGACCAAGACCCTGATGGGGCAGCTGAGCGAAGCCGACCTCAGCTGGAAGGCCTACCGCGAAGGAGCGGAAGGCTGCCCCAACCCACCCCCGGACGCGACCAACCCCTTCCTCTACTTCCACGGGGTCCTCGATAGCCCCGAGTGCGCGGAAACGAACGTCGGCCTACCCCAGCTGGCGACGGACCTGGCGGCACCCGCGGAGAAATTCCCGACGCTCGCTTATCTCTCCCCCGCCCCCACGACCCCGCGGGACCAGTTCCTCGAAGCTGTCGTCCCCCAGATCAAGCAATCGCTCGCCTACAAAGACGGCGGCCTGATCGCGATCACCTCCACCCAGGCCCCGCAGGACACCGAAGCCCCCGACGCCAGCAGCTGCTGCATCGCCCCCGCCTACCCGAACCTCCCCCCGCCATCCGCCGCACCACCAGCGACCGGGCCGGTCAAGCCGACCGGTGGCGGCGGCCGCGTCGGCCTCCTCCTCATCTCCCCCTTCGTCGAACCCGGCACGACCAGCGAGACCTACTTCAACCACTTCTCCCTGCTGGCGACGATCGAGGAACTCTTCAGCCTCGAACGCCTCGGCTACGCCGCCGAACCAGCGATCACCGGCTTCGACGAATCAATCTTCAACGCCGCCGGCTAGAGAAACGCGGGAATTTCGGAAAAGCTGACTCCTGACAAGGGAAGAGTTGGGGGTGCCGGATCGCGCGCTCGTCGTGTTCTATGGCTCGCTGCTCTTGATCACTCCTGCCTTTTCAGGATTGGCCCGAGGCCGATTGCCCATCGAGATCTCGGTGCGAGGAGCGAAGTTCGCGGAGGAAGCTGATGAATCAGCAGATCGAAATGAAGCAGACGTGGAAAGGCTCGAGGCAAACATCAACTGTCTCTACGAAGCGCTTACCACCGCGAACGTCGAGATCAAGGCACTGAAAACAGGGCTCGCCTCCGCAGGCGACGAAAAATGACTCTCCGCGAAGAATTCGGCTAGGCCGCGACGCGCTCGGGGGAGCTGCCGTTGGCGCTGCCGTTGAGGAGGTCGAGGATTACTCCCTCGCGGAGGCCGCCCTTGCCGATTTGGAGGGGCTGGCCGAGGAGGTCGGAGAGCTTCTCGAGGAGGAGGACGCCGGTCGGGAGGATGCGGACCCGGGTTGGGTCGAGCTCGAAGCGGCGGCCGACGTCGGCGGCGGGATCACCGCAGAGGACGCGGATGCCGCGCTCCAGGGTCTCGTACTCGAGCACGGCGCCGACCAGGCGGCGCAGGGAGGTGGCGGAGCCGCCGACCGCTACGGCTTGGGCCGGGGGCTCGATCTCAACCCCCTCGAAGATGTCGTCGATGCGGTCGCGGGTGCGGCGGATTTCCGCCGCCGAGGGCGGATCGGAGGAGAGCAGCTCGTCGGCGAGGTTGCCGGAGCCGACCGGCCAGGACTGGACGCTCTGCACCCCATCGGGCACGGTGCCGAGGATCACCTCGGTCGAGCCGCCGCCGATGTCGACGACGCCGATCAGTCCCTCGGCCGGGTGCCCGAGCGTCTTGGTGGCGCCGAGGAAGGACAGCCGGCCCTCCTCCTGCTCGGAGAGGATCTCGATCGGAACCCCGGCCGCGGCGGCAACCGCCTCGGCCACCTCCTCCCCGTTCTTCGCCTCCCGCACCGCGGCGGTGGCGACGGCGCGAATCTCCTTCGCCCCAAGCTCTCGAGCAAGCCGTACCTGGGTGCCGACCACCTCGCCGACTTCCTCGACTTTCTCCTCGGAGATCCGGCCCTTCCCATCCACGGCCTTGCCGATCCGCGTATAGGCCCGCTGCTCCATCGCTTTCTTCAATTGCCCATCAATCGGCTCCGCAACGAGCAGTCGCGTCGTATTCGAGCCGATATCGATGGCAGCGCAAAGAGTCATGGCACAGACCCCGCATGTTCCCAGGCGAGCCGGATCTCAAGCGCAGCTATGAAGGATGCGACGCGTCCTCGAACTCCCGGAACAGCCCGGTGACCACGAAGGCGACCTGCTCGCCGATGTCCACCGCGTTGTCCCCCACCCGCTCGATCGCCCGCGCCGCCAGCAGCATCGTCATCGCCCACTCGCGCTTGTCGGCGTCGTCGCCGATCGCCAGCGCCAGGTGGAAGCATTCGCGGTTGAGCTCGTCGACGACGTCGTCGCGCCGCACCAGGTCCCGCGCCATCTCCACGTCGCGCTCTTCGAAGGCCCGCTTCGCCTGCACGATCAGGGTCTTCGTGTGGGCGCCCATCTTCAGGATCAGCTCGACCATCTCCGGGTCAGCCGGCGCGTAATTGCCGGTCAGCGGGATCAGCTTGCAGACGTTGACGCACTGGTCCCCCATCCGCTCGATGCTCTTCAGCACGTGCAGGAGGGCAGAGATCAGCCGCAGGTCGGTCGCCACCGGCGACTGCGTCGCCAGCAACGTGATCAAGCTCTGGTGGACCTCCAGGTAGCGGCCGTCGATCCGGTCGTCGTCGGCGATCACCACCTGGGCCAGCTCGACGTCCTGGTTCTCGACCGCTTCCATCGTCCGCGCCAGCGCGATGCCGACCAGGTCGAGCCCGCCCAGCGCGCTCGCCTCGAGCGTCTCGAGTTCCTCCTGGTAGTGGACGCGCACGCTCTCGGGCATCAACCGACCTTCCCGGAGACGTAGTCCTCGGTCCGCTTGTCGGCCGGGTTGGTGAAGATCTTCTCGGTCGCGTCGTACTCGACCAGCCGGCCCCAGCGGTTGTCCTCTTCGGCGTCCAGCTCGACCATCAGGAAGGCGGTCCGGTCGGAGACCCGCGCCGCCTGCTGCATGTTGTGAGTGACGATCACGATCGAGAACTGCTCTTTCAGCTCGATCATCAGGTCCTCGATCTTGCCGGTGGAGATCGGGTCGAGCGCCGAGCAGGGCTCGTCCATCAGGATCGTGTCCGGCTCGACCGCGATGCAGCGGGCGATGCAGAGTCGCTGCTGCTGGCCGCCGGAGAGGCCGAAGGCGTTGTCCTTGAGCCGGTCCTTGACCTCGTCCCAGAGCGCCGCCCCACGCAGCGCTTTCTCGACCGTCTCGTCGAGCCCGTCCTTGCGGCCGAGGACGCGCGGCCCGAAGGCGACGTTGTCGTAGATCGACTTCGGAAACGGGTTCGGCTTCTGGAAGACCATCCCGATCAGCTTTCGCACCTGGACCGGGTCGACGGCCGGTCCGTAGAGGTCCTCGCCGTGGTAGAGCACCTCGCCTCGCACCTCGGCGGTCGGAATCAGATCGTTCATCCGGTTGAGACAGCGCAAGAGGGTGCTCTTGCCACAGCCCGAGGGCCCGATCAGAGCGGTCACGTCCTGCCGGCCGACCTCCATCGAGATGTCCTTGACCGCGGTCACCCCGCCGTAGAGGACGTCGACCCCGCGCAGCTCGAAGACCTTCTCCTTGGCCGCGGAGGCCGTCTGCTGGCGGAACTCGGGCCGGACCGAGATCTTCGGCGTCTGCTCTTTCAACACACCTACCACCTTTGCTCGTAGCGATTTCGCAGCCAGATCGCGAAGGAGTTCATCGCCAGCAGAACCACCAGCATCACGATGACCCCCGCGAAGGCCAGGGTCTGAAACTCGTCCTGGGGACGCAAGGCGTAGTTGAAGATCTGCACCGGCATCGCCGAGTAGCCATCGCTCCCGAACGGCGTCGGGTCGAAGGTGACGAAGACGGTGGCGCCGACCAACAGCAGCGGCGCCGTCTCGCCCAGGGCGCGAGAGACGGCGAGGATCACGCCGGTGGCGATCCCCGGGATCGACGCCGGCAGGACCTGGCGCCGGATCGTCTGCCACTGCGTCGCCCCCAGCGCCAGCGAACCCTGCCGGATCGAGTCCGGGACGGCGCGCAAAGCCTCTCTGGAGGCGATGATCACCATCGGCAGGACCAGGAGCGCCAGCGTCAGCGAGCCGGCCACGAGGATGAAGCCGAGATCCAGCGGGCCACGGACGATGAAGGCGAGGCCGAGGATCCCGTAGATGATCGACGGGACCGCCGCCAGGTTCTGGATGTTGACCTCGATCAGCCGGTTCCACCAGCGGGTCTTGTCGGCGTACTCCTCGAGGTAGATGGCGGCGCCGACGCCGACCGGGACGACGAAGAGCAGGACCCCGGCGATCAGCTCCAGCGAGCCGATGATTGCCGGCCGGTAACCGGCTTTCTCGGGAAAGGCGGTCGAGGGAGGGTTGGTGATCAAGTCGAGGCTGAGGGCCGAGGACCCCCTGGTGAAAGCCTGGATCAGCAGCGCCAGGAGCCCGGCGAGGGCGATCGCCACCGCAAGCAGGAGCAGGCCGGCGAAGATCGCGTTGCGGATGACGTCACCGCGAGGCTGATCGCGCAGCATCGCCTGCGTCGTCGCCCGGGCACCGGCGACGGCCAGCCGGTTGCGCGGCGCGCTGGGTGCACCGGCCTCCATTACTCGTATACCTCCCGGTACCGGCGGACGAGGCGGATGCTGATCACGTTCATCGCCAGCGTGATCAGGAAGAGGAGGGCGCCGACCGCGAAGATGCTTTTGTACTCGATCGTCCCGGTGCCGATGTCGCCGGTGGCGGTGGTGGCGATGTAGGAGGTCATCGCCTGGATCGACTCGACGGGGTTGAGGGTGAACTTCGGCGTCGAGCCGCCGGCGATGACGACGATCATCGTCTCCCCCACCGCACGGGAGATCGCCAACACGACCGAGGCGACGATCCCGGAGAGCGCCGCCGGAAAGACGACCTTCGTCGCCACCTTTGCTTTGGTCGCCCCCAACGCGTAGGCGCCCTCGTGCAGGCCGCGCGGCACCGCCCGCATCGCGTCGTCGGAGAGCGAGGCGATGATCGGAACGACCATCAGGCCGATCCCCAGTGCCGCCGCGAGTGCAAGGAAGGGTTTGCCATCGGCCCCGCCGAGAAAGTCCCCCGGCCAGAGCGGCACGATTACGTGAGGCAGGAGGAAACTGACCGCGAAGATGCCGATCGCCACGGTGGGGATCCCGACCAGGACCTCGAGGGCGGGCTTGATCGTCTTGCGCACCCGCGGCGAGGCGTACTCGCTGAGATAGATGGCCGAGCCGAGGCCGATCGGAACCGCGAACACCATTCCCCACAGGGCGACGTTGAGGGTGCCGGCGACAATCGAGAGGACCCCGAAGCTGGGCGGCTCGAACTGAGGCGTCCAGTCGATCTCAAAGAAGAATTCCTTGGCCGGGACGATCTCGAAGAAGCCGATCATCGGCCCGAGCAGCGAGAGGATGATCGCGGTCGTCGTCAGGACCGAGAGCAGCGCGCAGAAGGCGAGCAGCCATTTGATCGCCCGCTCCCCGTAGCGCTTGCTCTCGGCCTGCAACATGCTGCTAGGCGCCGATCTTTTCGGCGGCCGCTTCGGATTCCGTCAGCTGCTCTTCGGTCAGCGGCACGAAGCCGAGCGATTCGGCAACCGAGTCGACGTTTTCGAGGTAGTACCCGATGAACGCCTTGACCTCTGGCTTCTGCAGGGCCTTCTCGCTCGGGTACATGAACAGTGGCCGGCTCAACGGTGCGTAGCTGCCGTCCTGAGCGGTTTCGACCGACGGCGGCACGCAGCCTTTGCCGTTGTCGACTTCAAGCGCTTTCAGGTTGCCTTCGTTCTCCGTGTAGAAGGAGAAGCCGGCGTAACCCATGCCGCCGGGCGAGCCCTCGACGCCTTTTACCGTGGCGTTGTCGTCCTCGCCGACGTTGTTGTAGTCCTTGCGGCTAACGCCCTCCTCACCGTTGATCGATTCGGTGAAGTAGTCGAAGGTGCCGGAGTCGGTGCCGGGGCCGAACAGCGCCAGCTCCTCGTCGAATTCCTCTTCGAGACCGGGGATCTCGCTCCAGTTGCCGATCTTCGAGTCGGGTCCCCAGATCGCGGCCAGCTGGTCGACGGTCAGGCAGGAGACCGGGTTCTCGTTGTTGATCATCACCGTCAGCGCGTCGGTCGCGACGTGGACGTCCTCGAAACCGATCCCGCCCTCTTTGCAGGCTTCGACCTCTTCGGGCTCGATCTCACGCGAGGCGTCGCTGATGTCGGTCTCGCCGGCGCAGAATTTTTCGAAGCCGCCGCCGGTGCCCGAGGTCCCAACCGTGATCCGAACGCCGGAGTTTTCGGCCATGAACTGCTCGGCCACCGCTTCGGTCAGGGGTGCCACGGTGCTGGAGCCGTCGATGCGGATCGAGCCGGAGAGGTCGCCCCCACCGCCATTCCCGCTCGCCGTTTCCTGGTCGCTGCCGCAGGCGGCGACACCGACTACGAGAGCCGCTGAGGCGATGATCGCCACAAGCCACTTAGAGCTGTTCACTCTTTCTCCTTCTGATTTGTTCACCACAGTGGCGGCAGCGTCGCAGCGGCCGGTTCCCAGCTTGTTACGTCGCTGTGTCGGGCTTGTGAAAAAGATGTAAAAGCGGCGTGAAGGACCGGCTCAGCCCTCGGGCGAGAAGCGGTAGCCGATGCCGTTGTGGGTGTGGATCAGGCGCCGGCCCGGGAGCGCGGCGCCGAGCTTGGCCCGCAAGCGGCTGACGTAGACGTCGACCGAGCGGTCGTCGCTGCGCGGCCGGCCACCCCAGACCTCGGCGAAGAGCTCCTCGCGGGTCATGATCCGCTGTGGGTGCTCAGAGAGCGTGATCAGCAACTGCAGCTCGCGCACGGTCAGGCTCAGCGGGCGCCCGTCGACCAGCGCCGCGTGCTGCTCGGGCTTGACCTCCAGCCGTCCCATGCGTGCGAGCATGGCGACGGATCAGGCGTGCGCGGTTATCCGGCCGTAAAGGTGTTGTGAACGGCTTGTGAAGGCGTCTCGGGCTGAGACTCGGCCGCCGACTGCGGCACGGGTTGAGCCTCCTCGGGCGCCGGGTGGATCTCCTCGGCGACGATGCCGGCCGGTTCGGGGTCGAAGCGATAGCCGATCCCGAAGTGGGTGTGGATGTAGGCCCAGCTCGGCGAGAGGCTTTCCAGCTTCTTGCGCAGCTTGCGGACGAAGACGTCGACCGAGCGGTCGCCGTGGGCCATCGCGTAGCCCCAGACCCGCTGGTAGATCTGCTCGCGCTCCAGCACCTGGCCGCGCTCCTCGGCGAGCAGGTAGAGCAGCTCGAACTCGCGGCGGGTGAGGTCGAGGGCCTCGTCGCCGACGAAGGCCTGGAAGCGATCGGGCCGGATCTCCAGCTCGCCGGCGGCGAGCGGCGCCGCCTCGTGCTCCTGGCGGCCACGGCGGCGGCGGCGGGAGACGGCCTCGAGCCGGGCCAGGGCCTCCTCGGGATGGCAGGGCTTGGTCATCCAGTCGTCGGCCCCGAGGCGCAGGCCGCGCACCCGCTGAGCCACCGTCGAGCGGCTGGTGCAAACGACCAGGCCGAGGTCGGGCAGCATCGAGGCCACCCGGTCCAGGTAGTCCCAGGCTTCGTCGCCCAGCACGGCCGGGTCGACCAGGAGCGCGTTCAGCTTCATCGCGACCAGGTCACGCGGCGGCACGGGGCCGGTCTTCTGGCTCAGATGCCAACCGGCCGCCTGGGCACGGCGGGCAAGGACGGTGACGAAGCCGCTGTCGGTGTCGATCACGGCGATTCGGATAGCCGCAGTGTATGCACCTCAGAGGGCGGGAACTCCCTGCGTTCACAGGATTTTCACAGCTGGGGCACGGAGCACCCCGAATTTGCGGCAACCCGGCGCTAGAAGGTCGCCGGGCGCAGGCCGGTGGCGATGATCAGCAGGACCCCGATGCCGACCACGTAGCGGTAGAGGACGAAGGGCCGGTAGCTGGTCGTCCGCAGCAGGCGCAACAGCCAGGCGATCGCCAGGTAGCCGGAGATGGCGGCGGCGATCGTGCCGACGATCATCGGCCCGGCCACGCCGGATGGCAGCCCTTCGCTGATCGACTCGTAGGCCTTGTAGACGGTGGCGCCGGCCACGGCCGGGATCAAGAGCAGGAAGGAGAAGCGGGCGGCGGAGTCGCGGTCGAGGCCGAGCCAGCGGGCGGCGGTGATCGTGATCCCCGAGCGCGAGGTGCCCGGCGCCAGGGCCAGGACCTGGGCGAGGCCGACGTACCAGCCGTCGCGCAGGCCGGTCTCCTCGAGGTTGCGCCGCTCCGGCATCCGGTCGGCGAAGCCGAGCAGGGCGCCGAAGATGATCAGCTGGATCGCGATCATCCAGGGCTCGCCGAGGTGCTCGTCGATGAAGCTGGCGCCGAGGCCACCGGCGATCACCGCCGGGACGGTGCCGATCGCGATTGCGACCGAGAGCCTCTGCTCCTGGGTGCTGATCGCCCGCTGACGCGCCGCCTCGATGAAGCCGCGGATCAGAACCACGACCTCGACCCGGAAGTAGGCGATCGCGGCGATCAGGGTGCCGGCGTGGAGGGCGACGTCGAAGGTCTTGTTGAACTCCGGGTGTTCCTGCAGGAAGGTGTAGTCCTGGAGCCAGGGGACCAGGATCAGGTGGCCTGAGGAGGAGATCGGCAGGAACTCGGTCAGCCCCTGGACCACCCCCAGCAGGAGGGCCTCTAGCTCGGACATCGCGGCGCATCCTACGCAGCGCCGCCTAAGAGTGCGCTAAATTCCCGCCCCGTGAAGCGCACCGTTGCAGCCCTGCTCTCGATCTGGGCCCTGATGCTGGTCGCCGCCCCGATGGCGCTGGCCGACGAGGGGGTCGGCCTTGCCGGCCCGACCACCGACAAGACGGTGACCTTCTTCTGCTTCGGCGTTATCGCCTTCTTCGCCGCCCTGGTGATCGTCCTCTCGCTGATCCAGAACCGCCTGGAGAAGCGCAAGGATCAGCGCAAGGGCGACTTGGCTCGCTTCAACTAGCGGCAACCCGGCGAGTTTTTTTTGGCCCCGTTCATCGACATCTATCGATGAAGTGCTAGCCTCGCACCCCGTGACCGACCTGCCGGTGATCAACTGCTGCACCCCACTCGCGGGCAGCTCCCTGAATAGGGAAAGAGCGGTCGAGTTGGAGCAGGTGATGAAGGCGCTGGCTGACCGGCAGCGCCTGCGGATCGTCAACATGCTGCTGCGCGCCGGCGGGGAGCCGGTCTGCGTCTGCGAGTTCGAGCCGTTCCTGGGGCTGTCGCAGGCCACGGTCAGCCACCACCTCAAGGTCCTGGTCGAGGCGGGCCTGGTCGCGCGCGAGGGCCGCGGTACCCGCAGCTACTTCTCCCTCGTTCCCGGCGCACTCGACTCCGTCCGCGAGGTCTTCGCCCCCGCCCCGGTTCACGGCTGACGGACCGATGACGCCACGACCGGACCTGCTCCGCCGCGCCGCCGCCGAGGGAATCGGCGTCTTCGCCCTGGTCTTCGCCGGTTGCGGCGCGATCGTCGCCGAGGCCGAACACCCCGGCAGCCTCGGCACGGTCGGGATCGCCCTCGTCTTCGGCCTGGTCGTGATGGCGATGGTCTACGCCACCGGGCACCTCTCCGGTGCCCACCTGAACCCGGCGGTGACCATGGCCTTCGTCCTCACCCGCCACTTCCCGCGCGGCGAGGCGCTCGCCTACGTCGCTTGCCAGGCCGGCGGGGCCCTGCTGGCGGCCGCCCTCCTCGCCGCCGTCTGGCCCGGCCAGCCGGCGGCGCTGGGCGCGACCCTCCCCTCGGTCGGCATCGGCAGCGCCTTCGCCTACGAGGTCGTGCTGACCGCCTTTCTGATGTTCGTGATCATCGCCGTCGCCACCGACACCCGCGCGGTCGGCGCGGCGGCGGCGATCGCGATCGGCGGCACGGTCGGCCTCGACGCCCTCTTCGGCGGTCCGGTCACCGGCGCCTCGATGAATCCCGCTCGCTCGCTCGGCCCGGCGCTGGTCTCGGGAGAGCTGGGCGACCTCTGGCTCTACCTCGTCGCGCCGTCGCTCGGCGCGGCGCTGGGAGCGCTCGCCTACCAGCTCGTCCGCGGCGAGCACCCCGGTGACCCGGCGACGGAGGCCGCCTGATGGCCCACGCCCTCTTCGTCTGCCTCCACAACGCCGGCCGCTCGCAGATCAGCCAGGCGCTGTTCGAGCGCGCCGCCGAGGGACGGCACGAGGCGCGCTCGGCGGGGACGACGCCCGGCGACCGGGTCCACCCCGAGGTCGTCGTGGCGATGAACGAGCTCGGGATCGACCTCGCCGACCGCCGGCCGAAGCTGCTCAGCACCGAAGACGCCGAATGGGCCGACGTCGTCGTGACCATGGGCTGCGGCGACAAGTGCCCCTACGTGCCCGGCGTCCGCTACCTCGACTGGGACCTGCCCGACCCGAAGGGCCAGTCAATCGAGGCGGTGCGGGCGACGCGGGATGAGATCGAGCGCCGAGTGCGGGCGCTTGTCGCCGAACTCGACGCCGGCTGACGGCTTAGGACAGCCGGAAGCCGCTGAGCAGCCGTTTCTCGGTCTCGCCCTCGACCTTGGCGATCACTTCGACCCGGCCCTCGAGCGGGGTGCCGCGGATCTTCGTCGCCAGCAGGTCGTCGACCTGGAAGATGCCGGCCGAGTTGTTGAGCTTGATCTCGATCTTGACCGGGCGCTCATCGCCCTGGCCGATCAGGACCTCGTCGACAGCGGCGGCGGAGATCGAGTGGATCCCCTCGTGGCCGGACTCGAGCGGGATCCGGGTGCGGCCCTGGGCCATGTCGAGGGCGTCGGCGACCCGGACCACGCCGGCCTCCAGCGTGTAGGGCTCGCCGCGCCGGCGGTGGCCGATGATCGCGTGGAGGATCTCGGAGGCGACGACGGTGCGCTCCGGCTCGCGATAGGAGTCGGCAAGCAGGCGCTGGAGGGCGCCGTTGGCGAGAAAGAGCGAGTACTCCTCGTGGTCGGCGCGGTGGATCGACATGCCGACGTCGTGCAGCAGGGCGCCGCCGGCCACGACCACCTCGGCGTCGCGGTCGCGCATCCCGTGGTCGGCGACCATCGCCGGCTCGACCCCGGCACGGACCAGCAGCCGCAGCAGCCGTAGGGCGATGTTGAGAACGATCTGCATGTGGACCCAGCTGTGGTCCGACATCCCCAGCCGCTCGGCGTGGACCTGGGTCATGTACCACCAGGCCCGCACCTGCTCATCCGAGTTGGCCGCCTCGAGAAAGCTCTCCAGCTTGCGATTGCCGCGGCTCGGCGCCCGCACCCGAGCCTCGGCAATCGCCTCTTTCGGCGGCTTGCGTTTGGGCCCGGCGGGATCCGGGGCGGGAACCTGCTCCTCGTTCACGCCCCGGATCGTAGTTGCGGCGTAGGCGCGTTTACCCGCAGACGGGCCAGGGGCTGGAGCCGGACTGGGCGTAGAGCAGCGCCGCGCGGTAGTCCTGCTCGGCCTCGGGGGCCGCGGCGGGGTCGCCGCTGCCGCCCATCGATTCCCAGGTGCCGAAGTCGAACTGATATTTGCCGCGGTAGCTGCCGTCGGAGGAGACCGCGGTCGGGTCGCCGCCGGACTCGCAGGAGGCGATCGATTCAAGCGTCGCCATCGAGACGCCCAGCTCGGCGAACCGTTCCTCTGCTTCGCGCTCCTTGCGCTCGGCGGCGGCGCGTTCGTCAGCGCGGATGTCGGCGGCGATCGTCTTCACCACGTGGTGGAAGCGATCGACCGGCCGCTGCAGCGGTGCCAGCGGAGCCACCTCGGCCTGGCCGATGGCCGGACCGGCGGTCTGCTCCTCATCCCCGGTGGCAGCCAGAGCCGCGGCCGGGAAGGCAAGCAGGATGAACAAGATCGGGGCGAAATGTTTGCGTTTTGTGAGCAAGCGCAAAACCGTGGCGTCTTGCTCTCATCTCATGTGTGGGCACGATCACATAAGCCGCCGCACTCGCAACATCGCGCACGAACTCAGGCACGAACCGGGTTTTCCGACCTACCTCATTGGCAGGGATCTTGCGCTCAGACCGCTTTGGCGATCAGCAGCCGCAGGTCCGGCAGGTTGCGCAGCGACTTGACCTCGACGCTCCCGTAACCGCTCTCTTTCATCCAGCGGGAGACCTCGTCGACGGTGTAGGTGTCGGCGCCGGAGGTGAGATGGAAGAAGAGGCCGAGGATCGAGGCGAGGTTGGCCTGCTTGCCCCCCGGCCGGTCGTAGAGGTCGAGGACACAGAGCGGCGAGCCGGGCCGCAGCACCGCGTGGATCCGGCGGAACAGCGCCCGGATCTGGTCAGGCGAGAGGTGGTGAATGATGTTGAAGCAGAGGGCGCCGTCGTAGTGGCCGTCGTAGTCGGCCTCGAACATGTCGCCGACCAGGTGGCGGACGCGGTCGCCCATCCCGGCCTCGGCGACGATCTCCTCCCCCACCGCGGCGCTGCCGGGCAGGTCGACGATCGTCGCCCGCAGCCCCTCGTGCCGGCGGCAGAGCGCCATCGAGTACTCGCCGTGGGCGCCGGCTACGTCCAGCACCGAGTGGGCGCCGCGCGCCAGCGGGATCGTCTTCGCGACTTCGGCGCTGGAGAGCCGCGCCAGCTGGTACTGGCCGCGGATGTAGGACTGCCAGTAGGGGTCGTTGGGCGCTTTCGCATGCAGCTCGACGTGCTTGCCGTCGCGGACCAGGTCTTCGAGCCCGGCGTACCAGTCCCAGTATTCGTAGGTGTCGGCGAGGAAGTCGCCGATGTAGGTGTCCGAGGCGGGGTCGAGCCAGCGGCGACCGGCCTTGGTCATCTCGTAAGTGCCGTCGGGGTTCTGCCGCACGTGGCCGAGGGTCGCGATCACGTCGAGAACGCGCAGCGTCCCGGTTGCCTGCAGCCCCAGGTGCTCGGCCAGCTCGGCCGGGTCGCGCGGCCCCTCGGCCAGGGCGCCGAGGATCCCGGTCCGCTGCGCCACCTGCAGCGAGCGCGCCACCGGCATCGAGAACAGCGCCTCGCCGACCGGCGTCGGCACCTTGCCGAGCAGCAAGCCGAGCCGCTCGATCAGGCTGTCGGGGATCGCTCCTATCCGCACCGGCGGCAGATTATCCGCGATGATCGGCGGATGGGAGACGCCCCGACCTCGCGCCTTCTGCTCGCCTGCCCCGACCGGCCCGGCCTGATCGCCCGGGTCAGCGGCTTCCTCGCCGACGCCGGCCTCAACATCGTCGACGTCGACCAGCACTCGAGCGCCGAGGGGCGCTTCTTCATGCGGATGGTCTTCGACCGCGTGCCCGAGGGCGAGCGCGAGGCGCTGGAGGCGCGCTTCGCGGCCGAGATCGGCGCGCCGTTCGAGATGGACTACGAGTTCGCCGAGACCGGGCGCACCAAGCGGGTCGCGGTGATGGTCTCGCGCGAGGACCACTGCCTCTCGGACCTGCTCTGGCGCTGGCGCAACGGCGACCTCGGCGGCGAGCTGGTCACGGTCATCTCCAACCACGCCGATCACGCCGGCCAGGTCGAAGCGGTCGGCCTTCCCTTCCACCACATCTCGGTCGAGCCGGCGACCAAGGAGAAAGCCGAGCGCCAGGCGCTGGAGCTGCTCGACGGGATCGACCTGCTGGTCCTCGCCCGCTACATGCAGATCCTCTCCGACGACTTCCTCCGCGCCCTGGCCGCCCCGGCGATCAACATCCACCACAGCTTCCTGCCGGCCTTCGTCGGCGCCGACCCCTACCACCGCGCCTACGAGCGCGGGGTGAAGCTGATCGGCGCCACCGCCCACTACGTCACCGCCGAGCTCGACGCCGGCCCGATCATCGCCCAGGACGTCGAGCCGGTCGACCACCGCGACGAGGTCAGCGACATGATCCGCATCGGCCGCGACATCGAGCGCCTGGTGCTGGCCCGCGCGGTGATGGCCCACCTCGACGATCGCGTCCTGGTCGACGGCGAGCGCACGATCGTCTTCTAAAACTGGCCAGCCAGCCAGTTTTCTGTAACCTCCCCGTCGATGGAGCAGGCGACCCTCCCCCGTCCCCACGCCGCGCGCCGCGCGCCGTTCCCGCCTGGACCGCGGACGCCGGCGATCGGCCAGGTGGTCAACTACGCGCGTGACCCGCTCGGTTTCCTCGCCGAGCACCAGCGCCGCTACGGCGACATCTTCACGATCCGCTTCCCCTACTTCGGCCGCATCGTCTACGTCGCCAGCCCGGATCTGGTCAAAGCGCTCTTCACCGGCTCGCCCGCCAGCTTCCACGCCGGCGAGGCCAACGCCACCGTGCTGGAGCCGGCGCTGGGGCCGAGCTCGGTCCTCACCCTCGACGAAGGGCCTCACATGCGCCAGCGCAAGCTGCTGCTGCCGCCCTTCCACGGCGAGAGGATCCAGCGCTACGGCGAGCTGATCGTCGAGATGACCCGCCAGGAGATGGAGAGCTGGCCGGTCGGCGAGCCGTTCGCGCTGCGCCCCCACACTCAGCGGATCACCCTGGCGGTGATCATGCGCGCGGTCTTCGGCGTCCACGACGAGGCCCGGCTGGCCCGCTTCGAGCGGCTGATCGACGACTTCGCCCGGCGAGTGGGGGTGATCACCTCGTTCCCGATGCTGCGCCGCAACTTCGGTCCGGGCAGCCCCTGGCCGCGCTTCCTGCGCTCACGCGAAGCGCTCGACGCCTTCATCTACGAGGAGATCAAGCTGCGCCGCGCCGAACCCGGGCACGAGGAGCGCGACGACGTGCTCTCGCTGCTGCTCGAGGCCCGCGACGAGGACGGCGAGGCGATGAGCGACCAGGAACTGCGCGACGAGCTGGTCACGGTGCTCGGCGCCGGCCACGAGACGACCGCGACCGGACTCGCCTGGGCGGTCGAGCTGCTGAACCACGATCCCGCGGTGATGACGAAGCTGCGCGACTCGCTCGCCGCCGGCGAAGAGGACTACCTCGGCGCGACGGTCAAGGAGGTGCTGCGCGCTCGCCCGGTCCTGGTCGACGTCGGCCGCAAGCTGAAGGCGCCGGCGACGATCGGCGGCTACGACCTTCCCGAGGGCAGCTTCGTCCTCGCCGCGATCGCCGCCCTTCACTACCGCGAGGACAGCTTCCCGAGCCCCTACGAGTTCCGCCCCGAGCGTTTCCTCGACGCCAAGGTCGACAACTACGCCTGGATCCCCTTCGGCGGCGGCGTCCGCCGCTGCATCGGCGCCGCCTTCGCCGAATACGAGATGCGGACGATCCTGCGCGAGTTCGTCGAACGCACCGAGCTGCGCCCGGCCAGCCCGAAACCGGAAAAGGTCCGGATCCGCAACATCACCCTGGCGCCGGCCAAGGACACCCGCGTGGTCCTCGACCGCCGGCTCGCCTAGGTCGGCGCGCCCTCCGCTTCGGCCTGAGCGGCCTCCCACTCCGCGTAGAGCTCTTCGATCGCCGCTTTCGCCTCTTCGTGGCGCTTGGTCCCCCGCTCGACCCGGGTCGGGCTCGACCAGGCGGCCGGGTCGGCCAGCTCGTCCTCCAGCTCGCGCAGCTTCGCCTCGGCCTGCTCGATCCGCTGCTCCAGCTTCGCCGCCTTGCGCGCCGCTTTCTGCGCCGGCTTGGTCGCGCTGTACTTCTTGCCGCTGCCCGCGCTTGACTTCGCCGCGGCGCTCGCCGCAGACTCGGCTTCGTCGCGCCGCGCCTGGTACTCGGCCCAGCCACTCGGGTGGCTCTCCAGCCGCCCGTCCTCGCAGACAAGGGTGCGGCTGCCGACCGCCTCCAGCAGCGCCCGGTCGTGGGAGACGAGCAGCACCGTCCCCTCGAACTCGGTCAGCGCGTCCTCCAGCGCCTCGCGGCTCTCGATGTCGAGGTGGTTGGTCGGCTCGTCGAGGACGAGGACGTTGGCGCCGGAGGCGACCAGGATCGCCAGCGAGAGCCGCCGCTGCTCGCCGCCGGAGATGTCGGAGAGCTGTTTCTCGACGTCGGCGCCGGAGAAGAGGAACCCGCCGAGCAGGGCGCGGCACTGGTTCTCGTTGCGCCCGGTCTCCCGCTTCGCCGCGTCCAGGACACTGCCGCTGCCGGCGGCGGTCTCGGCATGCTGGGAGAGGTAGCCGAGCTTGACGTTGTGGCCGGTGCGGACGCTGCCCGAGGCCGGCTCGCGCTGGCCAGCGAGGGTCTCGATCAGGGTCGTCTTGCCGGCGCCGTTGGGCCCGACCAGGGCGACGTGTTCGCCGCGCTCGATTTCCAGGTTGGCCCGGTCGAGCAGGGTCCGCCCCGGCACCTCCAGGGTCCCGTTGACCAGTTTCAGCACCACCCGCCCCGGCCTCTCGGGCGGTTTGAAGTGGAAGCGCAGGTGGCGGCCGTCGCGCTTTTCGGCCACCGGCCCCTCGCGCTTGGCTTTCTCGATCATTTTCACCCGCGACTGCGCCTGCCGCGCCTTCGAGGCCTTGTAGCGGAAGCGCTCGACGAAGCGCTCCATCCGCGCGATCTCCGCCTGCTGGCGCTCGATCGCCTTGCCGAGGGCGATCTCCCGTTTCGCCTGTTCTTCGCGCCAGGCGTGCCAGGGGCCGGCGAAGAAGCGGGCACGGCCGGCCTCCAGCTCCAGCACCGAGGTGCCGACCGCCTCGAGGAACCAGCGGTCGTGCGCGACGAGGACGACCGCCGCGTCGAGTTCGACCAGGTAGCGCTCCAGCCACTCCAGCGAGGGGATGTCGAGATGGTTGGTCGGCTCGTCGAGGAGCAGTAGGTCGGGACGGGTGGCGAGCGCCCGGGCCAGCGAGGCGCGGGTCAGCTCGCCGCCGGAGAAGGTCGCCAGCTTGCGGCCCGCCTGCTCGGAGTCGAAGCCGAGGCCGCGCAACACGGCGAGCACCCCGTCGCGCCAGCGGTAGCCGCCGCCGGCTTCCAGTCGCTGCTGGGCGGCGGCGTAGGCGCGCATCGTCTCCTCGCTCGCCTCGCCGGTCATCTCCCCCTCCAGCCGCTCCAGCTCGGCCTCGGTTTCGAGCATGTCGGTGCGGCCGGAGAAGACGTACTCGCCGAGGGTCGCCTGCGATTCGCGCGGCGGCCGCTGGTCGTGGAGGGCGACCCGGGCGCCACGCTGGACGGTCAGCGAGCCGCTGTCGGGCTTCAGCTCCCCCGCCAGGACCCGCAGCAGGGTCGACTTGCCGGCCCCGTTGCGGCCGGACAGCGTCATCCGTTCGCCCAGCTCCAGCTTGAAGCCGACGTCTTCGAACAGCAGCTTGCCGCCGACGTAGACATCGAGTGAGGTTGCGGTCGCGATTGCCATGGCAAGATCACGGTAATGGCAGGACCGCTGAAGCACTTGGCCGACCTGGCGAAGGCGCGGGCGACGCGGCGCTCGAGCGAACGCGACGACCGCCAGGCGCTGGGCGAGCTGGAGGCGCGACCGCTGCAACTGCCGGCCGGGCTCGAGGTCGAATGGCTCGGCGTCTCCGGTTACCGGCTCAGCTACGAGGGCAAGACCCTCTTCGTCGACCCCTACCTCTCGCGCGTCCCCTTCCGCGATCTCGTCCTGCGCCGCACCGCGCTACCCGACCCGGCGGCGCTAGAGCGCTTCGTCCACGCCCCTGGCGAGGTCGTCGGCGTCCTCGTCGGCCACACCCACTTCGACCACGCTCTCGACGCGCCGGCGGTCGCCCGCCGCTTCGGCTGCAAGGTCTACGGCTCCCAATCGCTGCTCAACCTGATGGCGCTGCACGGCCTCGCCGAGCAGGCGGTCGAGGTCGAGCCCTACCGGACCTACGAGCTCGGCCCGTTCGAGGTCTCCTTCACGCCCAGTCTGCACTCGAAGCTGCTGCTCGGCCTCGCCGTCCCCTACGACGGCGAACTCTGCTGCGACCACCTCGACTCGCTCTCCCCCGGCGCCTACCGCTGCGGCCAGGTCTGGGGCATCGCGATCACGGTCGCCGGGGTCCGCTTCTACCACCAGGGCAGCGCCAACCTGGTCGACGAGGCGGTCCGCGAGCGCGGCGTCGACGTCTTCCTCGCCGGCGTCGCCGGCCGCAGCTTCACCGAGGACTACTGGCGGCGGATCCTGCCCCTGCTCGAACCGCGGGCGGTCGTCCCCACCCACTACGACAACTTCTTCCGGCCGCTGGGCGAGGAGATGGACTTCGTCGCCAACGTCCAGCTGGCGCGGCTGCCGGAGGAGATCGGCGCGGTCAGCCGCGACTTCGAGCTGGCGGCGCTACCGCGTTCGGACCTGGACTAGCCGTCGAGCTTGGCGGCGATCTGCGCGACCGTGCCCATGGTGCGCAGCGTGCCGGCACCGAGGGCGGCGTCGATCGCCTTCAGGTCGAGGTCGGATTCGCTGATCCCGCCGCTCGGCAGCCAGTAGAGCTCGCGCCCCTCGATCGCCAGCAGGTCCTCGTCGCTCGCCAGCGCCAGCGCCCTCCTCTTCGCCGCGGCGGTCGGCTTCTTCTTCAGGAAGGAGACCTGGAGCTTGCCCTTCGACTCCGCCACCGTCTTGGCACTGAATGGCTCCTGCTCGGCGATCGCCGTCAGCTCGGCGGCGCTGCGAAGGAAGACCGGAACGTCGTAACCGAGCCGCTCGTCGAGCTCCGCTTCCACCCGCGCCGCCAGCTTCGCCTCCGCCTCCCGCTTCGGCGCCGAGAGGATCACGTTGCCACTGGCCCGGAAGGTCGCGACCTCCGCGAACCCCATCGCCTCGAAGTGCCGCCGCAGCTCCTCGTTCTTGATCCGGCGGTTGCCGAGGTTGATCCCGCGGAGGAAAGCGACGTAGCGGTCCATGCGCCGACCCTACCGACGATACTTTTCCTCTCGTGGAGCCAGAACCGCAGAGCGGCCTCGGAAAAGCCGTTCGATCGCTGCGAGAGAAAGCGGGGATCGATCAGGCGGCGCTGGCCGAGCGCGCTGAGCTACCTGAGTCGCTGATCGCCGAGATCGAGAGCGGAGAATCAGACCCCACCTGGGGCGACATGCGCAGGGTCGCCGAGGCGCTGGGCGTCACGCTGGAGGCGCTCTCCGAGCTGGCCGAGGAGTTAGAGGACTAAGGGCCCGAGAAGCCGATCGAGAAGCAGGGGCCGCCGCCGCAGTCGTCGCTCTGCAGGATCGCGCCGTCGAAGAAGTTGGAGACCAGCTGCTGCTCGGCCGGGGTCGCCCGCGGTAGGCCGTGGGGGTCCACCCCGCTGCGGTTGGGCAGGTTCTCGTAGGGCGGCGGTTCGGTGCCGATCGTGGCGCCGGGGTTGGCCGGGTCTTCGCGAACCGGCCCGCCGTCCCAGTAGTAGATCGCCGAACCGGTGTAGGGGTAGCGTTTGATCGACGGCACGTTCCAGAGCACGTCGGTATCGGGCCAGCGCCCCGGGTAGAGCACCGGCCTATGAGCGGCGGCACCGACGGTCCGCGCCTCGACGTCGGCCTGGTAGACGGTCACCTGGTGGTCGCCGAAGGCGACGTTCATCAGCACCTGGTGGCGCGGGGTGTCGGGCAGCGGGTCGGTCGTCATCCGGTGCGCGTAGCCGTTCGGCTCGCCCCGGTCCCAGAGCATCTGGATCAGGTCGAGGACCAGCGGCCGCGCGGTTTCGTTCGGGTAGGACGGATAGAGCACCTGCGCGAACTGATCGAAGTCGACCGAGCGGGGCAGCAAGACCGAATAGTTCATCGCCGGCACGCCGAGCGAAGCGCGGGTGAAGTCCGGCGTCAGCGCGGTCAGCGCCCCGCCCATGATCCCTCCCTGGCTATTGCCGTTGTAGAAGAGCCGGTCGGTGTCGAGGACCGAGGGGCTGAGCGCGGTGCCGTCCTGGTGGAAGGCCGCGTTCGCGGTGAAGCCGCTCGGGCTGATCATCAGCCGCCCGAGGTAGAGCTCGTTCAGCAGCCCCTGCTGCAGGCGGTCGGGGATCGCCGGGAAGCGTGAGAGATCCTGCAGGGCGGAGATCGCCACCGGGACGTCGCTTTCCGACATGCCGATCTCGTCGGTGGCGCACTTGACCATGCGATGGTTCTGCGCCAGTTCCCGCTGCGGGCTCGAGGCGACCTCGGCGGCGCGCCCGAACAGACCGTGCCCGTAGAGCACCGGGCGCCCGGAGGCCGGCGGGCCGGTCGTCGCCGAGAGCGGCACGATGCAGTCGAAGTTGGCGGTCCAGGGGACCGGGTTGCGGAGCGGCAGGCCGTCGGCGCCGAACTGCATCGTCCCGAACGGGGCGCAGGTCGGGAACAGGTAGCAGGGCACCTGGAAGGTCCCTTTGACCCGGCGCGCGATCTGCCCGGGGTTGGGGTTCTCTTCGACGCTCAGCACCTGGAAGCTCGGCGCCCCGCCCTGCGGGACGAGGTCGGAGAGATCGGTGTCACCGAGGTCGGCGAAGGACTGGTCGCGCATCGCCAGCGCCCGGCGGTAGTTGCTGCGATCGCTGGCGACGGTGAAATCCCAGGCGAGGTAGAGGTCGTCGCGGTCGATCCCGGACTTCTTCAGCCGCTTGAAGATCGCTTCGAAGTGCTTGCGCCGCGCCTCGACCTCGGGCTGCTTGGAGTGGACGCGGTCGCGGTAGTAGCGGAACGCGTAGGGCGCTTCGATCTCCTCGCCGGCGGCGTTGCGGAGGTTGCGCAGGGCGACGATGTAGCGGTGGCCGGACTCGAAGTTGACGGCCGGATGGATCTCCAGCGCCCGTTTGGAGGGATCGGCCTGGGTCGAGTCGATCTCGACCCAGATCGGCCAGCGCTTGCCGGTCTCGGCGTCGATCACGACGACGGGCGCGCCGGAACGGCGGTAGCGGCCGATGTGGTTGATCGGCACCGCCCCGGTCGCGCGCACGTCGGCCGTGGTTTCGATCCCAGGCACCTCGAGGAGGATGGTCGCGCCCTGGCTGAAGCCGTCGGCGGCGTTGTACGGCGCCGCCTGGATCGGCTGGCCGAGGACGTTGGTCGGCATCCCCGCGGTCTCGAAGTCGATCCGCCGCCCGGTCGGGCTGCTCGGATCGTCTCGCGTGAAGTAGTCGTTGGGGAAGGGCAGCATGCAAAGCGGGCTGTCCGGCTGGGCGATGAAGTCGCAGGTCCCGGCTTTCGAGGTATCGACCGGCGGCAACGTCCCCGGTTTCGATTTCGCAATCGCCAGCGCCGGCAGCAGCGCCACCGCCATCAGCGCCAGCGCAAGCACCCCGAAACCGATCCCCTTGCTTCTCTTCCCCATTGCCCGCCGACTACCCGCAGCGGCGAATGCTCAAAACGCACCCATCGGCAACGACTTGCGTCAGCTCGTACGCCACGGTGGCCAAGACCGAACCCCCTTGCCGGGGGCTCGGTCTCCGATCTCCCTACGCAGAGCTATTTGGGCTCCAAGAAGAGGATTGCCGGCGCGCTGACCGCCCATGTGAAGCGGTAGGTGGCTTCGGCCGCAGGGCATTTTTTCCCGCCTGCCTGCGGTTGCATTTTTTCCGCGCCGGTGAATGTGGCCGGAGTTTTGAAACCCCCTCCGGTGACCGCCGAGCTGGTGCCATTCGTGAAGGTGCAGTTGATCGATTCGACTTTCTGGTTGCACAAAACGGAGAAGCCGAATTTCCCGAGCGAGCTCGACGACATGCCGAAGACCCCGTTCCCGAGATTCGCTTTTTCGTAGAAGCCCTGCCACTGTTCCAGTTGGGTCGCGCCAAGGTTCACCGGTTTGACAGTGCAGCTTTCGGTTTCGCCCATGCCAGCGGGAACGGTGCATTGAGCGAAGGAAAATTCGGAGACCCGGGCAGGCACGGTGATTGGGCTCGCACCGCCCGCGGCAGTGGTTTTCATCCCGATTTTGTTTTCCAGGCAGGTGACTTTCGCGATTTCGGTTTCGATCACGGCAGTGGTCATCGTCGCCAGTTCGGCTTTGACCAGGGTCCCGGCGGGATAGATGCTCCCGCAGGTCGAGTTCAGTTCACCGCACAGCACCGTCGCCGAGGCTCGCGCTGCCGTAAGGGAGCAGGCCAGCACGATCGTCACGCCGACGACAGCGCCAAGGGCCGAGAGTCGTCTCATTGGGCAACCTTCCTTCCCCTGCCCAAGTTTGCACAGTAAATCTTAAGTGATAGATGCCGCTGGGCAAAGAACGCGGGCGCAGCGGTGCCCGCCCCGGGTCGAGCCGGGTGGGCAAACCGATGGAGGCGCCGAGATTCGAACTCGGATCCGCGGACGCGGTGCGAGGGTGTCTACAGGTTTAGCCGGCGCTTGATTCTCGTCTCCCGGGGTCCGCGCCGGCGGGCACTGCGGGAGATAAAGCCCCTTTGATGTCCCCTGGCGGTCAGGGCGATCCGCCTGGGTTAGCCCGCGATTTGAAGCCGGTGCCCCTTCCCGCGGGCGGGGAAGGACCGACTCTCACAGCGCTTAGCTTCTAACTAAGCGGCGAGGGCGAACTCATGGTCCGCACGTATTGGTTTGTGCTGGGGTTTAACGAGGCCTCCAGCAACCTCGACCTGCAACCGTTCGCACGAGTCGACCACGT